>JAHKAL010000011.1 GCA_018826545.1 Patescibacteria group bacterium | reverse complement strand
CCATTTCAGATACTTCTTCTTCAACTTTAGTTATTTCTTCCTGAGTTGCGGTAGGACTTGGTGTTTCTTCTTCTACTTTTTTATTAGTTCCAAAAAGATAAGCTGCACCTGCGGTTATAACTAAAAGGAGAACTACAATAATTGCAAGAAGCACACTGTTAACCGAACTGGGGTTTTCAGATGAATCGTTGTTTTTTGTAGCTTTGACTACTTGTTCTTCATCCATTGCCCGAATAATAACTAACAATTAGTCTCTTGTCAAGTTGTTAAAATAGCCTCAAAATAATAAGTATCTATGTTTATTAAAAAACCTGAGGAAATATTAAAGAACAGTGTTTGGTCTAAAGTCATTACTCTTTCATTAGTTTTATTTTTTATTCTTCTCGGAGATGCAATTTTAAGTTTTTGGGTACCAAATCTTTTGCATGATTCTTTAGAGAATATTATAGCCATGGGTTTTATAATTAGTTTTTCTTCTGTTATTGGATTAGGTACCGATCTAATACTACCTCAACTTATAAAAGGAATTAGTGTAAGAAAATTACTAATATTGGCAATAATTACCAGTATTATTTTTTCTTTGTTATTAATTAAGGCGAGTTTTACTCCATTAATATTAATTTTTCTTTTTGGAATGGTATCATGGGGACTTTATTATGAATTTTTAGGATTTGCCCAACAGCAATTCGTTGCTGATAGTGTTCCTTTAAAATTAAGGTCCGGTGCTTGGGGAATATTAAGAGTATTTAGATCTTTAGCATATTTTTTTGGACCAATGATTGCCGGTTGGCTATTTTTAAAAGGTGAAGTATATCCTGGAATATTTGCAATAGGTTTTGTTTTAATAGGTTATATTATTTTGCAAATAACAAGAAAGGAACATAAAAGACCAATAGAAATAGATTTAAAAGAAGTAAATCTAGTCAAAGAGATAGGGCATTGGGGAGTGCTTTTTAAACATGTTTGGCCAGTAATTTTTTTAAGTATTTTGCTTGGTTTAAATGACTCATTTTTTTGGACAATAGGAGCGATATGGACCGAAGAATTGGCTAAAAAGAATATTTGGGGAACTCTATTTTTACCTCTATATGCCTTGCCATCTATTTTTATGGGTTTTGTTGTTGTAAGACTTAAAATATACAAAGGCAAAAAAAAGCTGGCGATTAAATTCTTCTTTTTGTCAGGAATATTTTTAGCAGTTTTGGGTTTGTTTGATGGTGTTTTTTGGCAGTTAGCTATGGTGTTTCTGTCTAGCTTAATGCTTTCTGTGGTTTACCCTTTAACTGATGGAGTCTATTCAGATATTGTTGCCAGGATGGGTAGAGAAAGAAAACACATGATAGGTCTTTCCAATTCAACTGCAAGTCTTGCTTATATTATTGGTCCAATTATGGCAGGTTTTTTGTCTTCATTGGTTGGAGAGAAAAAAACTTTTGTAGCTATGGGTTTTCTGACGATGATAGTTTCTGTTGTTTTGTATTTATTAATGCCTAAAAAATTAAAAGTTCCCCAAAAAGAGATAAAAACATGGGAAAACAAGTAATAATTTTATGATAATATTAATTTAAGAAAACATGGCAAACGGAAACAATTCAAAATCTTCTACCTCTCAAAAAAAGATAAAACTTGCAATTGATAAAGATGCATTAAAGAAGCTTAGCTTGGTAGCTGTGGCATATTCTCATGTTGAAAGAGAAGACTTTCCAACTAAAGAAGCCTATGAAGCAGAGATAGAAGTAGAGCAAAGGGCAGAGGAGGTTGCCCAAAAAGTAGGAGAGTTGGGGTTAAATGTAAAACTTTACCCCGGGGATCAATATTTTTTAACTAACCTTTTAGTTGATAAACCAGATGTGGTAATTAACTTGGTAGATACCCTAAAAGGAAAAGACAGACTTCAAACTTCAGTTCCTGCAGCCTTGGAGCTTTCAAGCATTCCATATACTGGCTCAGGAATGGAAGGACTTATTATAGGAAATAATAGAAATTTAACAAAAAGACTTCTTGTCGCATACGATATTCCAACACCAGCTTTTCAGTTTATTAGAAGAGTAGGCTCTTCGATTGATACAGAATTGGGACTTCCTTTGATAATAAAACTTAATGAAGGTGGAGGAAGTGTTGGAATTGATAATAAAGCAGTTAAAGAAACTATTGAATCAGTGCAAAAGAGAGTTGATGAAATGATTACAACATATAGATTACCTGTAATTGTTGAAAGATTTATTGATGGACCTGAAATAACAGTTGTGGTTTTTGATGATGGAACAAAAAAGAGAGTTTTTATGGCAGAGAAAGTTTTTAGAAAAAAACCAGACGGAAAACATTTCTTTACTTCTCTTGAGTCTTATGATGATTTGTATGCTTATAAATACAAGCTAGTTGAAGATGAGGCTTTAAGAGAAAAAATAAAAAAACTATCAATAAGAGCCTTTAATGGGCTTCATCATAAGGATTATGCAAAATTTGATGTTAGGGTTGAAGATAGTACAAATACTCCTTACTACACAGACAGCAATCCCAATACTGCTTTTGGACCTGATACGGGGTTACCTATGACTGAGGTAATGAAAATGCATGGGGTAGCTTTTGAAGATACATTAGCTTCCCTTCTTTCAAAATATGCAAAATCCATTTCATAATCCTTTTTTTTCAACAATGAAGAGGGTTTGTCAAAAAAGCAACGCCCACTGCGGTCCTGCTGTAATAGAGATGCTTTTTTCTTTTGTGGGAGTTTATTTTGATCAGGATGAGTTTGTAAATGTTATCCAAAAGAGTGAAGAAGAGTTGAAAGTATATGGAATTACTGTTGCTGAGATGGCAAAATCAGTAAAGGCTCTAGCACCTGAATATAATTTTTGGTTCAAGGAAAATTCTTCATTATCTGATCTTCAGCAAGTTGTAGAAGAATATGGATTTCCAGTTGGTGTTGAATGGCAGGGAGTTTTTTATGAAGATGCGGATGAAGATGATGGTCATTATTCTGTTGTTACGCATGTAGATACAGTCAATAACATCATCATGTTATCAGATCCGTATAAGAGATTTGCAGGAAGTGATAGAAGTTTTCATATTATGGAGTTTGATCATAGATGGTGGGATGAAAACGAAATTGTAGATGAGCTTGCAAATAGAAAATATGTTACAAGAGAAGAACATATGATGTTTTTAATTACTCCTAAAGAAACAATTTTTCCAGAAACTTTTGGAATGATAAGATAATTTTCTTCTTTTTATTGTTCTCTTTTTTAAGAGAAATATTTTTTACTAGTGTAGTGATTTATATAGAATTTCTTTTATTAAAGGATCTTTAATTTTTTTATATATTTTTTT
>JAHKAL010000010.1 GCA_018826545.1 Patescibacteria group bacterium | reverse complement strand
CTATTTCTTCTGTTCCTGAATATAATCTTGAGCCACAGAAAATGGGAGTCAATAGAACTATTCATAAAGATTATTCCAATTTACAAAGTTTTGCAGATAAATTTAAAAAGGAAATTATTATTCTGATGTCTCTATAATATTTTTTAAATATATTGTGATAGATTTGAGACTAGATGGTAGTTTCAAATTAAAAGTGACAATAAGGTGGTGATAAATGTGGAAAAAACAGAGAAAAAAATACCAACGCCTATAAAAGTAAACATAGATCCTATGCGTACACCAATTCTTTATGCAGATGTAATAAGAGTTTCATCAAGTGAAAATGGTTTTGTATTTGATATTGGGCAAGGAATAGCGGGTACAAATCAAGCTGTGGTGGTTGCCAGAGTAGGATTAAGTAAAGAGCACGCAAAAAAGTTTGCAGAGATTGTTGCACAGCATGTTTTGAAACAAGGTGTGATGATTACTGGAGATAAAAAAATAATTAACTAGTTAAAGAGAGTCGCACAAGGGGTAATTTATGACGATTATCAACTATTGACTATTATTTTTATCTTCGCAGTATTTTTTATTAAAGCCACTTTCCTTTACTGAGCTCAAATGCTAAAATTGAAACGTTTATATGGATAAAACAACAATAAATAAAGATACAGAAGAAATAAGGCGAGAAAGGCTCAAGAAATTAAGGGAAATAGGTATTGACCCATACCCCCACTCTTCTGATCGCCAACAGACTAATAAAGAGGCCAAAGGAATGATGGACGAGCAGGTTGTCGTTGTCGGGAGAATTATGAGTAAAAGAGGTCACGGTAAACTCGTTTTTTTTGACCTGGTTGATGAAACAGATAAGATTCAAGTGTTTATTAGCCAAAAAATAGTTGGCGAGGAACAATTCAATCTAATTGATCTTTTAGATATTGGGGATTTTATAGAAGCTTCCGGAAAGATTTTCAAAACTGTTGCTGGTGAAATAAGCGTTCAATGCTCCTCAATAAAAGTTTTATCGAAGGCATTAAGACCACTTCCGAGTACTTGGTATGGCTTAAAGGATGTTGAGGAGAGGTATAGGAAAAGATATTTAGATTTTATAGTAAACCCTGAATCTAAAAAGGTTATAGAACTTCGGTCAAAAATAGTTGCAGAAGTCAGAAAAATTTTAAGTGAAAAAGGTTTTTTGGAAATAGAAACTCCTACCTTACAGTCAATTTACGGCGGTGCTAATGCTAGACCATTTAAAACTTACTACAACACCTTAAAAGAGGATTTTTATTTAAAAATATCTGATGAGCTCTATTTAAAACGATTAATTATCGGTGGTTTTGAAAAGGTTTTTGAAATTGACCACAACTTTAGAAATGAAGGAATTGATGCGACACACAACCCGGAATTCACAATGATGGAATGCTATTGGGCTTATGCAGATTACAATCAAATAATGGAGCTTACTGAGGAACTTTATTCGAAAGTTTCAATGAATGTTTTGGGAACCACGAAAGTAGAGTATAACGGGTTTAATATTGATCTGAAGACCCCATGGGAAAGATTAACCATATCCGAAGCAATTAAAAAATATTTAGGATTTGATATTGAAAAACTTAACGATGAAGAATTAAAACAAAAAGCAATTAAACTTAAAGTCCAGGTCGGTAAAAGAGGAAGTTTATTTAATGGGGGCCTAACTATTGCTTCCATCTTCGAACTAGTTGAAGAAAAACTAATCGGTCCTGTATTTATTACTGATTTTCCGAAAGAAACTACATCTCTTTGTAAGCTTCACCGGAATAATCCCGAATTAATTGAGAGGTTCGAACCTTATATCGGCGGTAAAGAAATTGGTAATGCATACACTGAATTGAATGATCCGGATTTGCAAAGGCATTTTTTCGAAGAAGAAGTTAAATCAAAAGCGGAAGGTAATGACGAAACTCATCCTCTTGATGAGGATTTTCTGACAGCAATGGAGTATGGAATGCCCCCTACTGGTGGCTTGGGTCTTGGCATTGATAGAATGGTCATGATTATGACAGGAACTCATTCAATAAGAAACGTCATTGCTTTCCCAACCCTTAAAAACAGGAAGGATTAAAATATACCTAGAAATCTTTTCTTCTTGTGTACTAAATATCTTGTGTCACCATTAAAATCATAATATGGGAAAAATTCAGAGAGTACCTTGTAAGCTCCGTACTTTGTTAATTCACCTCCGAAATTAGAACCTGTCTCCATATAAAGTATTAACTTGAATACATCTTTTTTGGCTTCATCGAAAAGAAAATCTGCAGTACTGGAAACAAACACCATTCCTGTTGCTACCACATATTGGGCATTATTAATTTTCTCCAAAAAAACTTTGCTAGAATCTTCCACTTTATTATCATCAATTGTAAGACCAATTTTGGATGGCTCTAAATCTAGGACAGATAAATTTATTTTCTTTTTTGCGCATTCATCAATAATTTCTGTTACAGCTCCCAACAAGACCACACTCGATCCTCTGGGGATATCCTTTACCAACTCCCTGGCTCTCAGCTTCGCCTTGCGTCTTAAAGTACCAGTAAGATGTTTGTAATTATATCTATGATTCAAATTGTTAATTACCGAATAGATTGCATCGGCTAAGGCTACCTTGAAAAATAATGGAATTCCCTCTTTCAAAACATCCCTTAGATCCCAATTAACATATTTTTCTGCTAATTTGAAGTCGATATCGTCTTGAAAATAAGTAAATCCATAACCTTGCTCCAAAAGTATTAGGCAAATATTCATGTCAGTAAATATCCTGTCACAATTTTTCATCGTATAAATTGATTTACCCAATATAATATTGTCGACACGGAAATTCACACCATGTGTATTTGAAAGAGTTAATAAACCGTTTTCTATGATTTTGTCCAACAATGTTTCATTCATAATATTTCAGATTTTAATGTCTTAATTATTTTAACTAAGTTTTCATTTAATTCATATTTATTTTCACTTAATACTGAAGACTTCAGAATGATTTTAAACATAACCTGATCTGCATGTAATTTTGTACCCCCATAAATGGAAAAATTTACAAGTATTTCATCTGGATTCATATCTGAAACAAAAAGAGAGTTTTTAGTTCTCACCAAACCATTTCCAGTGATTTTATAAATTCCAGGTAATAAATATTTTTTGACGAGAACTTCATTATCTGAATTATGTGAGATGTATATCTGTGAATAATTATTTTTTGATAGACTTATTTTTTTGCTTTGATAGTTTTTGTTGATCTTTAATTTAGTAAACTCATTTATATGCCGCACAAGATCGGGGATTATTTTCTGTTCCTTTTGTATTCCAGTAAGTAAACGTGTTAAGCCAACAAGTCTACTGTTTATCTCCTGAACATAAACTTTTTCGGTTTCTAAGTTCCAAAGAAAATCGATACCCAGGATTCCCAAGTATCCCTCACTTTCTGCATACTTTGATAATTTCTTGCTTAATTCAAATATTATTTTCTTAATATCTTCAGTAATAATTTTTTGATTTGTATCGTTTCCTGTAAATTGAAATGGATTTTTTGCTAACTCCCTAAAACCCACAAGCTGAATGTATGGGCCTTCGTAATAAGTTTTATCTTTAGTTATACAGATATGGACAGACAGAGGAATATTCTTTTTAAGAAATTTACTGGCCCTAAATTTATTGCTTAATTTTGGTAAGTAATTAGTTAATTCTTGTTCCGAATTAATAATAAACGTATCTTCTCCGGAAACACCCAGACCCCCTTGTACTATAAATGGAGTTTCTAGTTCATCTAAACATTTTGTATAAATTTTAGAGACATCTTCATCTACTTTATTAATCGAGATAGATTTATTTACTTCTATCCCCAATTTTTTACAAATATCCTGCAAAAATAGTTTATTGCCCATCCTTTCCTGTACAGTATACGAAGGAAGGACCATTTTGATTTTCTGTCTTTTACACAACTTATCCATTTCCTCACTCATATAAAAGAATAAAGCTTTGTCGTCATTTCCGTCCTCTTTTATGGTTTTTTTGAGATATTGGTTGTCGGAGAGTATAAATCCAACTGCTTTGTCAGAATCTATGGTTTCAAGGAAATTGACATTGCCATAAGTTATGACTGGATAACCTGATTTTTTAAGCATCTTGTAACAATCATCATCATAATATGACAATAGACGGTAGTTATTGCCCAACAGGCCGAATAACTCAACTCCCATAAAAGGATATTTCTCGAAGAAAAGTACTGAATTTCCCATAGCTAGAATTTGTCAATTCTATCACAAAAGACTAGAACAAACTATGTCAATTAATCCTTTCGTGTGGTATACTAGCCTCACTTATGAAAGAGCGACTGTCAGTCAACCTTTTAACCTCCAAAATCTTTTGGGAGAGCATGCCCCTACTTATTTCTGAGATAGCCAAAAGAGAGCATTATATCTCTGTTTTTGACGAAACCAATCTTCCATCGCTAAAGAGCTTGTTAGATTGTGATGTCCACATCGATTTAAGCGCTATAACAAGTACCGCCTTTTATGAGGATTTGAAGGGAGAATATGAGAGGCGACAATCAGAAGGAGGAAAAGTTCCGTTAATGGTCGATCCTCCTGAGGCTATTATGAATTCAATGGACAAGAGAAAAACCCATGCGCTTATGTCAGATTTGGTTCCCGAGTCATACAATTTAGATGGATCGAACAATGGTGAGGTTATTAGAAAATTCATGCCTGATGAGTATGTAGTTATTAAAGACCCTTTCAGCTGGTGGGCTAAAGGTATTGATAGAATTTCACCACAAGAGGCAGCAGACAAATATAAAGAATCAAAAGGCTTAATAGTCCAAAAATACATCCCTTTCACCGATGGTGTTGGTAGGGTTTTAACCCTTAATCATGGCTCCGATTTTAAAATAATCTGTGCCTATTTAAGAATACCTGATTCGTGGCGAACCGGAGAAGGTACGACTTCCCGTTATGAGCTGGTTCTTGTCAAAAAGGATTTGTACAATTTTGCCCTGACGGTTTCAAAAAAAGCCGGCCTCTATTTTAATGGAATTGATTATATCCAAAGTAATGGGAAATATGTTCTTTTGGAGGTTAATGCTGCCCCTGGATTTAGAGATCCCTATGACGAATTTGGAATCGATACACCTAAAATTATAATGGATCACATCGAGAGAAACGCAAGACCTCAAAAGTAATGAATAAGCCTATTCCATTCACCCCTAAACAGATTCAAAATTTAGTACGACAGTATCCGACTCCATTTTACATATATCACGAACAAGGAATAAGAAATTCTGTTCGTGCTTTATACAAAAACTTTTCGTGGAATAAGGGTTTTAAAGAATACTTTCCGATTAAGGCAATACCAAATCCAGAAATTATTAATATCTTAAAAGAAGAGGGGTGTAATGTGGATTGCTGCTCTGTGCCTGAACTAATGGTTGCAGAGGGCGTAGGATTGACTGGTGAGTCTGTAATGCTTACATCAAACGATACGGGGCAAGAGGAGTTTAAGAAAGCCAGGCAAATGGAGGCTATTATAAATCTCGATGACCCAAATCATCTGTTGTATCTAGAAAATTTAGCGGGTTTACCTGAAGTACTATGTCTTCGTTACAATCCAGGACCAACCAGGAACAATGGACTTATAACT
The DNA here is from genome assembly GCA_018826545.1 of Patescibacteria group bacterium. Taxonomy (GTDB): domain Bacteria; phylum Patescibacteriota; class Microgenomatia; order UBA8517; family UBA8517; genus JAHKAL01. The sequence continues at coordinate 17,908 of JAHKAL010000010.1, read as the reverse complement.
TGGGAGCACCTTGTAGAAGATAAATTTGGTATGAGGAAAGATCAACTGTTTGAAACTTATAAACAGGCACTTAAAAAAGGAATCAAACGATTTGGATTGCATATGATGATAATGTCAAACGACTTGAATGCTGATCATTTTATAGATACGGTTAAACTTTGTTTTGATATTGCAGTGGAATTACGAAAAACCACCGGAATTAATTTGGAATTTATCGACATGGGTGGTGGCATCGGTATTCCTTATCGTCCTTACCAAAAACCAATCAATTTGGAAGATGTTGCTGGAAAAATACACAATATTTATGAGAAATTGGTATCTGGTGGGGATATGGCACAATGTAAACTTTTTATGGAGGGTGGAAGGTTTGTTACCGGACAACATGGGTACCTTGTAACTACCGTTAGACATATAAAAGAAAGTTATAAGCGTTTTGCGGGACTTGATGCTTCAATGGCAGATTTGATGAGACCCGGAATGTATGGTTCATATCATCACATTAGTGTTCTGGGAAAAGAGAGTGGTGGGTTAAAAGAGATTTACGATGTCGTTGGTTCACTGTGTGAGAATAATGATAAATTTGCAATTAATCGTAAATTACCCGTTCTTAACCCCGGAGATATTGTTGTGATTCACGATGTTGGAGCTTATGGTCGTAGTAAAGTGTTTGATTTTAATGGAAAGCTTCGCCCAGCAGAATTTTTACTCCAAACAGATGGTTTGTTTAGACAGATTCGGCGCGCCGAAGAACCAGAAGATTATTTTAAGACTATTCTTGATTGGGAAGTAAAAGATGAGAAATTGATTAATCGGATATAGTACTATACACTACGCCAAATGACAGAAAGACCCTCGGTAGGAATCATAGAAAAAATTAAAGTCTGTATCAAGAGTTTAAGGGTGAAGTCGGATGATAATGAGACAAATACCGGTATGTCAGATAAAAAGGCCATTACTGATCCAGAAGATGTTGAATTCCTAGAGCGAGAGCTCGGTTTTTTCCCCAAATCTGGTTCTGAAGGACGGGCAACCAGAGGGCCTCATGGATCGTCCTAATTTTGTTTCAGACACAAGACTATATCAAACTACATCAAGTCTGTTATTTAAGGTATTGCCTTTTATAGTGTCCCAAATGTCTCATTTAGCCTTGGATGTGGTACACTTGGGATAATAGGTTATGGGTCTATATGGTTCTAGACCATAATGCTCAGCCAAGACGGGCACCTCTAGTGACCCTAATTTCTCGAATATCCCATGTTTTCTTTCAAAAGACCAATTTTGGAAAGTGAGGATTATAACGGTTTGTTACCCTCAAAAATCCTTCGTTCGAATCTCTTTTACCTTGACCAAAAACGACCAGTTTATGCTAGTTAAATTAATTCACTTTAAGGCTGAGTTATAAGGATATTATTTAAGAGTAAATGGGATTTGAACCAAATGAACCCATAACCAGTGACAGAAACGGGATTCGAACCATTTAATCCTGTAATATTATTTAGGGCATATTTAAAGAATAATATTTAGATAACTTGACAACTCAATGGTTCTAGCCTATATTCAGCGCGACCATGAAAGAACGTAACCTGGATATTAAAGAACATTTATTTTCGGGTGAATACACGTTTAAAGATGGTGTCTTTTTTGTCCCAGGAGTGTCAAGAGGAGCAATCTATGATTTAAATTCTTCTAATATTTATTCAATTAATCAATCTGCCTGTGATATCTTAACAGGAGAAACTGAAAATCCAGAATTCTGGAAAAAACTTGAACTGATGAATTTAGTATCTAAAGAAAAAAGTGATAGAAAGAAAATACTTCCAAAGCTTCTACAAAGTCCTTCTCTACAATTTGTTTGGTTTGAAATTGTTTCTGACGACTGTAATGAAAGTTGTATTCATTGTTATGCGGAATGTATGCCATCTACCTACAGAAAAGAGATGGGTATCCCAGCTGGAGAAGACAAGGTTTCCGAACCTCAAAAAGTCGATAGAAAAATTTCTTTTGAGAGATGGAAACAATTAATTAATGAATCTTATTCTTTGGGATGTAGAAAATGTCAGTTTATTGGAGGTGAACCAACGTTATACAAGGGTGAAAATAATGAAACGGTGTTTGATCTTGTTGAATACGCTAGATCTGTTGGTTTTGAATTTATCGAGATCTTTACAAATGGCACATTACTTACTAAAGAAAAAGTTCAAAAAATTAAAACACTTGGTTTAAATGTTGCCGTATCCCTTTATTCGAACGATGAAATCATACATGATTCAATAACAAAAACCCCAGGTAGTTTTAGGAAGACAATGGAGGCGTTAAAGCTTTTGCAAGATGTCGGTGTCCCCGTCAGGGTTGAGACCGTGTTGATGCGTCCGAATGAAGAGACAATTAACCAGACTCAGAAGTTCGTAGAAGAAATGGGATTTTCTCATAAACAGCCCGATGTTTTAAGACCTAACGGGAGAGGAGATAATCCATCAATAATGCCAACTAGAGAATCTATTGTGAAATATAGTCTGATGTTGTCACCTAGTTTTTCAATTACAAAAGATGTTTTATCAAGGAATGTCTCCGGACACCCTTGCCTTTTGGGCAAAACTGCCATTACGGATAATGGAGACGTTCTCCCCTGTATTTTTTCGAGGAGTATGATAGTTGGCAATACTCAGAAAACGACTCTTACACAAGTTGTTTCAGGAGACAATCTTAAATCAGTTTGGAAAAGCACAAAGGATAATGTATTAGTTTGTCAGGATTGTGAGTATAGGTATGCGTGTTTTGATTGTCGACCGCTTTCTGAAGGAGCAAACCAAGGGAATGGACAATATCTTACTGCCCCCTATCCCAGGTGCACTTACAATCCTTATACTGGTGAATGGGCAAAAGGTGTTTGGAGAGTTAATGAAAAAGGAGAACCTTATTACGATGAGACATTAAAACCAATAATAGAGGATGTTATGCAGAAAGGGGGTGAAAATAATGAAAGCTGAACAACTTAATACACAAATTGGAGAACCAAAAATTGTTTTGGTTACACCGGCAAAAGCAGGTAGTTGTCCGCCAGCGGATTGCCCACCAAATGCGGCCTGCAGACCCAATACGGATTGTTATCCCAACAATTGTCCACCAGCAATGAGGCCGTGTGGTCCGGATATGCTACCTTGCTATCCAAATGGAAAAGCACCGGAGCCGCCAAGACCATATCCAAGACCATCTTGTTATCCTGGTTAATTTGATTATAGTTTTGTAAGCAAATTTGGCCAGTCTTTGGGGTGTTTGGTTGTTAGGAATTTGCCAACAATCATTGAATAGTTGTGTTGGTTTTTTGTCGGTTCCAAAACCGAATCCTCGACGTTTAGGTTTTTGTTCTTTTCCGTTACAGCCATCATATTAATTTGTGAGACCGCAAATTTATCGAAATTCCTTTTGTGTTTGGGCCAAAATAACTCACTTGCGTAATATTCTGTGCAATGTGCAAAGACTTCACTCGCATAAATCGGGCTAGGATACTTTATGTTAAATTTTCTATTAGTAATTTTATTTGTATAGAGTTTTTTAGCCTCTTCTAAAAGATTGATGTTCCTTTCTTTGTCTGATGGCCACCAAAGCTTGAAACTATTCCAGTAAATATGTCCCAATTCATGAATTATCGTTGCAAGATATGATTCTTTCGTTACATATGGGTTTTCCATAACTTCTTTCGCCCTTTGGAGCTCAATGAATGGTGTTAGTAACCCGCCATTGATAACTGGCTTCTCACCCTTTATTGGAACATATTTTTTCAACTCTTCGGAAATAATACCTGCCCACCATCCTCTTTGCCATTCATCGGGAATTTGAAGCCTGTGTGAGAATTTTAAACACTTGGGTGAATTCAAATACCATAGATAAATATTCTTGCTGTCATAAGAGACTATCTGTGTATTTTCAATCCTAGATATGTCTGAGAAAACAAATCTTATTTTAGGATGCATAACGAACTTTAGTGCTTCGGTAACAGTTCTAAGATCGGTTGGAGTTGCAAGATACTTATTGAACATTTGGTTTGTAATTGAAAGTTTACCAGTAACAGGTAGAAAATGCATATTTTTAAGATAAGTCTTATGGATGTTAAAGCTGGTGTAAGAGCCTTGTTACTATTCTATGTAATTGGATCGGGTAAAACAGGCGCCTAATTCATTAGAAAGTTTAATAGTAGTTTTATTTGATATACTTTGCTTATGTCTCAGGATTTTTATGACAAAGTTGCTAAAAAGTTTGGGAATTATACTACTCCTGCCAAATTTATTGCCGATTTTCCCGATGGAGAACCAGAAAAGGTTTTCAAGCAAAAACTTCTCGAACTTTCTTCAAAAGATAAGGTTGTTTTAGATGCTGGATGTGGTGACGGAAGATTTACTGTTTCGATCGCTGATAATTTTAAAAAAGTAATTGTGACTGTTATACTTGCAATAATTTTTCTTAAAGAAAGGGTTAATATAGCAAAAACACTAGTTGGAGCAGTAATTACAGTTGTTGGCGTTATCTTACTTTTATAAAATGAATGAGTAGTTATGGGATAATTGGGTACTAGAGCGGTATGCTCAGCAAATGATTATCGATTCACACGTTCACATTTCACTTTATGAAGATAATACTAAATCCCTTGAGGAAAACAGAGATTTTCTATTGAAAGAAATGGCTAAGAATGGAGTCAATTATGCAATTGTTATTCCTGACAATATTGAACATCTTATTGATATAGCCGACCTTAAAAAAGCAATCGAACTTACCAAAGGATATAAAGAATTTTTTCTTTTGGGAAGTCCACAGATTATTCAAAGAGGAAGCAGTAAAGTTCATAAATATAGAGAATTAATGGAGAGGGGAATAATAAAAGGCTTGAAATTTTTTCCGGGTCATGATCCTTACTATCCAACAGATGAAAGATGCTTTCCGTATTATTCAATTTGTGAGAAATTAAATCTTCCTATTGTTTTTCATACGGGAGAGAATTCCAATGATTCAAAAGTGTCAGAATACAATGATCCTAAATATATAGTTAAGGTTGCAAAGAAGTACCCAAAATTAAAAGTTATCATCACTCATTATTTCTGGCCTAAGATTGAATATTGTTATGAAATTACTAAAAATACTCCAAATATCTATTTTGAATTAGCTGGAACTGCTGATCCAGAAGTTTTAGAAAAAAGTGGGGGAATAGAGAAAATGAAAAAAGTACTTGAGAAGACTGTAAAAGATAGACCAAATCAAGTTATATTTGGTACCGATTGGCCAATGTGTAGTATTGATAAACAAATTGCTTTAGTGAGGTCATTAAAAATAAGTGATGGAGAGAAAGAAAAAATATTTTGTAAAAACGCTGTAGAAGTATACAAACTTCAAATTTAATTGAACGTCTTTTTTATAATGTCTCATTTGCCAATCTTGTACGTCGAATAATGTGGTATACGACTTTCCTATATCACAATATTGATCCTGCCCATGTGTAATTTGTAAACTTTGGAGATTGATGTCTACCAATAAGTCTGAAGTTGGGAATTCGAATACTTGTAGCCATATGGGTTAAATGTGTTAAATTCTTTTCTAGAGGAGTTTCTTTTGCTTCAATTGCTAAATTATTATTTAAAATGAAGTCAATTTCGTGTCCGGTTTTTAGGGCGAAGTATTGGACTTGCCCAATTCCTGCCAGTTGATTGAAAAGTGTATTCTCAAACTGGGCTCCACTTGAAATTTCTGCTAAAGTATTGGCAAGTCCGGTATCGCAAAAGTAAAGCTTTCTAGATTTTACGATTTCCCGATCAACACTTTTTGTATATACAGGAACTGTGTTTATAAGATAAGTCTTTTCAAAAAAAGAAATATAGTTAGTAACAGTCGGACGGGATAAACCTACAAGCTGTGATAAATTTGTATATTCTACTCTACTACCTATTCTTCCAGCCAAAAGTTTTGCAAGAGAGTACAGGTTTCGTTCATCAGAAAAATCTGCAAGCGAACGAATATCAATATTCACATATGAAGACATGATATCTGATAAAAGATCTCGTTTTTCAATTTCAGATTGAGCGAGTACCACTTGAGGAAAGCCACCAAAACGAATGTATTCTTCATAATAAGAAGAAGAAAGACGACTATACTCTGGGGTATTAAATTCTCCTTTTTCCCAATCAGTCTGTGAAAATGAAATTTCCTTAAAAGTAAGAAATTCTCCGAAGTCCAGAGGATGTAGTTCAAAGAGTTTCTTTCTTCCAGATAATGATTCGGAAAATAAATTCTTAAGATAATACGAACTTGAACCAGTGACAATAAACTTGATTTTATGATGATCAGATAAATACTTGATTGCGCTGGATACGTCTGGAGCCAGTTGTATTTCATCCAGAGCGATTACCATTGGTTCACTAGCAGATAGTCCTCGAGCGATAAAGGATTTTTGAATAGCTTCATAGTTTTTTTCATCAAAAAGCTCGCGATTGTCAGGACGCTGTAAATCCAGATAAAGTGAGTTTTTGTTGGGAATATCCAAAAGAAGCTGTTGAATAAGGGTGGTCTTACCAGTTCTTCTCATTCCTGTAAGAACGGTTACAAGAGGTGTTTGAGCATGTAAGAGAAGATCTGTATAGACTTTACGTTTGTAGAACATATGCAATTGTCACTTTACAGAAAGTATTACTTTTTGTCAAGTACCACTCTCAAGAGCATTTGTTACATCTCCTTTTATAGTGTCTTATTTAACCTTGAAGTGAAACAATTGTTATAGTAATAGAATGGGCCTAGAGCACTCAGCCTAACAGGGTACCTTAGCTGAAGAGCATAATGTTTGGAAAAACCCAATTAAATTTCTAGAGGTGTGTTGTGTCATTCCATGAAATAAGTGTCCATCCCCATTTGTTGGTATGTTCACAAACGGTTATTCCTGTATTTATTAGCCAAGTATGTTCTCTTAAATTTAGATATTCGGAAGGAGTTAGATTTTTTCCAAAAATTATTTTACCCACTATCATTTTTATCATTGCGCTGTGGGATATGCATAAAATATTTTGATCTTTGTGATCTTTAAGTAAATAGTCAAGTACATTTTTACCTCTTTGATTCAATTCTTCAAAAGTTTCTTCGTCAGAGTACTTTTTGTTTCCTTTAATAAAGTCTTCCCTTGCCAATTTCTTAATCTTCATGGCAAGATCATCATCTACTGGTTTCCCCCAAATTTCACTTGGTTTTTTTATTTCCTTTAAGTTTTCCCAGAATTCAATTGGAACTCCTAACTTTTTGGATATAATTTGTGAAGTTTGTTTAGCACGAACTTGTGGACTGGAATAAATGAAGTCAATTTTGAGATTGGTTAATCTATTAGCAAGAGATTTTGCCTGTTTTATGCCTTCTTTAGTAAGTGTTACCACTGGGCTTTGATGAAACCCTTTTTTATTTCCTTCGGATTCTCCATGTCTAACAAGATATACAAGCATATTTCGATTTTAACATATGCAACTATATTGAGATTGAAAACAGTAGCATATTGATCTTTTGGGTACTAGACAGGTATGTTCAGTTATAATGAATATATTGCTTAAATATAATTTAAATTCAGCACTGAAAGCAAAAGAGAAGGGAAAACTTCACCAATGGGTTCTCGGTTACCTAAATAGTGAGGGTAATAACAAAAAACTTGGGAAAGTACTGAAAGAAGAAAAATATATTTGGTCAGATCTTATAGAGTATCCACTTGATAAATTAAAAAGAGTGATGGGGTATGAAAAGGATATGATATTTCGAGAAAACCGCGATAAATGGGAAAAACGGATATTATATTTTACAAAATGTTTAAAAAGAGGTGAATCTTTTACTCCACTAATCTCATCAGATTATTGGGGAGAGATTCATTTAGCAGACGGAACGCATCGGTTCGAAGCACTCAAAAAATCAGGATTTAATAAATATTGGACAATTTTTTATATAAAAGAAGAAAATAACAAACAGGAAGTTCTCGATAGTGCTTCTTTAGTTTAATTATAAGATTAGAAGGTTCTAGACCAAATTGCTCAATTATCCGGGATTAAGAACCCTGGGCACAATGTCCAGTTATAAGGACTAGATCGGTCTAGGCCATGGAATTCAACTCACCAGAAATAATACCGCAAGTTTAGGATCAAGCAGGTCTGGACCTGTTTGATTCAGAATCTAATTAACTATTTCAGGAACTTTTGTGAGGTGACCTCTCGATGTATTGAATAAATTCTTTATGGAAATCATTAACGGTTATTCCAAAAACTTCAATAAATGCTTTGTCAAAGTTTGATTGAGAGGCTTTTAAAACGAGATCATATACTTTTTCCTGCCCGTATTCATCAAAAAGATACTTGACCATTAAATATGTTTGTCCATATATCAATCTAGGATTTGGTTTTATAAACGTGAGGTTTAACCATTGAAAAATACCTCTAATGCCCTTCCATTCAGTGATATCTTTTCTGTACATTCCTCTGTCTAAATCATCTTTTAAGTCCTGTTCGTTTTTATAGTAATCCATTTTTCCAAGATATGAAGCCAATCCTTCATCAAACCATCTTGGAAATTTTGCAGAGGTTTTAACGTTTGAAATTTCAGCTAAATTTTTATGAGACATTTCATGAGCAATGATATTTGAGGTAGCCTTTGATTCCCTTATTGCAATTCCAAAAACTGTTCCTGCCCCATTAGCTTTTGGGTGCGAACCAAAGCGAAGCATGTCAATATTTGATAAACCAACTAGAACTTTTATGTTTTTAGTGTTTCCATAAAAATCCTTAACATTCTCCTCAGCTTCCTTGGTCATTACAAAGATTTCCTGTCCTCTTGTTTCATAAGAAGTGGGGTAGAAAAGGGTAATACAATCAGACTTTAAAGATGAATAGCCAATTTTAACAGGAGATATTAAGAAAAATGGACCAAAGAGAAAAAATATTAAGATTATTCCAGAAAGAATTGAAAGATTTTTAAATAGGTATATATTTTTGTTAACAGCTTTTTTGTAGCCTTTGAATAAATCAATAACAGTCCATATGCCTACAAGGGCAAGAAAAATATACATACTACCTTTAGACTAGAATCCTGAAATATTTTAGTCAAGTTTTATGGAGATTAAACATCATTTCGAAACCTTTTTGGTTTTGGAATGAAATCCTTGGATTTGAAAAACACACCTTCTTAATTTGCTGGAAATAGTACCTTAAGTATGGGATCAAGTGGGGGGCAGACCGACCTGCTCAACTAAATATCAGAGTTTTTCCCTTAGGAGAGTTGAGTTTTTAAGAAAGAGTGATAGCCAAAAATTCATTAGCTTTTTTTCTTTTCTTCCAAACAGCCTCGAACCCTTTTTGGAGTTTAATCAGGTCTGGATATTGACCAGGATCTCGAACACCTGTTATTTCTACAAACTCAGACTCCTGCATGATTAGTCCATTAAATACTTCTGAGATCTCCCACATTTTTTGAGTGTTAATGTTGATATTAGGAAATAGTTTTTCTACTAAATCAAAAAACAAAAAATGAAGCATTTCGTGCATTGCCATAAAAACAAACCCTTTTTTGTGTTTCCAGAAAACCTGAAACGTTTTGTTGTGTAGAAATCTTGGGTTGCAATCAATTATAGACAAATATGCTTCGTATTTGCCTTTGGGCCAGAAGTGTTTGTCAAAATACTTGTCACATGCTTTATAAAACTTCTCTGATATTTTGTCCCAATCTGTCTGTGCTTTTTTTACACTCTCTTGTAGCTCCTCATCGTTTGTTTTGTAGTAGGCGTCAAAATACTTGTCTATTTTTTTTATAGGAAACTGTTTTTCTAAAGCTTTTTGTGCTGGTAACAACTTAGGGTGAATTTTTACAATTCCAACCCCAAAATCAACTCCTGCCTCGCTTCTGTTTAAAAATTCATCACAGATAGCTTTATCAAAATCTTTGTTGAGTTTCACAACTAACCTTGGAGACATAAGTCAATTGTATCTTAAAGTTATCGAAACAGTTAGTTTTAACTATATCTACTATAGTGTCCCAAATGTCTCGTTTAGCCTTGATGAGACTATCAGCTATAAGGATGCAAAGGTTCTAGACCAGCCTGCTCAGCCAAGATGGGTAGCCATGTGACCACACGCTTGTCATTTACATCCCCAAAACACAAAAAGCCTCGGATGTCGAAGCTGTGGTGAAAAGTCCTATATTGGATTTTTTATTAAAAATTAATGATTTCCTTTTCTTTAATATTACCTATGGCTGCCAAATAAAAGTTATCTTTCCTGAAAAATTCCTTCGATATTTGTAGTATCTTATCAGAATTTATTTTATTAACTCTATTCACTTTTTCTTCTAAAGTTTCCATTTTGTCGGGACTATAAATAGCTTGGTTGGAATAATAAAATGACCAATCTTGGGCTGTTTCATTATTTATCTTAAGTTGTCCAGTGTAAAATCCTTTTATTAATTCCAATTCTTGAACTTTTAGTGGTTTTTGGGTAAGTTCAGAAATAACTGAATAGATAATTTTAAGAACCTTTTTGACTAAATTCTTACTGGTTGTGAGATTTATTACAAGATATCCAGTATCAGAAAGGTTTTCTGTAGTTGATTGAATTGAATACGTATAGCCAGGCTCCATAATTTTTTGTTTAAGTTTGGAGCTCATTCCTCCTCCTAGAAATGTTGAAATTAGTTCTAATACCGTTTTAGACTCATGGTTTTGTGGTATTGTTCGAAAACCAAGTGCAATGGTTATGACCTTGGAGTTATTTCTAAAGATATTGATGTTTTGACCTCTAACAGGTTGGAAATTTGAAATTTTTGAGTCTGGCTCATCTTGATCAAATACTGTGTTTGTTGAAAATAGGTTGAGTTTTTCTGAAACCTTCTCAATATTAATATTTCCTCCAACAAAGTACACAATGTTATTATGAATGTAATTATTTTTAATAAAACTTAATACATCATTTCTTGTAAAGGAATCTATGCTTTTCTCGTTTCCTATATAAACTCTTCCTAATCCCTCTCCTTTCCATAAAGTTTGGTTCCATATTTCCCATATAAGTTTTTCTGGATTTGAGAAAAGTATGGCCTTTTCTTCTTTAACTACTCCTTTTTCTGTTTCAATATCCTCCTTTTTTATCAAAGACGCATAAATGCGTTCGGCAAGATTATCTGTGGCAACTGCAATATCTTCTTTAGAGCTTTTTATCCAATATTTGTTTGTCTCATAATAGGAAAATGCGTCTGCTTGGGCACCACTTTTTTCTAACACTTCAGCAAGCTTAATTCTTGAGGGATATTTTTTAGTTCCTCTAAAAAGCATGTGTTCGGTAAAATGAGACAAGCCTTCTTTTTCAATCGGATCAAACCTTGGACCAGCCTTGACAGTTGCCATTACAATAGATGAATCTGTGTTAGTAAGTGGCATGAAGAATAATCGAGAGCCGTTGTTTAAAGTAAAATTTTGTAGATCATTTAACTTCATAGTATTCTACGTACCTACAGCCAAAACATATATGATTCCTTCCTCTTCATTATCAATGTCTATAAGATTATTTATTTTATCATCTATAAAGCCACCAATTGCACACACTTTCAAATCCAATGTATTACCAACTAAATAAACGTTTTGTGCTAAGTGGCCACTTTCTAATAAAATATGTCTTAACCCCCTATCGTCGTATTTTGTTTGAGTTCTCTGGAAAGCTGATGTAATTAAGATGATAATGTTAGATTTGCTAACCCAATCCTGATTAGTAAGTTCAGAAATCTTTTTGTTCAAATGCCGTTCTTGCAATAAAACATCTAATGAGTGGCATCTAATATTATAATGATAAAGACCGTTTTCTAAACCTACGATATTGTTTGTAGAAAGATATACTTCTAGGGGATATCTTGCTCCAGCGGAAGGGTAAAATCTTCTAGTTACGTTCCACGTTTTTGATCCAGGGATAATCCCCGCAGAGTAAAACAACAAAGTGCTTAATTTGGATAAGGAAACTTTTTTTCTGAAAAAAATTCTTTCTGATTTTCTTTTTAACAAAATTGTAGAAATTGAAGTATTCAATGGGGGAATATTTTTTGGTAGTTGAATACTTTCTAATCTAGGATAATCCTTCGTATAAATTTTTTTCCATGAGTTAGGCCAATCTTTTATAAGAGTTTCCCCTTTGGGAAATTTCTTAATTTTTGTTTTTTGGTAAAACGTTTTAGAAATGCTATTTTTCCTACTGACTTTAACGATGTTTATATTTTTCATGGTATATCATAAAAATGGGTGTGGAAACCTATTTAGATAAATTTTTTGGTTTTTTTTCCAATAACCTAATTTAACTGGTATTTGCTGGAGCCTTTTTCCTCCTAAATACGGATATTTTTCATTAAGGTGCAGAGGTTGAAGTTTAGGAACTACTACTTTTATTGCATAAAAACCTAATTTAGAAACCTCAGGTATGGTTATGTCAACATAGTATGCATTCATTTTGTTATTTTTTAGTATTTCCTTTATTTTCAGAAAGTCATCTTTTTCATCATTTTTTAAATATTTTTCTTTATGAATTGTTATTTTTTTGTTTTCAACAGAATTTAACCAAAAATCCAATTCCGGCGCATGTTTGTTACTATACCAAAATAAACCCCGTTCCCGAGTGGTAGATATATTTTTAACCATTTTGATTAATTGTTTATATTCTTTTTTTGAAACAGATAATTTTTCATCTCTCATCCATCCTCTTGTATGCTGTGCTTCCTCTATTGCACCAATTGCAACTTCTTCTTTATTGAAGCCACACTTAAGTCCCACAGAAACCCATGGACCTACACCAGTGGAATCTATTAAAATAGCCATGAAAACAGGTACTTTTAGGTCAGAAGTAATATCAAATAGTCTTAGGTTCAGTCTATATCTTTGGAAGCACTGCTTTATTTTTCTAAGTTTTAATGAGGATATTTCCAAATTAACCTCAGGGGCGGTTAACTTATTTAGGTAAAATATCATAAAAGAGTCTCTCTCAATAACTTCAAATACGCCCCTGATAAGAGCAGAATAGATATCTGTGCCTAAAGCAGCACCAGTACTTATTGGCAATCTCAATATGGGTTCATTCTTCTTGTAGGTGTAAGGAACAAAGATAAGTTGGGCTGGGATTAGAACTTTCTTCTTGCTTAATAGGGATTTACCTATAACCCAATTAAATTTACTGTTTTTTGTAATAATGAAACCTTTAAAATTTAGGTTCCTTTTCTGCTCTCGTGAGATAGATGTAACGGAATTTAAATTTACAAAATTACCTTTTAAATCATTCAGTGAAGAATAAACAAACTTTTTTTTATCATACTTTTCGAGACAATATCTTTCGATTGATTCACCTATAGCTTTATTTTTTGCTTTATTTTTGTCGAAAGATATTCCACCTCCCCACACATTTCCTTTGGATATCGCAGTATATTGAAACAACTGTGGTTCATCGTTATATCTAGAGTTTTTATAAAAACTAACAATAGGCTTTGTTAAGTACATTAAGATAACTTCTTTTTACTGGACAGAGAAAATCAATCTATTCTTCCTTGGCTTTACAGCCTCTGCATGACCCTGTGCAGTTACCAGTGCAGCCTCCACCACCACACTGACTACATTTTGTGCAACCAGTACATGCTCCGCACCCCCTGCACTTTCCTGCTTCTTGTGGGGATTCTGAGTCACTCGAAAAATTTTTTTTGTCAAGATCATCACCTGGTCCGAAAGATTTAATTATTATTTCAGATGTCATCATCATCACCCCCTCAGATACACTTGTGTACCATTATAATGGTGTTGTCAAGAAAGATAGGATGTGAAACTTGAAAATTATTTATTTATGGGATATTAAAAATATAAAAAAGGCAAAGAAGCTGAAAATAATAGTATTGTGGTAGAATGGAAAGGAGAATATATTAAATATAAATAATTAGTCTTAGCAATCTTTATACTGTTTCATTTGTTTCATTTAGCCTTGGAGCGAGACGGTGGTTATGTGACAATTGGGTACTAGAGCGGTATGTTTTTCGACAAGATAGATGTTTAAGTTGTTTTCTTTCTTGAACTTTTTGGACAGTACTTCAAATAACTTTTGGAAATGTTAAAATGACTTGAATTATGAATTTAATAATTAAGAAAAAGACACCAAAGAAACAACTTCAGGAATTAGGTAAACATTTTGATGGATATATAAAAGTTGTAGTTGATATCAAAAAAGAAATCCTTGCAGGTGGGGCAGATAGATATTTCGAAGAAGAACAAAAATTACTTGAAAATGGTTCAAAACAAAGAGATTTGTGGGGAGGAGGTTTTGATACCAAAACTAAAGAGACTGATTATAATTCGATTATCAACTTAAGACCAAATCAGGAAAATCCAAGTAGAGATATTCTCTCTTTAGATATCAGAAAAAAATTTGACAATATAGTTAAGAAACTTTTTCTTTAATGCATACAAATACTCGGATTAAAATATTAGATATCGCTATGAACTTAAACCGTGTAGGGAATTGGGCTGCTGATGATTATTTTGGTAAAAAAGACAGAATAGTAACTTTTTTGAAAAGTACCTCTTCTTATATTCAAAATATAGATAAAAATTCTTTACCCACTTCTTTTGCAGATACTTTTAATAATTTTATAAAGGAATATCGTATTCTTGAAAAAGAAGGTATCAAAAAACCCGCAAATCCAATTTTTTGGGCAGAGGATATGATGACTTGGGGAAATATTCTCACACACCGTTCCAAGCTCATTTGAAATAGGAAGTTTAAGACTGAACTGCTCAAGCCAGAAATGATCAGTTGATACTAGTAAAGTTAGACTAACTTAAAGCTAAATTATAGGAATATTATTTGAGAATAAACAAGAAATATTTTATTTTGTTTTATATTTTCTTATTAACTACCATTGAAGCCAGTAGAGTTGTAATTGGAACAGCTAAAACAAGGCCTATGCTTCCTACCAGAGTTCTCACAACTTCATCAGCAACAATCTCATAATTTATTACTTCACTAAAAGGATGGGGATTATCAATAAATAAAAGAAGCAGTGGTAAAGCCGCTCCTGTATAGACAAGAATAAGTGTATTAACCATTGAAGATATATGATCTTGGCCAACGTTCATTGCACGTTTATATAGTTCTTCAAATTTGATTTTGGGATTTGTTTCTTTGAGTTGAAAAACAATTGCCGATTGGGATATGGTGATGTCATCAAGTACTCCCAAAACGCCGATAATAATTCCAGCCAGAAGAAGTCCCTTAATATTTATCAATTCACCTTTTGCGGCCTGTAAAAAACCTGCCTCTTCAGACGCAAACCCAGATAGTTTGGAGACTTCTACAAAAACACCAGCCAAAATACCAGTAATAATTAGAGCAATCAAAGTTCCCATTATTGCGACCAAAGTTTTTTTACTGAATCCATGAGAAAGAAAAAAAGTTACAGGAATAATAAATATTGATCCAATTATTGCGGTTAATATCGGATCCGAACCACTTAAAATTTTGGGTAATATAAATATAAAAATAATTGCAAAAGATAGAGCCATTCCCAAAAGTGAAGTAATTCCACGTAATTTTCCGATAATTGTAGTTAGTGCAGCAAAGATAATAAAAAGCCAAAGAAGAGAACTTCTTCTAACATAGTCAGTAATATAAAAAGTGTCATTTCCTTCTAAATCTTTTGAATAAGAGATAATTACTCTATCACCAGTTTTGTATTTTGGTAAATTAGAGAAAGGGATATTTCCACTCTCAATAAAGATTTCAGTATCTTTTAAAGAACCTTTGGTTACCAGAAGCTCCAGTTTTTGGTAAAGTTGAGACTTCTCCGAACCCATCGGTTTTATTTGTTTTTCTTCCAATACTTTTTCTACCCTTGCTTCAAGGGTTTCTTCTTTAATTGGTTCTCCTGCCATTTCTGTCTGGGCAGAAACTGAAATAGCACAAAAGAAAAAGGGAACCAACAGTAAAATGATAGTAAAAAATATTTTTTTCATATTATCTATCTTTTTTTGCTGTTTATCTTGAGATTAAAACAATAAACATTTGGTTTAAATTTAATACAGCCATGCACTTTTGGTCTTGACGTAGATTAAAATTAAATTGTCTTTTTTTGAAAAATAACTGAAATTAAAAACAAAATAACACTTGTGACGATAACCATAGGTCCGGTTGGTAAATGTCCAAATCGGGCAATGAAAATTCCCATAAAGGCTGAAACAATTCCAAAAGCAACAGCCCAAATTTTATATGAATGCAAATCCTTACTGATGTTTTTTGCTGATGCTGCGGGAATGGCAATAAGAGCTGCAGTTATTAAGGCTCCTACAAGATATACTCCCAGTGCAACAATGATGGCAATGCTTAATAGATAAAGTAAATTATAGAGTTGTATATTTACACCCTCTATGGTTGCTAAATCTTCATGGACATTTATTAACATCATTTTTTGATATAGGTGTTTTACTATATAAAAAACAAACGAACTTAATATAACTACAATTATTGTTTCGTTGAGGGTTATTTTTGTAATACTGCCAATCAACGCCTCTTCCGCTTTATCAATTGGCAGAAAAAGTAAAGCTGTTCCGACTCCTGAGGCAAAAATAATTGCTGCCAAGTTTTCCATAGGAAGTTTCGTCTTTTTTTCCAAAAGCCAAATAAGTATGGCTCCAATAATAACAAAGGGAAAAACTCCCAGTGAGATATCAAATCCGAAAATCAAAGCTAGAGCTACTCCGGGGAAAGCGAGATGAGCAAGGGGTCCTGCTACCACTGACATTTTTTTGGAAAGCATTAGTGTTCCTAAATAACCAGAAACTCCGCTGATAAAAATTCCACTAATAAGAGTAAGAATAAGTTGGTCTGTCATAATATTAATTAATGATGTTCATAAAATTTAATCTCTGTGCCAAAAAGATCCTCTAACGTTTTTGGATTTAAAATTTTTCTTGGTGCTCCAAAACAATTATGTCCCTTTCGACTTAGGCATAGTACATTTGTTGAATATTTATACACGATACTTAAGTCGTGTGTCACAAGGAATATGGTTAGTTTTTCTTTTTCCTGAATAGAATGTAGGAGAGAATAAATAGTTTCTCCGCCGCCAATATCTATTCCAGTTGCAGGCTCATCGAAAAATATAATTTGAGGATGAGAAATTAATACCCATGCTACCAACATTCTTTGAAATTGGCCGCTGGACAGACTGCTAGCTCTTTTAGTAAGTATTTCTTTTTCTAACCCTACTAAACTTAAAAATCGTGACGTTTCTTTAGATGTAGGTGGGGAATTTTTTAAGGCAAAAAAGTCCTCTACGGTCAAAGGAAAATCCTTAACTTTCAATTGATTTAATCCTTGTGGTAAATAACCGATTTTATGTTTTTTTTGCCAAACAATCTTTCCCTTATATGGTAAAAATCCTAAAAGTGTTTTTAAGAGTACGCTTTTACCTGCACCGTTAGGGCCCAAAATTGTTAAAATTTCGCCTTGATTAACTTGAAAAGATAGATTTTCTATAATTTTTTTTCCGTCTAGATTGACAGTTAAGTTTTTAACTTCTAAAAGTAGATTATTCATATTTAATTATTTTAACTATCTTACTATTATAATCAAAGAGTTAGTAGTTTTTTTCAGGTCGAATTAAGTTAATTTTACAATTTGGGCATTGAAGTGCAGAGCAAGGTATTCCTCGCTGATGGACTATTTTATAGTTGCATTTCAGGCAAATACAATACTCGCCTGGTTCTTCTCCAGCTGCTCCCGGAATTTCGCCCTTAAATTTTCCTTTTCTTTGCCAACAGAAACTTTACTGATAGTCAGAAGCACATTTACAACAATTGCTATTATGGAGATTTTTTCTTTCATTTTAGTTTTATATTTTTAATATTTTT
>JAHKAL010000009.1 GCA_018826545.1 Patescibacteria group bacterium | reverse complement strand
TTGTGACACCCTTGAGGAATCTCACTCGTATCTATTTTATGTTCAACAGCTTCTTCATGGGTGGGTATTTTTTCTAAATTTTCCTCAAGTTGAGCTAATTTACAAACTGGAAAAGGAATCATTGCTCTATAAGTATTCCCACGGACTGAACAATTGTAACACGCTTTATCTTGTTCTTCATTAAGATTGTCTATATAAATTTCAACTTTCGACATTGCTCAACATTTTACATATTAATGAATAAAAGTCAATAATTATCAAACTACAGAAATTTACAATATCTATTTTTAGCATAATAAGTTCCAACGTCGTTCCAGGTGGTCAGCATATAAAAATAGCCTTAAAAATTACCACCAAAGGGGACGGTTCGAACTTTTTAGGTCTAGACTAACTCGCTCAGCAAAGAAGTATTGGTTTCGTTAATTTTGACTAAATTTTATTCTGTTTCAAACTTTCCCTCTTTTTTTAACAATACTGTTGCTAATTTTTGAGCATCTTTCTTAGTTATTTTCACACCTTGAGTCATGTTAATTTTTCCCTGAAACTTTATCTCAACTTTTTTTCCCTTATCTATAACTTTAATCAACATCATTATCACCTTCTTCCTTATTTATAAGTTTAACAGGAAGATGCAAGTTCGTATTATTTTTTGGCATTCAAGATATAGATATAATAGACTGAATATTTGATTATGGGATCAAATAGTTCTATACCGGTCTGGTCAACCAATACTTAAGAAAAAAAAGAATTAACGTCTATCTTGAAAAGATCAAAACTAGGAAAGATAATTCAAGGGCGTGATTGTTATATGGCCTTTATGAAGAGCACCGACATCGGTTTCAACTTCTGTTTCTAAATTTCTACTATAAGTTTCTTTCGGCTGATGGGCAAACTTTCTTTTTTTATCAATATCAAGCGGATACTTCCAAAGTCGAGTAATATCTCTGGCAGGTTTTACTATCCTAACTTTATCTGTGGGTGTATTTGGAAAATTGATATTTACTAACTCTTTTCCATAACAATTATTGTTAATACACTTCTCAATTAGTTTTATTGCCATTTCACCTGGATATTTAAGGAAACTCGATAAGTCGTCTTTGACCTTGTGTTTAATAAAAAAATTGTTAGCTGTAGTTTGCCAACTTAAAACAATAGCTTTTGGTGCAAGTTGTACACCAATTGCTCTAACTGCTGCGCTGAAAGTACCAGATGAAACAAGTGAATAACCTACGTTTTCACCATAATTAATTCCCGATATAACAAAATCAAAGGGTTTTTTAAAATAGCCTTGCGCAACTTCAATTGCATCTGCAGGACTTCCGTCAACCCACAGTGCAGAAACACCTTCAACCTTTTCTTCACCCCATGGGATGTTGTTAGTTAAGCTGATTTTACCTCCAGTGCCCGATTGTTGCCTGAGTGTTGCTGCAATATTTACTTCATATTTTTTCTTTAAGAGGTGAGCCAATGTACGGGTTCCGACAGAATTATAACCGTCATCACCAGTAATTAATATTCTTTTCAATTTCATTATAAGATTATATCAAAAGTTTTAAGGCACCTTTCAAATTTGTCTCATTTAGCTTTGAATTTGGATAGTGGTTATGGGATAATTGGGAATTAGAGCGGCATTGTTTGGTAGATATATGGATAAAAGAATATTAATAAAAGAAATTTCTGATTTGGATTTTGATCCTAATCACAAAATGGGGGATATTAATGATTATTCAATAAGAAAAGCTGCTCGTGGAATTTTAATTAATAATGGAAAAATTGCGCTTCTTAATGTTATAAAAATAAATTATCACAAACTTCCTGGAGGTGGAGTAGAAAAAGACGAATCTATTAATGAAGCTTTTAAAAGGGAAGTAATGGAAGAAACTGGGTGTAAGTGTGAGATTCTTGATCAATCAGGAATTATTATTGAATGGCGTGATCAGTTTAAACTTATACAAATAAGTTATGTATTTGTAGGAAAAGTAATTGGAAAAATTGGGAAAAGTAAATTGGAACAAGGAGAAATAGATAAAGGTTTTAAATTGGAGTGGATTCCTTTTGAAAAAATAGATAAAGTTTTAAAAAAAGACAACTCTAGCAACCATGAAGGAAAGTTTATTCAAATAAGAGATAGAAGTATTTTTGAATTTTATAAGGATAGATTAAAAGGTTTTTGATTCTGATATACTCCAAATTATGGAAAAAATGGATGAAAAATTTGTAGGAACAATGGTAGTTGTTCTTAATAAGAAAAAAGATAAAGTTTTACTTGGTAAAAGAATAAATTGTTTTGCTGCAGGGACTTTGGGTGTTCCAGGTGGTAGAGCACACAGAAACGAAAAATTAGAAGCAACAGTAAAAAGAGAATTAAAAGAGGAAACAAGTCTTATTTCAAATAATTTTAAATATATTGGAGTAGTAAGAGATGTGTATTCTGATAACACCTTTGTCCATTTTGCTTACCTTTGCACTGACTATAAAGGTGAAGTTGCATTAATGGAGAAAGATAAATGTGAAGGTTGGGAGTGGTATTTATTTAATAAACTTCCTAAAAACATTTTTCCTGCCCATAAAGCAGCAGTTGAGATGTGTTTAAATCCTAAAAAAGAAAATAAAATGGAAATATTTAATAAAAAAAAGTTAATGTACAAAAATGATAGTTAAGCCTATAAAAACTAATTTAGTGAAAGTTGGAGATAATCTTTTTGAATTTATTTCCAAAAATGTGAGTAAACTTCCTGAAGAATCTGTTTTGGTGGTTACTTCGAAAATAATAAGCGTTTGTGAGGGGAGAGTAATGAAGAAATTTACAGAAGAAAGATCGGAGAAACATAACATTGTTAAAAAAGAAGCTGATTTATATGTTAATCCTACAGAGTCCAAATATGATATTATGCTCACTGTTAAGAATAATATAGTTGCAGTTAATGCAGGAATTGATGAATCTAACGCAGACGATCATTTTATTCTTTGGCCCAAAGACATTCAAAAAGTAGCTAATGATATTTGGAAATTTTTAAAGAAACATTACAACTTGAAAAAGGTTGGAGTAATTATTACAGATAGTAAAACCTTTCCATTAAAGTGGGGAATTGTAGGTACTTCAATTTCTTTTTGTGGTTTTAAAGGACTATATGATTACAGAGGTAAAAAAGACATTTTTGGAAGAGTACTTAAGATGTCCCAAATAAATATTTCAGAAGCGCTGGCGGTCTCTGCTGTACTTGAAATGGGTGAAGCAGATGAAATGATGCCTTTATGTATTATAAAAGATATACCTAAAATTGAGTTTCAGGATAGAGTTCCAACTAAAAAAGAATTAAAGAACCTTTTAATTAATATAAAAGATGACGTTTATGCACCTATTTTGACCAAAGCTAAATGGAAAAAGGGAGGAGGAGGAGGTGGAGGTGCAGGTTAAAAAAGGAATAAGTTTAAGTCATATAAATAGACTTATTTATTATTCTTCTAAGGATGATTTAGTCTTGAGATTTACTCAGGATAAAAAAAGGTATAAGAACTTAAAAACTTTTAAAAAAGATAAACACAAACGTTTTTACTATTCATTAGTTGGAAAAAATCAAGAACTAGCTGGAATAATTTGGTTTACTAAAAAACCTATTCCAAAGAAAAGATATAGTATTAAGTTTAACACTCAAAAGTATGGAATTACTCTTGCTTTACGAATATATGGAGAATTTCGCGGTAAAGGGTTATCTTACTCTTTTTTAAAAGAAGCTATAAAAAGGTATAAAAAAACTAAATCTTATAAAGAAACTAAAGCTAATATTTTTTGGGTAAATACCAATTTTGATAATTTTGCTGCGATATCAACTTATATTAAATGTGGTTTTGAAAAAGTATCGAAAAAAGATAGTAAGGCAAAAATAATAATGATTCATAAGTAGTTTGACAAATATGTATCTGAAGTGGTATAAATCTGTCCATGTTGGGTTATTTGGATAGAGAAGGGAAAAGAATGGAAAATCCCAAATTTTCAGCTGGGGCAAGAATTTTACGTAAACTTAATGGTGGAAAAGACATTCCTTTTCCGACTTCAGAACAAACCTTGAGTCTAGAAGAGGCTACAAGTGAATATAAAAATAAACCTACTAATTCTGAGCTTCTAACTCAATTTATGCGTAGTTTTTGGCAAGAAGCAGGTCAAAGAATTGAAAAAAATATTATTGTTGATAAATTTCCTTTAACCGCCAAAGAAATTTTGGAAAAACGAGGGAAAGGTTATATGGCTATTTTTGTTCCAGAAGGAGTGAATAGAGTGGATTTAGGAAAAATGTTTTCCAAAATGAAGAGCTGTGCAGTTCAAAAAGAAAATTCAGTTGAGGAGGCAATTAATAATTCCGGTTGGCTCTGGGTTGAAGTTTCAGTTGACGCCCCAAATAGAAATACTACCCAAAGGGAATTGAAAGAAAAATTCAAGAAAGAAAGAAAACAAGGACAATCTTTAATAACTTATATAATTGGAGGCCAAATCAGTAAATTGTTAACTGGTGAGTATTTTGATGAAGGATCAACTTGGTCAAGACTTTTGGGTTCTTGTCATAGAGGTGGGGTTTTTTGTGCCGCTTTCCGCCCGGATGATGGTTTGAACGTCAGTTCGCATTGGAACCCTGGGTATTTCAATGAGAGCATGGGTGGTCGTTCCGAGAAAGTGATTAAACCTTAATTTTTGGAATCTTTATTCTTTTTGCTCCTTTGAACTTTTTCTTTTTTATTATACTTTAGACTGAAAGTAGGTTAATGTTTCCGAAAGAGAATTATCTTTCGGAACACCGAAATTATTATTTTTCAAAAAATAATAATGATTCATAAGTAGTTTTGACTATTTATTAAAAACCATTAATAATAAAAGCATGACCGTTAAGCCAAAATATTTTCTTCTTGTAATATCTGGATTAATTTTTGTATTTTTAGCTTTACTGGTTATCTTTTCAGATTTACCTGATAAAAATCTATTTCAAAAATTTGAAAAGATTTCAGGCCAAAAAGTTACTCAAAATGAAGAAGAAATAAAGGTAGTAGACAAAAATCTTCCAGAAACAGAAGAAATATTTCTTGATATTGTATCTCCAAAAGATATGGATACAGTTTCTAGTTCTCTTCTAACCATAAAAGGAACAACTGTGGCTAGTGCTGAGATTTTTATTAATGACAAAGAAACTAAAGCTGACAAGAGTGGTAATTTTTCAGTTAATATTACACTTGAAGAAGGGGAGAATATTTTAACTATTATTATGAATGATAGTCTGGGAAATTATATTGAAAAACAACTAACAGTTACTCTAGAGAGTTTTTAAAAATATGAATAAAAAAACAATTAATTTATTTTTGGCAGGCGCCTTTTTTGTAGGGTTATCTACTCCAAAACTTGCTTTTTTTTGGGACAAAAAAGAAAAAAAGGTACCAGTAGGAATTGAAAATAATCTTCAAATAGAAAATCCTGATTTAGGGGTCCAACAGAATATTAAAGAACAAGTTAAAAACTTTACTGGAAAAAGAGCAGCAATTGGTACTGGTGAGGTTGTTGCAATAGGTGACGAAACTTTAACTATAGTTAAAGATGAAAAAACATATACAGTTATTACAGATTCAAAGACTAAATTTAGAAGAAAATTTTGGGGAACTTCCTCTTTAAATGAGATTTCGATTAATGATTTAGTCTCTGTAGTGGGTAGGTGGCAAAACGAAGAAAGAACTCAAATTAAAGCAATGATTGTAAGAAATATTTCGGTCCAAAAAAGGTATGGAGTATTTTTTGGAGTAGTAACTTCAGTAACTGATAGTGGATTTGTGATACAAAGTGCTCAAAGAGGAGACCAGACAGTGTCGGTTTTGGATACCACAAAAATAGTTGATAGAGTAATGAGTGTTATCTCACTTTCCGATATTGAGGTGGGTCATAGAGTAAGAGTAAAAGGAACGTGGGACAATGTTAACTCAACGATTTCAGATATTGTTCAAATTAAAGATTTTTCCATTCCAGTTTTACCCAGTCCAACTTCGACTACAAATTAATTATAAATTATCATTTAACTCATTGACTAAGCCTCAGAAATTTGGTATCTTATATCCACAAATGAATACGTAAGTAACCAGATGGCTGAATAGCCAATTAGGTGAACCCACCAATCTGGTGGGTTTTTTCATTTCTTTAAGCACTTTGACAATCAAGATTCGACTGGAAACGTCAATGATATTTATATCCTATCGTCATAGATATAAATTATCACTATTTGAGGATTTGATCCTGGTCCAGGATGAACGCTGGCGGCGTGCTTTAAGCATGCAAGTAGAGCGAACTGTAGCAATACAGTAAGCTGCGAACGGCTGAGTACAAAATAAGTATCTACCCTTTGGCGGGGAATACCCATCCGAAAGGATGGCTAATACCGCATAAGACCTACGGGTGAAAGCGCATAACTGCGCACCGAAGGATGAGCTTATTCACTATCAGCTTGTTGGTGGGGTAATGGCCTACCAAGGCTACGACGGTTAGGGGGCGTGAGAGCGTGACCCCCCAGAATGGGACTGAGACACGGCCCATACACCTACGGGTGGCAGCAACTGGGAATCGTGCACAATGGGCGAAAGCCTGATGCCGCGACGCCGCGTGAGGGATTAAGGCCTTCGGGTTGTAAACCTCTTTTGCTATAACTGAGAAGTTATGGAGAATAAGCACCTGCTAACTCTGTGCCAGCAGCAGCGGTAATACAGAGGGTGCAAGCGTTATCCGGATTTATTGGGCGTAAAGCGTTTCGTAGGCGGTTTGGAAAGTTATACTTTAAATACTGGAGCTCAACTTCAGGGAGGGGTGTAATACTGCCAAACTAGGAAGTATTTCGGGGCTTACCGGAACTGTTAGTGTAGGGGTGAAATCCGTTGATATTAACAGGAACACCAAGGGCGAAGGCGGGTAGCTAGAAATTACTTGACGCTGAGGAACGAAAGCTAGGGGAGCGAAGGGGATTAGAGACCCCCGTAGTCCTAGCCGTAAACGATGCTCGCTAGGGATTCGTATTTATTTATGAGTTCCGTAAGCTAACGCGTGAAGCGAGCCGCCTGGGGAGTACGAACGCAAGTTTAAAACTCAAAGGAATTGACGGGGACCTGCACAACCAGTGGAGCATGTGGTTCAATTCGAGACGAACCGAAAAACCTTACCAGGGCTTGACATGCTACCGTTTAGACTTTCAGAAACGAGAGTTGATCCGAAATTTTTTGGATGGTAGCACAGGTGTTGCATGGCTGTCGTCAGCTCGTGCCGTGGGGTGTTCCCTTCAGTGGGGTAACGAGCGCAACCCCTGCTATATGTTGAATATTCATATAGGACTGACCAGTTTTATCTGGTAGGAAGTGGGGACGACGTCAAGTCAGCATGGCCCTTATGTCCTGGGCTACACACATGCTACAATGGAGCCGACAATGGGTTGCCAAATGGTAACACGGAGCTAATCCCATCAAACGGCTTCTAAGTGGGGATTGAGGGCTGAAATTCGCCCTCATGAACGCGGAATTGGTAGTAATCGCAGATCAGCATGCTGCGGTGAATACGTTCTCAGGTCTTGTACAAATTAAATTGCGCTTTCCGGTCTTAGTTTTTACAAAGTGAAATTCTTTGCAGAGAGAAATAAGCTCTCTGAAGCGAAATAGCATCCTTTAATGGTGACATTAAAGAGAGAAGGGCTAAATTAGCATTTTCTAGCTTGAAGTTTAAACGGCTTTATAAGATGGTGATTCTACGTACAAATGAAGAAACTACTTATTTAATAAATATTTTATAAAGTAATTGGGCTCGAGATAGAAGAAAAATGAAATTAAGACTACGAAAGGAGATCTAATATTGACTTATATATTGGAAATATTTCAATATTAAGTAGGTGTTGGTGTGAACTAATACCGATTAAATATCAGAAGTCTGCTAAGTTCATAGTAGCTTTTTTTAAAAGTGAAGGAACTTTGCTATTTCCAGTTCTAATATGCTTAATCCTTGGTATATAACAGGTTTAGTTGATGGAGAAGGATGTTTTTGTATCACGATTTCAAAACATAAAACAAAAAAACTTGGATTTGATCCTCGCTTAATGTTTGAGATTGAAATGATAATTGATGATGAAAAACTACTCCGAAAACTAAAAGATCATTTTAAATGTGGTCATGTGTATATCTTAAATTATGAAAGGTATGGTTGGAGACCGCACGTAAAATATGCAGTCAAAAAACAAAAAGATATTATCGAAAAAATAATACCTTTTTTTTGAAAAGTATCCCTTACAAGGAAAGAAACATAAAGATTTCGAATATTTTTGTAAAGCAGCAAAGATATTTGAGAATAAAGAGCATTTAACAAAAAAAGGATTAGAAAATCTTCGAATAATTCAATCGAAGATGAATATTAGAAAAAAACTGAAATAGTCGTCCGCTAGGGTACGGGAAAACCGTGCGCCCAGTGGGTAGAGAATTAAGTTAGTGGTGACACTTTTAATATCTCAGAACACCGCCCGTCAAGTCAGTGAAGTTGGGGGCACCCGAACACTGCGCGAAGTAGTGGAAGGTGACACCAGCGACAAAGATTAAGTCGTAAAATTGTTGCGACCCAAAGAAGTAATTCTTTGGAAAAATCTAGCTGTATCGGTGAAACCTAAAGCGTTGACTTTCGGTAAAATTTCGGTTTTACTGAAATAGAGCCAAGGTAATACCGAGGGAAGTCGGAGAAAATTCTCTTGACCCCGTAGAGACTACACGCTGGCGCCGCAATGACAAAAGCTTATTTATTTGGCGTTTTACACGATGCAACTGAAAGGAAAAACACCTTTCGAATAGCAACGAAAAATTTTTCTTATTGTAAATTTCTTACAGAAGGAATTCACAAACTAGGTTCAAACGCTTGGTTTTATAAAGAAGGGAAAAATCGCAATCTTTGGATTGTTGAGTTTTCCAAATCTTTTCTTAAAAACATAAGGATTGAATCTAAAAAAGATAAAATTGAATATATTCGTGGTTATTTCGATAGTGAAGGTGGAATTCCAAGAAGTTCAAAAGTACGTTTTTATTTGTATCTTGCACAAAAGAACAAAAAAGATTTAGTGCAAGTAAAAAAATATATTGAAGAACTTAATATTAGTTGCGGAGTGTTACATAATCCAAGTAAAAGAGTTGACCCAAAATATTGGAGGTTTTTTATAAGAGCAAAATCTTATAGAAACTTTATTAAAATTATTGGTTCATATCATCCAGAAAAAGCTAAAGTCATGCGGATGAAGATATAGTCCATGCCACACGAAAGTCGTGGAACTAACATGAACAAGGTATCCCTACTGGAAGGTGGGGATGGATCACCTCCTTTCTAAGGAGTTTTTCAAAAAACACCTGGTTTTTCAATTCGCAGTTTTTCCATAATTAAACTGAATTCGTTTCCAGTTGGATCTTGATTATCAAAAAATAGACATAAAAAAAATCCCGCTTGTTCTAAAGCGGGTTTTTAAGTGGAAGAAATATTTATCTTTTTTTACTCCAGCGTTCTCTTGAAACTGTTATTGCTTTCTTTCTGTTTCCATTTTTCGAATTTTTAATAATAATTTTTTTCAAATCAAAAGAAATTTCTGTCAGATCTTGTGAATATTTTAAAGGTACTAACTAGCTCTGTTAGGGTTTTCTTCGTATTACTGGCAAGTTATATAGATACTCTAAATTCTGGGTAAGAAATTTTCTCTTTAATAATATTTTGGTCCGA
This sequence comes from Patescibacteria group bacterium, assembly GCA_018826545.1. GTDB lineage: Bacteria > Patescibacteriota > Microgenomatia > UBA8517 > UBA8517 > JAHKAL01. The sequence continues at coordinate 16,870 of JAHKAL010000009.1, read as the reverse complement.
TCTTGGGGAATAAGTGCCATCTTCATTTTTAGTGCACTTATCTGCAAAAGATGTACCTTTTGATTGCCAAGATGAAGAAACTGACTCTAGTGCAAGTTGAACAATTGTTAATTGATCTAGGTCTGATTTTGATAAAACTGACAGAATGGATGAGAGAAGATCAACATCAGTAAAGGTGTTTTACAAAGTTATTGGATAATAATTGCCATGTTTTAAGGACAAAGATTTTGTAAAAAGAGTTTTATCTTCTAAAAAATCCTGCCCCTTCTCTATTATCACAAGAGGGTAATTGGATTGTATTTGTATTTGTTTTTTCAATAGTACTAATTATTGATTTTTTTAATACTCTTAAATCGAGTTTTTATAATTGTTTTGACCCTGTATTTGTGTTAAATTATCAAGGCTAGATTAAGAAATAAGGGCGGTTAGTTCATCGGCTAGAACGCTTACCTGATAAGTAAGAGGTGGATGGTTCGATTCCATCACCGCCCACTTTATATTTACTGTTGACTATTAGGTTTGAAAACCTATATAATTGGTCTCAGTCTTTTGAAGCGAAAAGTTTTTAATGAAAATAATTTACCTAAAAACTAAACAAATTTTTGCCCGTTTGCGTGGTTAGGCTTTAGACTATTTTTCATTAGAGCACCCGGCTTCAAACAGCCGGTTTTTTTATTTTGCACATTGTTAAAAAGTTTTAACCAGAGAATTGGGCCCGAAGTTTACCTGGTTTGAACACCTCATTTGCAATGAGGAGGCAGGCGGTTCGAGTCCGCCCGGGTCCACAAGAGTGTTTAGTGGTGAGCGATCGCAATGTCGATCGCTGTCCACTAAATATTTTTCAGATTTGTACTTTAATATCTGAAGAGAAAGGTCGCTAAGTTTCACATACGTGAACAGTGAATGCCTTGGTATAACCTACCGAAGAAGGACGTACATAGCCACGATAGTCGTCGGGGAGCTGCTAAGAAGCTTTGATCCGGCGGTGTCCGAATGGGGAAACCCAATCTTTTATAGATTTACTTTTGTCCAAATATTTATCCTTTTGGATAGATTATTAAACGAATAGTAGGGAACCACCCGAACTGAAACATCTTAGTAGGGTGAGGAATATAAATCAAATTGAGATTATCTTAGTAGCGGCGAGCGAAAAGGTAAGAGTCCAAACTTTGACGTTCCTTCGGGAATGTTAAGGGGTTGTGGGAGCCTAATGTGAGAGTAAATGAGGTAGTAGAACAGTATGGAATTGCTGACCATAGAAAGTGAAAGTCTTGTATACAAAATCAATTTTACCTCTAAGGAATTCCCGAGTACCACGGAGCAAATACTCTGTGGGAATCTAGGAGAACCATCTTCTAAGACTAAATATAAGGTTATAACCGATAGTGAACAAGTACCGTGAGGGAAAGGCGAAAAGAAGGGCGAGACGCCCAGTGAAATAGAACCTGAAACTGTTTACGAACAAACCGAGAAAGCCAGAGTTTACTTTGGTGATCTCGTGCCTATTGAAGAATGATCCGGCGAGTTGTTTTATCGCGCTTGCTTAAGTTCCTTAATAAAGAACGGAGGCGTAGCGAAAGCGAGTTTTAAAAAGCGTTTTTAGTGCGATACTACAGACCCGAAACCGAGTGATCTAACCATGAGCAGGGTGAGTTTGTCAGAAATGACAAAGGAAGCCCGAACCCGTTGTTGTTGCAATAACATGGGATGACTTGTGGTTAGCGGTAATATGCCAATCGAACTCGGATATAGCTGGTTCTCCTCGAAAGGTCTATAGGGACCGTGCTTTGTAATAATAATACTGGGGTAGAGCTACTGAATGGGTAAGCGAGGGTAACTGAGTTTATTCAACCAAACTCCGAATACAGTTTTTATTTAACAAAGTAAACAGTCATATCGGGCTAAGCTGATATGGCAAAAGGGAAACATCCCAGATTTTCGTCTAAGGCCTCTAAATTTACACTAAGTTTGTAAGGAAGTTTTCTTTCTCAGACAGCCAGGAGGTTGGCTTAGAAGCAGCCATCCTTTAAAGAAAGCGTAACAGCTCACTGGTCGATGATAGAAAGCGCCTAAGATGTACCGAGGATTAAGTGTAATGCCGAAGACAAAAATGCAAACTTTTAATTAAGTTTGTGTGGTAGGGGAGCGTTCCATTCGCAGTGAAGTCAGACTGTAAAGTCTGGTGGAGCTTATGGAAGTGAGAATGCCGGAATGAGTAGCGAACAAGAAAGGTGAGAATCCTTTCCACCGAACACCCAAGGTTTCCGTCGCAAGGTTCGTCCTCGACGGGTTAGTCGGTACCTAAGACGAGGCCAAAACGGCGTAGTCGATGGATGACTAGTTAAAATTCTAGTATTTGATTTAAATCATTATTAGTTGGGGGGTAACTGAGTTGGAAGAACAAAGCCAGAACGTGAAGTCTGGTGTAAGCTGTTAAGTAGTTTTAGTTGGAAAATCCGCTAGAACGTTTAATTGAGCAGCAATGCAAAGTCCTAAGAGATTGGGGCGATTTTGAAACTTTCAGTTCACGAGAAAAGCCTCGCAATGAGATTTAAATTAAGCCGTACCGTAATCCGACACAGGTGGGTTGGGGGAGTACCCTAAGGTGAGCGAGAGAAGGATCTTTAAGGAACTCGGCAAAAAAACTACCCGTAACTTCGGGAGATGGGTTGCCTGTATTAGTCGTAAGATGAGGCAGGTTGCAATAAAAATTTGTTTGCCGACTGTTTATCAAAAACACAAGTCTCTGCAAAGACGAAAGTCGAAGTATAGAGGCTGACGCCTGCCCAGTGCCGGTAAGTTAAGAGGAGGGGTGGTCATCAATTTATTGATAACTGCTTTGAATTCAAGCTCCGGTAAACGGCAGCAGTAACTATAAAACATTTGTAGTTGTAAAAGTTGACTATATGCTGGAAACTCTGTTTAGTATCTTGCACTACTAATTTATTTTAGTAATAAAGTGTCAAGTGCAGACAATCAGCAGGAAAGGCCTTACTTTATTGTAAGGAATCCCCAGAGACTATACGTCAACTACCAATCAATTTGGTAATGATATAGTCCGAACCTTATAGCGATATAAGGAGTTTAATAGAAATATTAAACCGCTTCTTTCTAAACAAAGGAGTTTTTAAAGTAACAGATTGAACTGTTCTACGGTAGCGAAGCCCCTTGTCGGGTAAATGGAATTTGCCCGAACATTTTAGTAATAAAATGGCGGTAAACCAGCTAATATCGGTGAAAGCTAAGTTAGATTTTTCTAATATGCTAATACCGAGGGAACCTAAAAATTATTTTTTTGGAACCCGTAACGACTGATCCGAAAGGTGAGACTCAATTTAAATTTAAATTGGGAAATACGCTGGCCCTTGTTATAATATAAACTAACCATGGAGTTCCCTTCTTACATAACAGGTTTTTCTGATGGAGAAGCATCTTTTTGTATTTCTTTTACAAAAAGAGCAAAATTTAAGCTTGGAATCGAAGTGAGACCTAGTTTTTCAATTTCTCAACACAAAAGAAGTTTAAAAATCTTGCAGGAGATTAATAAATATTTTGGCGTTGGGGGAATAAGGTTTTCAAAAAGAGATCAGAATTATAAATATGAAGTTAGATCAATTAAAGATCTAACAAAGGTAATAATTCCTCATTTTTTGAAATATCCTTTGAAAACAAGAAAAGCTAAGGATTTTCAGATTTTTTGCGATATTTGCAAAAAAATAGATTCAAACTTACATCTTAATAGAAAATATCTTGTTGAAATTATCAACCAGGCTTATCAAATGAATGAGTCTGGTAAGAGAAAATATAAGAAGGATGAGCTCTTAAAGTTGGTTGACAAGGTGAAGATATAGTCTGATTCACCACGAAAGTGTGTTGACAAATGAAGTTCCGACCTGCATGAGTGGCGTCACGAGCAAACAACTGTCTTAAAGATTCACTCGGCGAAATTGCGTTGGCTGTGAAGACGCGGCCTACTTCCACTAGGACAAAAAGACCCCGTGGAGCTTTACTGTAGTTTGATATTGTTTTGTGCATTTTAATTGTCTAGCGTAGGAGGGAGAGAAATCGACAATGTAACACCTCTCTTTGAAATGTGGCAAAACTTACTTATAAACTCTGGATACGAGTTTGAGGAAAGTGTCAGATGGGCAGTTTTACTGGGGCGGTACCCTGCTAAATCGTAACGCAGGGGCACTAAGGTTGGCTTACCACGGATGGAAATCGTGGGTAAAGCGCAAAGGTTAATGCCAGCTTGACTGCAAGAGTGAAGGCTCGAGCAGGTACGAAAGTAGGTCTTAATGATCCTCCAAACCATCATGGGTATGGTTGGAGCTTAACTGATAAAAGCTACCCCGGGGATAACAGAGTAGTCGCACCCAAGCGTCCATAGCGACGGTGCGGTTCGCTACCTCGATGTCGGCTCATCATATCCTGGCGCTGGAGAAGGTGCCAAGGGTTGGTCTGTTCGCCCATTAAAATGGTACGTGAGCTGGGTTCAGAACGTCGTGAGACAGTTGAGACTATAGGACATTTTAGTCTGACAATACGAGCGGTCTCTCCATTTCGACTTTCTGGAGTAAAGAGAAATAACTTTTTGTCTGAATAAAGAATAAATGGATATAAATCTGGCTATATGCTGGAAACTCTCGTTAAATGGTTAAATACTAGTATATAATGTAATTACTAGTAAAAATTTTAACCCTGAGACAATCAGCAGGAAAGGCTAGTTTTGATATGTATAATGTTAGTGATGATTATTTAATCGGTTTTGTTGAAGGAGAAGGAATGTTCTATATTGGAATTGTCCCTTCTAAAGAAACAAAATCTGGATGGCAAGTCATATACTTTTTTAAAGTATCTCAAAATCCATCTGGAAAAATGATTTTAAATCAGTTTAAAAAGAGGTTAAATTGTGGCTACATTAAAGCCAATAGTAAAAGAGATTTAACCGATAAATCACTAGCGTTTGTTGCAAGGGATTTAAAGAGTATAAAAGATAAAATAATTCCATTTTTTGAAGGTAAATTAATTATCAAAAAAGATAATTTTGAAAAATTCAAAAAAGTAATTGAATTAGTTTGTGCTAAAAAGCATTTAACTAAAAAAGGAATTATAAAAATTCTTGATATTTCATACTCAATGAATACTAAAAAAAGAAAATTTTCTAAAAAGGAAATAATAAAAAACTATCAAAATTAGAATCCCCACAGACCATACGCCAGAAAACGAATAAAATCGTTTAAGATATGGCCGGACCCCTAGGGCGACTTAGGGAACTAGCAAGAAAACAAATTAGCTAGTCTTTGTAACAATAATGTCGGACTCTATCCAGTGGAAGCGTTCGAGTTTTGAGGAGAGCTGGGGACAGTACGAGAGGACCTCTCTGGAGGAATCCCTAGTGTGCCGGTTGTCACGTCAGTGGCAACGCCGGGTAGCTACATTCCTAAAGGATAACCGCTGAAAGCATCTAAGTGGGAAGCCAACTCCAAGATTAGAACTCGTTATTAGATCCCGGAAAGAACATCCGGTTAATCGGCAGGCAGTGGAAGACCCGTAAGGGTTTAAGCTTACCTGTGCGAATAGATCGAAAACTTTGCGAACTTTTCTCTTCAGTTTTAAGGTACAAATTTATTAAAAAAATTTAACATATAAAGATATTGGAACTTTTTTTAGATTCGCTGAAAAAGGTCTGGTCCTTTGAGCGTAGTGGCACCACCCGATCCCATTCCGAACTCGGAAGTGAAACATTACAGCGCAGACGATAGTTGTGGGGCAACTCACCGCGAAAATATGTCAGGGCCAGTCCTTTTTTAGTGAATTATCTCGTTGATACAAATTAGTTAAGGAGATATAATTCCAGTATTAAAGGAAAGGTGGAAATGATAAGTGAACAAAAAAACTTCAAAATCTAAAGAGCCAACCTCTATGGAGGAATTATTGGCTTTGAGTAAAACAAAAGTAAAAGGTTTTTCTAAAGGAGAAAAAATAACAGGTAAAGTTGCTTCAAAAAATCCCAAATCATTGATTTTAAATATTGGTGGGAAATCAGAAGGGATTGTTGCAGAAAATGCTTTTATCGAAGCAAGAGATTTAATTAAAATATTAAAAATTGGTGATGAAGTAAATGCAACTGTATTAATCCCTGAAACAAAAGAGGGAACAGTTCTTCTTTCTTTAAGGCATGCCGCCAACGATGCAATTTGGGGAAATTTGGAAAAATATTTCAGAGAAAAAAAAGAAATATCTGTTAAAGGTAAATCAGCTTCAAGAGCAGGAGTAATGGTTGAGGTTGAGGGTATTTATGGTTTTATACCAGCTTCTCAAGTGGGTAAAAAATATTCAGAGTTGCAAGAATTAGTAGAGAAAAATTTTAAAGCAATAATAATTGATTTAAATAGAAGAAACAATAAGATTGTTCTTTCAGAAAAAGAAGTAAGTGAAGCTGGAGAAATTAAGCTTAATAAAGAAGCATTAAAGAAAGTTAAAGAAGGGGAAATCTATGATGGAAAGGTTATAACGATTACCAATTTTGGTTGTTTTGTAAGACTTGATATTGATAAAAAAGTTAATATTGAAGGCTTAGTCCACATCTCAGAAATAGCTTGGAAAAAGGTTAGAAAAGTTACAGATGTATTAAAAGAAGGAGACAAAGTTAAAGTTAAAGTAATTGAAGTAAGAGACGGAAGACTTTCTCTATCCATTAAACATGCTCAAAAAGACCCTTGGGAAGATATCGCTAAGAAATATAAACAAGAACAAAAGATTAAGGGGAGTGTAACAAAAATAAGTGATTTTGGTATTTTTGTTCAAATAGAACCGGGGGTAGAAGGTTTAGTTCATATTACTAAAATTCCACCTGCAATTAGGTTTAATATAGGAGATAAAGTGGACTGTTATATTGAAGAGATTAATGCAAAAGAAAAAAGAATTTCTTTAGGGATTACTTTAACTTCAAAACCAGTTAATTATAAATAAGTTTTACCTCAAATAGTTTTTGATAGCTTGGCTTAAATATTTAACTTGTTTATTGGTTATTGGGATATTAAATCCTTGTCTTTTAGCTTCCTTTACTCTTTTTTCTTGAGCAACAACTTCTCTTATTTCACCTGAAAGTCCAACCTCTCCAATTGCAATAGAGCCTTTAAGGAGTGGTTTATCCAAAAAAGCTGATGCAATAGACAAGCAAACCGCTAAATCACTTGCAGGTTCCATTACTTTTATTCCACCAGCAATGTTTACAAAACAATCATATTCATATAAAGGAAGAGAGCAACGCCTTATAAGAACTGCCAATAAAAGCTCTAATCTTCTTGAGTCAATTCCTTGTGCAATTTTCTTAGGAAAGGCCATCTTTGTGGGAACAACTAGGCTTTCAACTTCAACCAAAATTGGTCTTGAACCCTGCATAATCGAAGAAACTACAGTTCCAGCAATTTGTTTTCTAGTTTTTGAAAGGAAAATTTTTTCTGCATTAACTAGAGAAATAAGGCCTTTTTCCTGCATTTCAAAAATGCCCACTTCATCAGTTGCACCAAAACGATTTTTAACAGCCCTTAGAAGTCTTAAAGGTGTTGCCTTATCTCCTTCAAACCACAAAACTGTATCTACAATGTGAGACAGAACCGCAGGTCCTGCAACTGTTCCTACTTTAGTTACATGACCGACCAAAAAAACCGGTACATTATTTCCTTTAGCATATTTTAAATATCTAAAACTACATTCTCTTACCTGTCCTACTGAACCTGCGAGACCTGATAGGTCACTTGTCTGCATGGTTTGTATTGAATCTATGATTACACCATTTGGTTTTTCAGCAGCCTTGATTGTTTCAAGTATATTTTCAAGATTAGTTTCTTCAATTAGGCTAACGTCTTTATTGATTCCAAGTCTTTTAGCTCTAATTTTAATTTGTTGTGCTGATTCTTCACCTGAAACATAGATAAAATTACCTAATGAATTAGCTAGTTGTAAAAGTAGAGTAGACTTACCAATTCCAGGTTCACCGGCCAATAAAACCACTTGTCCTGGAACTAAACCACCACCCAAAACTCTATCAAGTTCAGATATTTTAGTAGATAATCTTGGAGTTTTAGATAGGTTAACGGAGGCTAAAGAAGTAATTTTTTTTGCCTGACCTGAAGATGTTCCTCTTTCTCTTTTGGACGAACTTTTTGATTCAATAACTGTTTCAACCAAGGATCCCCAAGTGTCACAATTAGGGCATTTTCCTGCCCAACCCACTTGAGAGTAACCACATTGCTGACAAACATATTGTGAATGAAATCTAGCCATTAAGATTTATTATACATTAATTATTCTACTCATTTTAAAGTTATCTGCAAGTTATCCACAATTATTTTTTTATACGAATATAACACGAAAGTTAAAGCAGTATCCAAAATTACTTAAACTATAGGGATATAAGATAGTGGACAGCAATTTGCTATAGGGTTTGACAAAGAAAAAATTGGGTAGTAAACTTTTGTCTAGAACCTTTATAAATTTCGGAAGATATAAAAAAAGAGCATCACCATCGTTGGGTTTTTACCTTAAAACAAGCCTAAGATAAACTCGCCACGAATAGCAATGCTCTTTATATAAATTTGTCTTGAGGACAGGTAAGCTTGTGACTTAAGTGCAAGACAAATCAAGATTAGACTAGAACGTTTTGACATAGTTTGTCAATAGTCTTTTTATAGGATAGATCGGCTCTAACTGGGATGGGTGGTATGTTGGGCAGGCTTACTACCCATTCCTAATAGAGCCGATTTTTTGTTGGGAAAAGTATCAATAGTTTTTTGGCCTCAGTATCTAGAGTGGGGAGGTATGATTTTGGGAGTTATAACTTTATCAGTGGTTATTATCTTTTGTTTTAAGAAGTCTAGAAAAAGCTCTATTTAGATTGTCCTTTTAGATTTAGATTGTCATTGACAAGACAATATTACTTTTAAGCTTCTTATATTTGTGGCGGTTTAAGTCTAGTTCTAAAACTTCGTTTCTTTCATTTAAAATTTCCATAAAAATTTTAAGTTCGCTTTCTAACTTATATTTTTTAACTATTATTAGTAATTGGGGAGAATTAATATCTGTTTTAAAGAGAGAGAGGATATCTAAAAAGTCTTTCTCTCCTTTTGTTGTTCTTAATCTTTGGTTTAGGACATAGATTTTTAAAGCCAATAACCACTCTTTTTTAAGTAAAGTAAAACCTTCAAAAGAGGTTGTTTGTTTCATTAAATCCTCAATAGGAATACCGATTGCGGAGTAATGTGGAAGGTAGATATCAATTTGGATTTCCTTACGTCTGGCTTCATATTTTTTTAATCTTTCATTTTTAGTTACGTTATAGATTTCTCTTAACTTTCCCAGTTCTTCGTATTGGGTTAAGATATCGATGTCTTTAGATTTTAAGGTCTTTGTGTAAAGATAGGTGGCCCAGCCTCCGATTAGGACAAAATTACAAGTCTTACTGAGTTTGGTAAGTTCTTCCCAACTTTTCTGGGTGATAATATTATGATAATAGCTCATCTATTTTTTCTTCTAAAGATGTTAAGAAATCCTTTGCATACCAGTCAGGCAAGTTCCAAAGATCAACAAATGTTTGGGGTAGGGTTGCAATCTGTCCATATTCTTTTTGTTTTGGATACGACTTAAGAATAAATATATTCTTAGGCTCTTTTACTGAAGGGGGATATCTTTTTGTTGCTGTCTCGATTTCCTCTTGGGGAAGATAGAAAAATACTTTGGAATAGTCAGACGGGGCTTCACCTAAAATTTTTTTGGCTGCACTAAAACCTCCTATTATAGATTGAGGGGGGATTAAACCTTCAATTTCACTAATTGGCAGACTGGAATAGGTTTTATATAGATAATCTTTGTCAAGATCTCTATGCGTAGCCCAATAAAAAAGTAGTTTTTTAGGATCAGAGAGAACGAAGAACTTCCCCGACATTTTAATTGCCCCGATAGCCTCTGCCTTTTTAATAGCGAGATTAATTGTGCTTAATGAATAACCAAAATAGTCAGCCAAGCTTTTTTGAGTATGTTTGAACTGATGTTTTTCCAGAGCTGACCAGAGCAGATGATGCCAAGTTGTTTCGATTTTCTTCATATTAAACATAGTATATTTCGAAGATTATCGAAAGTCAAGAGATATTGATATGTATTATCTAATGTTTCTTTAAATCTTGACATATTATGCAGTTTTATTTCTAATGATTTCAGAAAAGTATAAAAATGTACACTTTACTGAAACCAACATTAGTAAGAGAAGAGCTATTAAGGGGGGAGATTAAATATTTTTTCTAATATACTGGAAACTATATATTTTAGCCATATAATCTGAAAACTTTATCTTTCTTTTGACTAAATATTAAAATTCAATTTAAGCTAGTTGACAGAGAGTAAGGAATAAAGATAAAATACAGCTGTCCACGTTTAAGGGAAATGAATCTTTTGCCCTCTTAATTTCAAAAATGAGATTTTTAATCTGAGTTTCAAGTTTATTTAGTTATTCGTTATATCTAACATGCCTATTTCCAAAAAAGTTACAACAAAAGTTGATAAGCCAGAAGATATTGTGGTTGATTCTCCTGTGGAGGAAAAAAAGACTATTACTGACTTAGTTGGAGAACCTCAAAGAGAAGAAAGAAGATATGATTCAAGACGTTCAAATGTTAATCATGAGTGGAAAATTCCTGATGCGGATCTTCCTACTGACTATATTGAGGGAGTTTTAGATATTGCAAATGAAGGATCAGGTCTTTTAAGACCAAAGTATCAAGCTTCTGATAAAGATGTTTATATTTCCTCATCCCAAATAAGAAGATTTAATTTAAGGGTTGGAGATAAAGTTGGGGGACAAGCAAGAAGGCCAAAGGAAAATGAACGCTACTGGGGACTTTTGAAGGTAGAAAAGATTAATGATATTGATGTAGATAAAGTTCCTGCGGATAGAAAAGATTATGATGATTTAGTTGCAATTTACCCCAATGAACAAATAGTTCTTTCTACCGCAAAAGATACAATGACAACTAGAGTTATAGATTTAGTCTCACCAATTGGTTTTGGTCAAAGGGGTTTAATTGTTTCTCCTCCAAAGGCTGGTAAAACTTGGCTATTAAAAGATGTTATTGGTGGAATTGCTAAAAACTATCCTGAGGACGGAAAGACAAAGAAAAGAAAAGTTCATTTAATGGCAGTTTTAATTGGAGAAAGGCCCGAAGAGGTAACTGATATCCAAAGACATGTAAAAGACCTTACAAATGGCTTAGGTGAAGTTGTAGCAAGTAATTTTGATGAACCAGCACCAGACCAAACAAGAGTTGGGGAGTTGGCACTTGATAGAGCTAGAAGATTAGTCGAGCAAGGACAGGATGTTGTAATACTTTTGGATTCCATTACAAGAATGGCAAGAGCATATAACTTAGCTCTTCCAACATCAGGAAGAACTCTAACGGGTGGATTTGATCCAATGGCCTTATTCCCCGCAAAGAAATTCTTTGGAGCTGCTAGAAAGATTGAAAATGACGGAAGCTTAACCATTATTGGAACATGTCTTGTTGACACTGATTCAAGAATGGATAACTTGATATATGAAGAATTTAAAGGAACAGGGAATATGGAACTTCATTTAAATAGAAAACTTGCAGACAAAAGAATTTTTCCTTCAATTGATGTTACGGCTTCAGGAACAAGGCAAGAAGAGCTTTTATATGGGAAAGAAACTTTAGAAAGAATTCACACCTTAAGAAGAATGTTGGAATTAATGAGTGATGATGAAAGAACGGAAACCTTGCTGGAAAGACTAAAAAAAACAAAAGACAATCAGGAATTTCTCCAAAGTCTTAATGCGGCTTCCTAGGTTTTTTAAAAAATACATAGATTGCCAAACATTTTTAGCGCAATTTTAATTAGTAAGATACTTGACAGATAAAGAATTTATATTCATATTTAATATAAATAACAATGGATTTTGCCCAACCAATTCAACAAACTCCGAATCTCAAAAATAATGATCGTTGTGGTCTAAAATTTTCTATCAAAAATATTCTTGTTGCTACTGCCGCATTCATTGTTTTAATAGTTATTTGGACATGGATTTCTTCACCTATGCTTATTTCTGTTACCGGAATGGGAGAAGTATCCGTTGCTCCAACAAATGCAACTCTTTCTTTTACTCTTTCATCAAATGATACAAATTCTGCAACTGCAATTGCTGCTGTTAATAGTAAAGTAGACTTTTTAAAACAATTGATAAAAAATACAGGAGTTCCTGAAGAGGATATTGTTGAAACACAGGTTAATGTTGTTCCTGCAGCAAGTATCGCTTTAGGTTCAACCGGATATCAAGCTTCTATTTCAATGGCAGTAAAAACCTCACATGTTAATTCAGTATCAACTCTCATCTCTACTTTATATGATAATGGAGCAGTTTTTGTTTCTCAACCAACTTTGGGAGTAGAGGATTCAAAAGCCTTGGAACAAAAAGCATTTGATGAAGCAATGAAAGATGCAAAATCAAAAGCAGGAAAGATTGCTTTGAAAAATTGGAAGTTATTCAAAAAAATTGTTGCAGTCGATCAGCAAACCTCAGGAACTACTTCAACCGCAACAAGTAAAGCTGATGTTTTGACTGAAGCTCAGGATGAATTTGCAGTTTCAAATGGAGTTTTTAAAATAAATAAAGCAGTCTCCATTACTTACAAGATGTGGTAAGAAGATTTTATTAAGGAATTAAAACTTGATATGCATTCCAAAAGTAGCTACTTCCTGTAATATTAGTTATTACTTCCCACCCTTTATTTTTTAACCAGACTATATATTGTCCAATATCTGAAAAGCTGACATTATTTGTAGCGTCAATAACGCCAAAACTGCCATTAGAATTTTTTACTATTGTTATGGCGTGTCCAATGGTTTTATCTACATTTGAAATTCTGAAGGATGCAAAATCAGCATTAACTCCCATCTTAGCTTGATTTGCAAGTCCTGTAGAGAATTGGGACAAATGTCTACATTGTCCTCCACCACATTGAAGTAAGTCTTCAAGAGAGTTTATTCCTACATCAGCCGGTACTAATCCTGGTTCTGCATGATATTTAAGAGCTTTATTGGTAGTCTCCGCTATTGCTTGAAGAAGATTGTAACCTTCATCAGTAAGTTCTAGAGCATCGTCAGCAGCACTTGAAGCTGCGGAAGATGGGCCAATTCTTATCATTTGATCAGCTATAGTAAATTCGTTGGAGAAGTTGGGCTTGTAGCCTGAACCCAAACTGCTTGTCCAAGAAAACATGTCATCAATTTGAGTATTTAGATAGTTGTTAATTAAATTGTCTGTTGACCCCGCCAGCTGGAATAGTTGAGTAGGATCACCCTGAAGACTTGCAATATATGCCATACAGGCATCAGAATTTGGATTTGTTATGCAAGCATAAGATCCTGCGGCAACTCCACCCCAACCTAATGTTGTTGATAACCAAGCTGGTACTGTTGGCAAAGTGGCAGTTAAAACTGGAATGGCTGGAGCTACACCAGCTGCTAGTAACGCGGCACCAATAGCTAATTGGATATTTGCCAATTCATCTAAAGACTTACCTTCTTCAGGTGTTATACATTTCCTTTCAGGAGTATTTCCGGAAGAGTTTGTTGCCAATCCGGCAAGACCCGCCCCAAATTGGGTACCTCCTGCATTGTTATATACCGTTCCAAATTGTTTATATGTCATACACTTTTTACCTTGAGGACAATCTGAATCTGTATCACAACTTACTGTCCCAGTTACTGTTTCTTGTTGTTGCGTACAATATCTTGTTTGAAAAGATGTACCGGCAGTTCCTGGTACAATATCTCCATTACAAAACCAACCTGAAGGACAGTTTATATTATTGCTGCAAGCTAATATTGGATTTTTACATTTTGTTTGTGTATCCCAATCACACCCGTATTGACAATATTGGCCACTCCATCCTGAACTGTCATTTAAACAAGTTTGAAGTCTGTCTTTATAGCATCTTGTTTCACCAGCTTTACAAATTATATCTCCTTGTGGAGTTGTTGTTCTGCAATTATCCCCATCACATCCAAAATCGCACATCTTAGTTTTTGTCCAATATCCGTTATTACAGATATAAATATAACTGGAACCAGATTCAGTCCTGCATTCTTGTTTCTTTGTACAGGTTTTAGATTCTGCACAATAATATCCATATGGAGTGGAGGCTTTTACTAATCCATCACAACAAGGTTTACTACTGGTGGGAACTTTATTTACTGTAGTACAACTTAATGGTACACAACAGTATTTATTGCTACATCCTTCTACATATCTGCCCTTATTTGTGTATCCACTGGGACAACCGCCATCCATGCAAGTTCCTCCTAATTTAGTTTCACAAGAAGATAAAGCGGCTGTTGGAATTGGAGTAGGAATTGGAGTTGATTGACTCTGACAGGTACGGTTTGAAAGATTACAGTACCCCGAACAACACATTCCATTGGCTAAGCAAAATAAACCATCTTTTTGACAGGAAGATGTTGTTGGAGTAGGAATTGGAGTAGGTTTAAGAGTAGGAATTGAACCTTTCTTTACACAGACTGGATAACTCAAGCCCCCCTCATCAGTACAAATATAATTATTTGAATCACAACAAGATCTGGTAGTACAACTCTGACCTTCTTTGGCACAGGGAATTGGAGTTCGTGTTGGTGTTGAAGGAGTTGGAGTTGAAGGAGTTGAAGCAGATTTACAACAGTAAGGTGTTCCGGATGATTTTTCGATACACTCAGAATCTATATTGCATGTATAACCGCTTAATTTATCTGTGCTTTTACATACTCCACCGCTGCATGTTTGTGTAAATGCCAATTTTCTAATATCGAAATTTGCACCTTTATTTGTAACAACCACAGTTCCTACAATTAAAGAAACTACCAGAAAACCTATGGCGATCAAGCTTAAAGGGTCAATAAATCCCCTTAGATACTTTTTAAAATCGGGCATTGACTAAATTTTAGATTTAAAAAAAACTTTCTGCAATAACACAATTATTATTTGAGTAATTATTTTATTTTTTAAAAAATTTGTATAGCTTCTTTTCATATGTTATCTTTCAATCTAGTCTATGGAAGATTTATTTGGTGATTATTTGGGTTTTATTGAGGAAGTAAAAGAATTTTTTCTTCAATTGACTGATTTTATTTTAAAAAACCTTCATATTTCCTTTGTCAATTTTGAAAAAGGAAAAGGTGCTTTTGTAGAAGCACTTTATAAACAAAGGGGAAAACTGGCAAGAAAATTTATGCATACAGGTATGGCTGGACTAGTTGCATTGGGAATGGTTATTGCACCTGTTGTTGCACAAGAGTTTCCAGGTCGATCTGTTAATCCTTGGGAAGTAAATTCTCCATCAGCGGTTCTTTCTGCATCAACAGATGATATGGAAGTAAATACATTAATTTCAGATAAGATGAGAGATAAAATTACTGAATATAAAGTACAAGAAGGAGATACAGTATCTACAATTGCAGAAAAATTCGGAATATCAATAGACACTATTCGTTGGCAGAATGATTTAAAAAGTAAAGACTCGATAAAAGTTGGTCAGACTTTAGAGATACTTCCCGTAGCAGGTGTTGCTCATAAAGTTAAAAAAGGCGATACGGTTTATTCTATTGCGAAGTATTATGATACAAATGCACAGGGACTTGTCGATTTTCCTTTTAACTCATTTTCCAATGATGAAACATTTGAGTTGGCAATCGGCCAAACCGTCATTGTTCCTGAAGGAATTAAACCTTCTCAAGTATTATGGCAACCTTTGGCTCGTGTAAAACAAACCACACCAGATGCAGGAAGTGTTACTGCACTAGGTACATTTGTTTGGCCAGCAGGTGGGCAAATTTCTCAAAGATTTTCCTGGTATCATAAGGCAATTGACATAGCCAATAAGACAGCTCCCAACATTTTGGCAGCAGATTCTGGAACTGTGGTGGTTGCTGGTTGGCTTGACGGAGTGGGATATGGGAATAGGGTAGTAATTGATCACGGAAATGGCTACAGAACTTTATATGCACATTTATCCAAAGTTTCAGTTGTTGTTGGCCAAACCGTTGCTAGGGGAAACGTAATAGGGAAAATGGGATCAACAGGAAGATCTACTGGTATCCATCTTCATTTTGAAGTAATTAGAAATGGAGTATATTTAAATCCTTTGTCAGTACTCTAATAATTTTTGTTTTTTGGTATAATTTAAGAAATTTTTTAGGGCCTGTAGGCAAACGGTATACCACACCCTTCGCATGGGTGAATTCTGGGTTCAATTCCCAGCAGGTCCACCCATATTTGTCTCATCTACTTGACAAAGTTGCCTAATTTAGTATAATTTAGGCAAGTGAAGTTTCCCAATTAAACTATTAAATGTATATTTCAAGGCTAATTGAGCCAATAATTCAACAAAACCTTTTTAAGGGGGATGCAATTGTTGTTTATGGAGCAAGACAAGTAGGGAAAACCACCTTGGTAAATAAAATTATTGAAGATAATTCCAAATTAGATTGTAAATACCTCAACTGTGACGAGGGAGACATTAGAAAGTTGTTGACTGAGGCAGAAACTTCAGATGGTTTAAAAAGAATAATTGGAGATTCAAAATTGGTAGTTATTGATGAAGCTCAAAGAATCAGAAATATTGGTTTAAAGATAAAACTCTTGGTAGATAATTTTCCTGATCAACAAGTTATTGCTACCGGTTCATCCTCTTTTGAGCTGGCAAATGAGATTAAAGAACCATTGACAGGTAGATCAAGAGAATTTTGGCTTTATCCTTTGTCTAGTTCGGAAATATTTAAGAAGGGTCAGAATTTGGAATTTTCC
>JAHKAL010000081.1 GCA_018826545.1 Patescibacteria group bacterium | reverse complement strand
GGTTAGGTTATTAGAACGCTTGTCCTATTGTAAAATGCCCTGGAGTATATATTTTCTGGCATAAAAACAAGGTTATTTATATAGGAAAAGCTATTAATCTTAAAAATAGACTTAATAGTTATTTACAAATAAATCTTGATTTAAAAACCAGAAAGATGTTGAACTTTTCTGAAACTGTTTCTTTTATTAAAGTCGAAAATGAATTAGAAGCTCTTCTTTTAGAGGCATATTTAATAAAAAAAAAATCAGCCGAAATATAACATCATTGCCAAGGATGATAAAAATCCTCTTTATATAAAAATTACTAAAGAAAAATATCCAAGAATCATAACTGCAAGAAAAATTGACGAGAATAAAAAAGACTATATTTCTTTTTTTGGTCCATTCCCATCTTCTTCTATAGTTAAAAGTGTTCTTAGATCCTTAAGAAAAACTTTTCCTTATTCAGATCATAAAATAGCTAAAAAAGCATGTATTTATAACCAAATTGGACTTTGCAATCCTTGCCCTTCGGCAATTGATTCGTTAGAAAACCTGAAAGAAAAAGAGAATTTAAGAAAACTTTATCTTTCGGAAATAAATATCATAAACACTATTCTTAAGGGAAACTATAGAAAAATTCAAAAAGATTTATATAAAAAAATGAATAAGCTAGCAGATAAGGAAAAATTTGAGGAAGCTTCTTTAGTAAAAAAGCAGCTAAAATCTATGGAATATATTACCCAACCAATAGTAAGACCTAAACTATTTTCTGATAATCCTAATCTAGCTGAAGATCTTATAAAAGGTCAACTCAAACAACTATCATTAATATTAAAAAAAATTAACGGTTTATCTTTAAACCTAAATAGAATTGAATGTTATGATGTTTCACATACTTCAGGTACTAATGCCACAGCTAGTATGGTTGTATTCACCAAAGGTCAGGAAGATAAAAAACTCTACAAACACTTTAAAATAATGAATAACAAGAAAAATGATGATATTTCTTCTTTAAGGGAAGTTGCTAAAAGAAGAATTAAACATTTAAAAGAATGGGGGGAACCTGATCTTGTTATTGTTGATGGAGGGATTGGACAAACCAAAACATTGTATGAAGAATTTAGTAAAGAAGATATTTTTGTTATTGGTATTTCCAAAAGGTACGAAACATTAATAATTCCTAAAAAAGTAAATGATAAATTAGTTTTTAGAAGTTATTTGCTTCCAAATAATTCTGCAAAAAGATTAGTTCAAAGGCTAAGAGATGAAGCTCATAGATTTGCCCAAAGATATCACAATATACTTATTAAAAAGACCTTATTTAACTAAGTTGCTTGACTAAAAAGAACAGGATAGTAATACTTAATAAAGAATGAAAAATATATTTAAACATTATGTTATAGATACAGTAAGTCTTTATTTAATAAGTCAGGCTGTATCAGGAATTGTTTTTGAAAACGGTATTAAAAGTTTACTGCTTGCAGGATTGGGAATTGTACTTACATCTTTCTTGGTTAAACCCATTATTAATCTTTTACTTCTTCCTATTAATCTTTTAACATTCGGTTTTTTTAAATGGATATCTTCAGCAATTACCCTATATATAGTTACTTTAATCGTACCTGGATTTAAAATTTATAATTTTGTCTTTTCCGGTTTTACAAGCCCTTGGATAGATATTCCTTTACTGACTTTTATACAACCATTGTCTTTTATTGCTTTTTCATTTTTGATTACCTTTGTTACATCTATAATTTATTGGCTTATTAAGTAGTATTTCAGCTATAATAGCCTTCTATATATGAATAAAGTATTTCAAATTGCACAGATAATATCAGCAATTACACTAATTGGTCTTATTTTGATTCAATCAAGAGGTACTGGTTTTGGTAGACCCTCATCCCATTCGTCTTCTTTTACAAGAAGAGGTATAGAAAAAATTGTTTTTAAGCTAACTTTTATAGTTGCTGCAATTTTTATAGTTGCAACGCTTTTACCGTTTTTTATATAAACCTTCAATGCAACAATTAAGATATTTCATAAGATTTATAGAGGCGTTTATTAAAAAGTTTAAATTAATTATTTTTTCAAGTATTCTAATTGGGCTAATTCTTTTTGTAATCATTATTTTAGTTAAACCTTCATTTATATTTTTCAATACTCAAAAAATAGGTTATGTAGGAAGATATACTTTTGAAGACTTACCACTTTCTATTCAGGATTTAATAAGTAAAGGCTTAACCAGTGTTGAGGAAAATGGTTCAATAAAACCATCTCTTTCATCTTCTTGGGAAACAAATGATAACGGCAAAAGCTGGACATTTAAATTAAAAGATAATATTACCTGGCAAGATGGAAAAACAATTGATAGTTTTTCAGTAAACTATTCATTTTCCGATGTCCAAATTGAAAAACCTGATCAAAAAACTATTATTTTTAAACTTAATAGTCCTTTTTCACTTTTTCCATATGTTGTATCAAAACCAATTTTCAAAAAAGGTCTTTTAGGAAGTGGTGAATGGAAAGTAACAAAAGCCTCTTTAGTTAGAAATTTTGTTCAAAAATTAGAGTTAAAAAACAAAGAGGGCAAAATTAAAATTTACAAATTTTACCCTACTGAAGATAAAGCAAAAACAGCTTTCAAGCTTGGACAGGTAAATATACTTGAAAATATTATTAACCCTGATCCTTTAGATAATTGGGAAACAGTAAATGTGACTAAAACCTCAGAACTGCAAAATATCGTTGCAGTATTTTTTAATGTTGAAGATAAATTACTTTCTGACAAGAATTTAAGACAAGCTTTGGCTTATGCAATAGATAAATCTCAAATTTCCGAAAATAGAGCAATTTCCCCAATTTCACCAAAATCATGGGCTTATAATCCTCAAGTTAAACCTTATTTATATAATGTTGAGCGCTCTAAAGAATTGTTAAAAGACTTGCCCGATGAAATGAAGAACAATTTAAATATTACCCTTTCTTCAACTCCCATTCTTCTTCCAACTGCAGAAAAAATAGTCTCTTTTTGGAAAGAAATCGGTATTAATGCAACTGTCCAAATATCTCCAACAATTCCCAGTGAATATCAAGCTTTAATAGTAATTTTTCAAGCACCACAAGACCCTGATCAATATTTTATGTGGCATTCTACCCAAGTTTCAACAAATATTTCTCATTATAGAAATCTTAGGATAGATAAACTTCTAGAAGATGGTAGAAAAGAATTAAATCAAGAACAAAGAAAAAAAATTTATTGGGATTTTCAAAGGTTT
>JAHKAL010000080.1 GCA_018826545.1 Patescibacteria group bacterium | reverse complement strand
GAATTGATCCAACTGGAGCAAAAAATGCAATGAAGATTTCAAGAGAAACCCCTCATATTTTAAATGGACTTGAAATATTATATTTTTATATTGTTCCTCCATCTGAAGATATACTTAAAAAAAGAATATTTAAAAGGGATGTAGAAATTGTTTTAGATAAAAATAAAAGAAAAGAAGCAGAAACCAAAGCGAATAAAAGATTTAAAGGAACAGTTCTTAAAGATCTTAAATTATCTAAACATGCTCATTTTATCGCAATAAATTATGAGGGAAAACTGAAAGAGGTAACAGAGAATATTGTTGAAACCTTTAATAGTTATTTGTAAGAAATTTTTTATATATCCAAAGTAGCCATTTTTGCATGGGTTTGAATAAATCTTTTTCTTGGAGGAACTTCTGAGCCCATAAGCATGGTAAAAATTCTGTCTGTCTCTTCAACGTCTTCAATTGTTATCTGTTTTAAAGTTCTGGTTTTAGGATTCATTGTTGTTTCCCAAAGTTGTTCTGGATTCATTTCTCCAAGACCTTTGTAGCGCTGAACATTTACTTTTGTTGTAAATTTATTGTCTTTGAATATTTTATCTCTCTGCTCATCTGAATAAGCATAAAATACTTGTTTACCAGAAGAGATTTTATAAAGAGGAGGAAGAGCAATATAAAGATATCCTTTTTCAATAATTCCAGGCATTTGTCTAAAGAAAAAGGTCAAGAGGAGAGTAGCGATATGTTCTCCATCAACATCGGCATCAGTCATAATAATAACTCTGTGATATCTCATTTTTTCATAGTTTATTGTCTCTCCGATTCCTCCACCAAGAGCGATAATTAAATCTTTTAGCTCTTCAAATTTAACTATTTTATCTAGTTGAGCTCTTTCTGTATTTAATATCTTTCCACCTAGAGGAAGAATGGCTTGGAAATGTCTATCTCTACCTTGTTTGGCACTATTATGAACAAAAATACCTGAAGATAAAGCAAAATTATGGACATCCTCAACTTCTAAATCATAAACGTCAATCCTTTTTTTCAAAGAAACAATTTTTTTAATACGATGATTGTAATTTACAATAGCTTTTTTAAATAAATCATCATTACTGTAATGAGATAGTTGTTTTCTGAGAGGCATTAGTGAATCTTTAGGAGTTAAGTCTCTGGCAATTTTGTATTTTCCATCGCGGAGCATAAAAAGATGATTTGGGGTACAGACAATTTCCTCATTATTGTCTAAGATTACTTTTATAACTGAAGCATTTTTCTTTGTAACACGAGGATTTAATATAGAAGAAATTCCAACAGATCCATCTTTTTGAATTGCATAACAATAATTTTTCTTACCTTCCCTATTTTCTTTAACAAGTTCTTTGAAAGTAATATTTCTCCCATCAGCTAAAGCAATTTTTGTATTACCCGAAAAACATCCTCCGGCACTATCGCCTTCCACTATATATAATTCAGAAATTTTTGGGTCTGAGGATTGACAATCTGCCAATTTTCCAGGTAAGGATGCTCCATCCAAAGCACCTTTTCTTAAGACCGCATCTTTGGCTGCTCTTGCGGCCATTCTTGCTCTTGCAGCAAGTGCAACCTTTTCAATAACTTTTTTTGCATCAGCTGGATGTTCTTCAAAATAAGTATCAAGGCCTTTTTTAACTGTTGCCATTGCTACTCCTTGAATTTCAGGATTATTGAGCTTTGCTTTAGTCTGAGATTCAAATTGAAGTGTTTCTGAAGGCATTTTAATGTAAATTACTGCTGTTAAACCTTCTTTCATATCTTCCCCTGTGAGGTTTAATTGAGGCCCTTTTCCATTTGTATTTTCAGTTTGTTTTTTGACATAATCAGAGATTGAACGGGTTAAGGCCATTCTAAAACCAGTTACATGTGTTCCCCCATCAACTGTATTTATTCCATTAACGTATCCTTTTAGATTTTCTGAAAAAGAATTAGTGTATTGAATTGCAATTTCACAGGAAATATTTTCAACTTCCTTTTTAAAGTAAATTACATCTGAAATAGCAGCTTTTCCTCTATTTGAATGTTTGACTAAAGACTTGATTCCACCTTCAAAATAATAATTTGCAATTTCTTCAGTTCTTTCATCCTCAAAGTGAAAAGAAAGCCCTGCAACTAAATACGCTCTATCTTTTAGCAAATTTTTGACTTTTGAGTCTTCAAATTTAATATCGCCGAACACTTTTTTATCTAGAGTAAAAGTGGTAATTGTTCCTGTAACTCCTTTTTTGATTTTAATATTCCATTTTTTTGGGAACCATTTATCTAATTGTTCTTGGGTTGTTGTTTTTACTTCCTTTAGTGGTGTCCCTTTTTTATATTCCTGAAAATATGCTTTTTGGTCTCTTAAGACAACAACTCTAAAATAGCTAGACAGTGCGTTTACCACAGAAGCACCTACTCCATGAAGACCTCCTGAAATTTTATATGCTCCTCCGCCAAATTTACCTCCTGCATGAAGTTTGGTCATGGTAAGTTCAAGTGCGGATACCCCAGATTTATGTTTATCTACAGGAATTCCTCTTCCATTATCTTTTACAGTTGCATTTCCATCTTTATCTATATAGACCCAGATTTTATCAGCGACACCTGCAAAACTTTCATCAACTGAGTTATCAACTATTTCTCTCATGCATTCATGAAGTCCTCTTGCATCGGTAGAACCAATATACATTCCTGGTCTTTTTCTTACTGGTTCTAACCCTTCAAGTACTTGTATTTGTTCTGCTGTATAGTCGCTTATTTTTTTCATAAATTTATATTAAAAAATTAAAAACTCCCCTAGTGAGATTACTTATAAATTATACTTCATGCCCAAGGAAGAGAAAAGAATCAAAATTGGCCGTATTTACGACAAAATAAGTAAGTTGGATATTTACGTTTCCATTTTTTTCAAGCCTAGAAAGAGTTTCTTGAGCCACTTTTAAAATTTTAGCAATAGGGTAAAGAAAATTATTGTTTTCCTTTAGTTTTTGATGCAAAAAAAATATTAAGTTTTCCAAAAAAATTATTGCTTCTTCCCTTTTTTTAATCTTGTCAAAAAAACTTAATCTCTCAAGAGGTTTCATCTTTAACATATTTTCTAATTCTTCTGTGTTTTCAAGTTCTCTTTTTTGAGAGACATAAACTGTTTGGCATCTTGAAGCAATTGTAGGTAAAACCTTATGAATACTTTTAGAAGTAAGTAAAAAATATAAATTATCTTGAGGTTCTTCTAAACTTTTCAAAAATGCATTTACTGCTTCATTTGTGGATTTTTCAATATTTTCAACTACTATTGCTGTTTTTTCTTTTAGAGAAAGTGAAATAAAACTATTAAGTTTTCTAATATCTTCAATTTTTTGTCCCTCAAAATTGATTCTTTTAAGAGAATACTTTTTAATAATTTCATCGATCTTATTTTCTACAAGCTTTTTACTGCTGCCGACTATCAAAAAAGAATGCATTATGCAGATAAGTATCTTTAAGTATCCTTGAGGTGTCAAGAGGATTTGAATATACTATACCTATATAGCCCTAAGTTGGGGCAATTTAATTCTTTTATGTTAAAAATACTAAAAACTTATCACAAGTTCTATACAAGAAAAAAATTAACTTTTTTCTTGTTTTTAGTGCCTTTAATCATTGTTGCGGTTTTAAGAAATATATCGCCATATTTTTTCAAACTTTTTGTCGACAATATTACGGTTCTTAATGCTCCAAAATTATTAAAAATTTTAGGAGGATATATGTTAGTTAAAGTGGCGCTGCAGGTTTTTGCAGTTATATACCACTATGTAGGAGATTTGCTTCTATTGGACTCAGCGGCTGATGCGAGAACTAAAATATTTTCTTATTTACAAGATTTAGATTTTTCTTTTCATACCTCTAAAAGTACGGGATCTTTGATAAGTATTATGAAGCGTGGAGATGGTGCCTATTTTTCTCTTCAACACGATATTTATTTTCATATAATTCCAACAGTTGTGGGTTTTATTACAATGTTATATTTTTTCTCTTTCTTAGACATTAGAATTTTTCTTTTAGTAATAGGATCTTTTATTCTTACAATTTTAGTTT
>JAHKAL010000008.1 GCA_018826545.1 Patescibacteria group bacterium | reverse complement strand
GATCTTCAACAAAATAATTATGAAGAAAGAAATTATAGCAAAAATAGCAATTTTTCAAGGTAAAAAAGTGAGGAAAATCATCCATAATAATGAGTGGTGGTTTTCTGTCATTGACATTATTGAAGTGTTGACTGGTACGGAAAGACCAAGAAAATATTGGAACGATTTAAAGAAAAAGCTTGCAGATGAGGGATATTTTGAAGTGTCCGAAAAAATCGGACAGTTGAAATTGCCTGCACCGGATGGAAAGATGCGCGAGACCGATTGTGCCAATACGGAAACAATATTCCGTGTTATCCAGTCAATCCCATCTTCTAAAGTCGAGCCGTTTAAACGCTGGTTGGCGCGGGTGGGCTATGAGCGTGTAAAAGAGATTGAGGATCCTGAACTAGCGACAAAAAGAACAAGAGCTTTGTATAAAGTCAAAGGATATTCTAATGCCTGGATAGAAAAGCGAATGCGCGGTATTGAGATTCGCGAAACTCTAACTGATGAATGGCAAAAAAGAGGTATTGAAGGACAAATAGAGTATGCTATTTTAACAGCGGAAATATCAAAAGCTGCTTTTGATATGACTCCAAGCGAATATAAAAAATTTAAGGGATTAAAAAGAGAAAACTTACGCGATCATATGGACGATTTGGAATTAATTTTTTCTATGTTAGGAGAGGCGGCCACTACGGAAATCGCAAAAACAAAGGATGCTCAAGGTTTTACTAAAAATAAAGAAACGGCTCAAAAAGGCGGCAGTGTCGCCGGCAGAGCGCGTAAAGATTTAGAAAGAAAAACAGGCAAAAAAGTTTCTACTAAAGAAAATTATTTAAAAGAGCAACACAAGCAAAAACTGCTTAAAGATAAATAATTATGGCTGATATTGAAATTTACAAAACACAGGATTTAGTTTTACAGGTAAGGCAAAGTTATGATCCCGCCAAGCTTGATTTGGAAAAAGAGCAAGATTAAACAGCGATACTTCTTCTACTTTTTGAGTCCGAATTTGACTTCCCTTCCGCCGAAAAAAATTGAGTGAAGTCCAAGCAGGCGGGTAAAAACTCAAGCGGGGCGAGCGAGCAAACAAATGCTCCTCAATTTTTAAAATGTCTGAATTGGTCGGGGTGCCCAGATTCGAACTGGGGACCTCTGCTATCCGAAAGCAGCGCTCTACCAAACTGAGCCACACCCCGCGAAAATCTAATAAGTGATAAAATTATAGCAATGTTTGGAGATTTATACATAGTTGCAACCCCTATTGGAAACTTGGAGGATATTACTTTGAGAGCTTTAAAAACTCTAAAAGAAGTTAATTTTATTTTAGCAGAAGATACAAGGGTAAGTAGAAAGCTTTTGATGCATTACGAAATAGATATACCTACTTTGAGCTACCACCAACACTCTTCAGACAGCAAAAAGTTTGAGATATTAAAGATGCTTCTTGATGGAAAAAATTTAGCTTTAATTACTGATGCTGGAACCCCCGGAATATCTGACCCAGGAAATGAACTAATTGATTTTATTTTAGAAAAAGAACCTGATATAAGAATTATTCCTATTCCAGGTGCTTCAGCCATTACTACAGCCTTATCAGTTTCCGGGTTTAAAGCTTTTAATTATATATTTTTAGGGTTTTTACCTAAAAAAGGGAATACCAAACTTTTTGAATGGCTCAAAAATGGGAAAATTACTTTTTCTTTTTATGAATCACCTAAAAGAATTTTAAAAACGCTTAAAAACTTGGAAGAAAATTTTGGTAGTGATATAAAGGTATTTGTAGCCTCGGAGTTAACTAAAATGCATGAGAAGCTCTATAGAGGAAGTATAAAAGAAGTAACTGAAAAACTGGAAAAGTGTGTGTTAAAAGGGGAGATGGTTGTTATTATTTCTTAGGTATTGTTACTGAAGTTGATTTTAAATAAGTAATGATTTTTATCTTGATAAGAGAAATGTATTTTAAAACCATTGACGCAAATTCCCAAAGATGGTTTAATGAAAAGAATATGCTGACACAAAATGATCTGGATAAAATAGAAGTAATAGTTGAGGAGAAAGTTGATGAAAAAACCAAAAATCTTCCAACAAAAGATGAGTTTTATAAACAAACCCTCAAAGTATTAAAAAAACTTGATAATTTGGAAGAATCAATGGATATAGTTTCTTCAAGGCAATCAGAACATAGTGATCAAATAGAAGCTTTAGAAAAAATTCATCCTTAAGGGAGCCCATTCGGCAACGGCCTAGAATATCTTTTCCCAAAATACATAAAAGTGTCCCTACCAAGAGTCGAACTTGGATTTAAGGTTTAGGAAACCTCCGTTCTATCCATTGAACTATAGGGACTTATGACTTTATTTTAGCATAAAGTTATTTAATGGTAAGAGAGTAGAGGTTAGGAGTAGAAGAATCAGCTCCAAGGTTAGTTAGGATCATAATTCTTTGATTACTTGCAAAAGGGAAGGCATAAGGGGCTATATAGGCTCCGGAATAAACTTCTTGTCTGTTGGTTCCATCGTAATCCATGATATATATTCTTCCTTCTTCTGCTAAAACTAGGTTGTTGGAATTTGGAAACCATGCAAGCCTTTTTGTGGAGTTTGCTGGAATTATACCATCAACAATAAATCCTTCTGAATTTTCTGCAATTAGGAAGTTTTTATCTTCTTTAATGTCATATACATAAATTCTTCCTGATTCTATATTTCTTTCTTCTTTTTGGGTAGAAGTTCCCGGAAGAGGCTTAACTAACTCCCTTTTAAGGCTAGCGGAACTACTTGCAATGTATAGCATCTTTTTTCCATCAGGAGAAAATTCAATAACTTGGGTATCTTCCAAAAATATCTTTTCTAATTCATCTGGAAATGATTTTAGGTTTGATTCAATTTTTTTGTTGGTTTCTTTTTTCCAATCATTTTTAGTTACTTGATATTTTGAGGCTATGTTTACTCTTTGACTTTGTGAAGTAAATGAGCCTGCATTAAGAAGAAAAATTCCCTGTGTAGTTTCCAATAAAACTTCATTTCCATCGGGAGAGAATTTCCAGGTTGAGTTGATTAGATTTCCATCAGTTATTTTTCTTGGATCTTTTGAGAAACCAATTGGAAGGTTCACATTTTCTACAATCCAAAGTCCTGTCTTATCTGTTGCTTGATTTTCTAAAGGTGGAACAAAGTAAACAATTTTTGTGTAGTCACTTGAGGCTACAGGGTTTATAGACCCACTTAAGGTAACTGGAGAAAGGGAAGGAACAGATTTAAAGAGTGATACTGATATTTCTGTAACTATTTCTTTTTCAATAACTAATCTCTTGTTCCAGTTAATAAAACCTTCTTTTTTAAGAGTTACATCATAAGTTCCAGGTGTTAAAGAAATATTAGCATCAGAAGTTGTTTCTAAGTCTCCATTTACATATATTTCAGATCCTGTAGGATCAGATTTAACCACTAAAATACCATTAGGTTCGAACTTGAATTTTGTAATATTAAATCTATATCCTTTTGCGTAAAAAGAGGCAAAGGTTCCAATAGACCCAACTATTATTATAGTTAAAAAGAGGAAAATAAGCCTAATTTTTGTCATGGGTAGTATTATAGCTTATTTTGTACTTG
>JAHKAL010000079.1 GCA_018826545.1 Patescibacteria group bacterium | reverse complement strand
CTGTAAATACGGCAATACCAGCCAAAACCAAGGTGGATAGAATTATTAATATTGTTCCAAATTTACTTTTTAATATTTTTGCCATTTTAGTATTTAAAACCAGCCCAAAGTTGTATGGTGCAATTCTGCTTTAACTGTAAGCTTGCTTAAACCTTCAGGAATAACATATTCAACATAAAATTCTTCAGTTCCAGGTTTTTTGTTGGTAATTTCTCCTGACAAACCAGTGTTAATTATAAATCTGGCTTTATCTAAGGAACCGCTTATGGCTGTTCCTTTAACTGCAAATTTTATAATATCGCCTGCTGCCAAATCGGCTAGTTCAGCTGTTGGAATAGTGTTCCAATTTTCATCATACACTTTTACATACAAACATTGTGCTGAGACGTTGGGAGTTGTTTTACAAGTTGGATCATCTACACACGTGGGGTCTTGATACTGACAATTTGAGTAACCGGTAACACAGTAACCAGCACCACCGCCTCTCATACAAAGATGTCCACTGTCACAAGGTCCTTTTTCACCGGGAGTAGAAGTTAGACATTCTGACTCAGAATATCCCATATCGCCCATATAATAAGTACACATTTCTCCAGTGGAATAGTCACATTCTTTATTCTCATGATTGGGGATA
The DNA here is from genome assembly GCA_018826545.1 of Patescibacteria group bacterium. Classification (GTDB taxonomy): domain Bacteria; phylum Patescibacteriota; class Microgenomatia; order UBA8517; family UBA8517; genus JAHKAL01. The sequence goes on along the minus strand of JAHKAL010000079.1, from coordinate 8,080 downwards.
CATCTATCGGTGTGATTTTGGGATGTAGTACATGCCCCACTAGATACATCATACAAAGGTTTATCTATTGGACAACAGTATGTGGGATTTCCGCCAGTAGATAATTTACAATACAATGCTCCTGAGGTACTGGAGGGTATATTGCAATCTGTATTTGGGCAAGTAGGTAGCTGTTGAGGTACACAACAAGTTTCATTACTAAGGCAACCTCCGTGCGGGTTTGATATTTCATTGGATATACAAGTTACTCTACAAGTTCCTCCGAATTCAGTCTTACAAAAATTGGACGGTGTTGGTGTTGGATTACAAGATAAGGAGCTACTATCACAGCCAGTAGTACCACAATCAATCCCTGTCCAAGAAGTACCCTGAGTGTTGCAAGTCTGAAGCCATGTTGCAGAACAGCGCTTACTACCGGGAGAACAATATTGACCTTTGGATTTACAGACTGGGCAAGCCGGCGGTGCCGGTATGTAACAGTATTCGGTTGCGGCACAATCACTATCCTTACTACAGGGATCTATACAGTGAACAGCTGCCTTTTCCCGTATATCTTGCGACTGTTTTAATAAAAGTATTCCTGTTCCTATTCCTCCTAATAGAACCAAAATTCCCAATATTGTTGCGATTGTTTTTCCTCCGAATTTTTTCTTTGGTTTTTCATTTGGGACAATGACTGATGGAATATCAAGATCTGGTGCACCAGATCCCTGATTTTCTTTTTTGTTTTTATTAGAAAATTCTTCAACAGTTGGAATTGGAGGCGGAGGTGGTGTAGCAGAATCAACTTGTGTAAAACTTGGCATGTTCTGAGGAGTTTCTTTTTGGACAGGACTATCTGTCTCTGTTTGTTCATTTGAAACAGAAGGAGTTTCAATAACTGGATTTAATGGTTCTTGATTTTTTGTTTGAATATTTTGATCACTTTGGGTCTGATCCATTGGATTTAATGGATTTTGATTGTTTAAATTATTTTGATCATCCATGACAGTTTTTTATATTTCTGATTGTTTCCAGAGAATAAAACCAAATGAAATAGTTGCTATACCCATCATAAATAGTAATAAAGTTTGAGTCAAGTTGCCAGAGACTGGTTGTTCAGGTGTAGCGGATACCGAAGCAGTTGCAGTTGCTTTTGATGTTGGTGTTGCGGATGGTGTTGATGTAAGTTTTGGTGTTGCGGATGGTGTTGAAACAAAAGCGGGAGACTCGGATGCTGAAACAATAAAATTTCTAGTAAGAGTTCTTAATATTCCATTAGTATCATTCCACTTAAGGGTAACTGTATGTGTTCCTTCTTCCAGTCCTTTTGGTGGTGACCAAGTCCAATTTCCGGAGTTTCCTACAGTAATTGTATCCGTTTGAAGTTCTGATTCAACTTGGATTTCAATTTCAGTACCAGCTGGTCCTTTACCAAAAAACTCAGGATCTTTGGTCGATATTATTTCTCCTTCACTTTGACTTTCTAAAGTAACTGTTTTTGAAGTTAAATTACTTAAACTACCATCAACTTCAAAACCTGATGTATTTTCAATTTCTCCCTCTGGGACATTGATAGATGCCTTAGGGATTTGTGAATCTTCGGACGGCTGTAGATTTTTAAAATCATTTACTTCACCTAAAATAATTGCTGGTGTGGGTTTTGCTGACTGTGAGTATATTTGTGCAGTGGCCACTCCACTTATTCCTGCATTTATTGATATTTCAACAAGTGAAGAACTTTCATTAATTGTTATATATGAATCCAAATTTTTATTTCTTGTTTGGGATATTGGCATTAACCAAGTTCCGGTTTTAGATGTGACAGTCGAAAGAAGACTTCCTCCACCTACGGAAAAATATACCAAAGCATTTGCTGCTGGTGTGCCGTTTTGATTAAGAACACTTCCAGAAATTATTATATTGTTAGTTGGTTTGGTAAGTTGTGCACCAGTTTTTATTTTCCAGGCAGTTTCTTGATTATCAAAGTCTTGAGAATTAGAGTTTATTTTAAAATAATATTCGCTTTGAGCATTTAAAGATCTAATTGTTGAAGAATGGATGTAACCTTTTTGAGAAATTGTGTCATTTTCAACTTTATCTAGGTTATTCACGTTTTTTCCCCACTTAATGAAACCTAATGTTTCTTTATCTGTTGTCCAAGAAACAGTAAATGAAGAATCAGTAATGTTCGAGATTCTTACATCTTTTGGAGTTTCTTCAGGTGATGCACCTAATCTAAAAATTTGTTGACTTTTTATTAAAAATACTCCAGTTATTATTCCAATAACTAAAATCACTAAGCCAATAATTGTTGGTATTTTTTCTTTTTTCATATTGTTTCTATTACTTCAGCACTTGTTGTTGCTGTTGGTTCTGTTCCATCTTGATCTTGTTCCAGTTGTTGTTCTGTTTGTTCTGGTTCTGGGCTAGGACTTTGTTTTTCAGTTTCATTTGGTATTGGTTTTTTTGCAATGATATTATCTGGTATTTGATTTTGTTCTATGAAAACTCTTTTTTCAATCTCTGAAATAACTTTTTCATTTAGATTTGGAGAGAGAGGTTCAAGTATTTCTGCGGAGACTTTTATATCTGATTTTTCTATGAAAACTCTATATAAACTAAAAAAGATCCATAAGACAGATGTAATTAGAGTTAAAATTGCAAGAGAAACAATGTTGGGAGTTTTTTCTTTTTTCATTTTTTAATATATGGTGTTTGACCTGTAATTAACATTACGATTATTGATTCATTATCTTTTTTTGATGAGTTTATATTGATGGAATTAATAATAAGAGGTCTTCTTGAGCTTTCCAGATCAAAAAGAAAACTATAAAGTGATAAATAAGGACCTGTAAGGTTGACTGAAAAAGTAATAGTACTAACATTTTCTGGAAGGTTTTTAATCTCGTTTTTATTACTTTTTTTCTTTTCTTCTCCGATTAAAACGACTTCATTAACGGATGAGCCTATAACTGTTACAGAATTTGTGTAAGCAATCCCTTCAATTTGTCTTAAAAGATTCTCTGGAGTTGGTGTATTTGGTACTGCTTGTTCTATAAGAGAAATTTTTTCAATATTCTGATTATAAATATTTTGTGCAGTTGCAATATTTTCAATTTTTTGTTCCATTTTGTTTATAGTTTCTTCTTTTTCCCTGTTATCTTTTATTAACTGAGAGATTGTAAGAAGTGTTGGTTTCAAGGCAAAGATTGAAAAAAAAGTTATTGTTATGAGTGAGAGAAGTACTTCGAGAAACATTCTGACATCATCCCTTTTTTTGTAAACAATAAGAAGTTTAAGAAAAAGTTCTTTGTATCTTACATAATCTTTTTTCCAATTTAAAGCCATTTATTTATCTCCTTTCTGGGATATATCAATTTTTGCATTAAATTCAATTAAAGAACTATTTTGCTGATTAGTATTAGTTCCCATAAGATTTATATTTGAGAAATCTTTTTTTAGATTAACTAAAAATTGGGATATAGTCGCTTCACTTACTGAATTCCCTTTCATTTGAATAGAATTGTCTGTTATTTGAATAGAAGTCAAATAAACATCTTGAGGAAGATTATTACTTACTCTATTTATATATTCAAAAGGATTTGCTTTTAGCTCTGAGATTTTTGAAAAAGTTTCTAATTTTTTTTGAATGTCTCTAAACTCATTTTCAAAATCTGTTGTTGTTTTAAGAATAGCTTGATTTTTTCTCAACAATTCATTTAAATCATTTGCTTTTGCATCGAGCCAAAATCTTGATAAAAAAACTGCCATAACTATAACCTCAGTAAGAATAACAATAACTCTAAAAGTTGAAAGAAGCCATTTAAGTATTCTTCCTAAAGTAGATGCCGCAAACTCCTCTTGAGGTAATAAATTTATTCCAACCGTATGTTTTTGAGCAGTTGCCATTACGAATAACTATATCATAACTTCAAGGCTAGAAGTAGTAGAAAAGAAGACTTAATAATATTATTTTTTAGTCTTCTTTGGAGACTGAGTTTTCTTAGGACTTATAAGTTTTGTGAGATTTTTTTTAATTCTTGAAGATTTGTTTTTATGTATAACATTCTTTTTTACAGCTCTATCGGAAAGACTGATTGCTTTTTTTATTTCTTCTAAAGATTTAGATTTTTTTGCATCTCTTATTGCAATTTCAAGCTTTTTTTTGATGTCAAAATTAACTAAGGCCTTCTTTTTTGAAGATCTTAAAGCTCTTTTAGCTGTTTTAGTTACTGGCATATTTTATAATTTTTAATTATTCACCAATTGATAGCTTCGAAGTATAATCTAAAATAATTATCGTATCAAGTAAGATAAAGATTAAAGGAAAATGTTTAAAAAACTATTAAATAAAAGTAGAAATATTTTTTCTTCAAAACAAACTTCTGTTTTTTCTGCGGCATCAATAATAATGGTAATGATTCTTGCTTCGAGGGTTTTGGGATTAGTAAGACAAAGAGTACTGGCACATTTTTTTGAAGCGAATGATCTTTCTTTGTTTTTCGCTGCCTTTAGATTACCAGACCTTTTATTTGAGGTTTTGGTTTGGGGTACTTTTTCTTCAGCTTTTATTCCAGTTTTTACTAAATCTTTGCAAAAAGGAAGAAAAAATGCTTGGAATATTGCTGGAAGTGTTACCAATATCGGTTTTTTGATTTTTCTTGTTTTAGCTTTATTAATAATTATTTTTGCTGATAAATTATATGGGATTTTTGTACCTGGATTTGAAATAGCTGATAGAAAACAAGTTGTATTGATTGCAAGAATTTTATTTGCAGCTCAGGGCTTTTTTGTAATAAGTTATGTTTTAACAGCGGTTTTGGAATCATTAAGAAGATTTTTAGTTCCAGCAATTGCTCCACTTTTTTATAATCTTGGAATAATTCTAGGTACAATATTTTTTTCTCCCAGGTTAGGACTTTTAGGCCCTACAATTGGAGTTTTAATTGGAGCATTTTTACATCTTGTGATTCAGTTACCGCTTGCTTTTAAATTAGGTTTTAGATTTCGAACAAAAATCGCGATAACACCTGAAGTTAAAAAGATTGGAAAACTGGCAGTTCCAAGACTAATAGAAGTATCTTTTTTACAAATCGCAAAAACAGTTGAGCTTTCTTTAGCAACTTTAATTTCAACAGCATCTTATACCTATTTTACTTTCGGTAATACAATTCAACTTTTACCTGTTGGTCTTTTTGGAACCTCAATTGCCAAAGCCGCATTACCAACACTTACAAGACAATCCAACAAGCTTGGTGAATTTAAAAAAACTTTGTTTAATGCTTTAGGCCAAATGTCTTTTCTGATTATTCCTATTTCAACGTTTTTGATTGTTCTAAGAATACCTATTGTTAGATTAATCTACGGGACTGATATTTTTAGTTGGGAATCGACAGTTCAAACGGGATTAGTTGTTTCTGCTTTTGCTTTAGGAATACTTTTTCAGGCAACATCTTCAATTTTGGCAAGAAGTTTTTATGCTCTTCATGATACAAAAACCCCAGTTAAAATTTCGATAACTACGATTCTTATTAATATTGCTATTGATTTTGTATTAGTTAAAGTTTTTCATCTTCCAATTTGGGGTTTGGCAGCAGCTTTTTCTTTTTCAACTTTTTTACAGTCTTTGTTACTTTATATATTCCTAATTAAAAAAATTGGAGATGGAGAAACTTTTAAAAAACTATTACCAATAATAAAATCTTTAGTTTCTTCTGTAATTTCAGGATCTGTAATGTATTTTTTACTGAAGATTTTTGATAGATCCGCCTGGGTTAAAAAACTTTCCTTTTTGGGTAAAATTGAAGGATTAGAAAATATCAACTTTGAAAGATTTGTTTTGGATACAAGATATACAGTTAACCTTTTGATTTTAACAGTATTTGTTGTTGCTGTAGGAAGTTTGGTTTACCTTATAACTTCATGGATTTTCAAATCAGAAGAGCTTCAATTTTTTCTAAATTTTCTTAAAAGAATTTTTTCAAACATCAAGTTTAAAAAGTTACCCATAAGAGAAATGGAACCAATGTCAGAACCTCCTAAAGAATCAACTTCTTTGTAAAAAACCTCTTGACATCATTTAGCACTCGTGTTAATCTACTGCTAACATTTATTAAATATGGCAGAAGCACTTACAGCAAGACAAACACAAATACTAAAGTCTCTTATTGATGAATATATTGAGACTGCAATTCCAGTTGGATCTGAAAACTTGGACAAAAAATATAATTTAGGAGTATCTCCAGCAACCATTAGAAGTGAGATGAATATTTTAACAAAAAATGGATATTTGAAACAACCACACACTTCATCTGGTCGTATTCCCACACCTTTAGCTATGAAGTTTTACATAGACCAATTAATGGAGGAAAAACAGATGAGTTTAACTGAAGAGGTAAAAACAAAAGAAGATGTTTGGGATTCTCGAAAAGATTTGGATTCCCTACTAATTGAAGCGACAAAAGTGTTGGCTGATAAAACAAAAAATATAGCCGTTGCTGCAACAGATGAAGGGAAAATATGGCGTGCAGGGTTTTCAAATATATTTTTAAATCCAGAATTTTCTGAGGTTGAAACGTGTGCAAGTGTTTTTTCTGTAATTGAGGAAGTTGATAAAATGACAGAGCTTTTTTTTCAAAAGGCAATATCAGGAAGCTCTATTGATGTTTTATTTGGAGAGGATTTGGGTTGGCCTGGATTTAATACTGTTGGAATTGTGGCAACTCATTTTAATGTTTATGGTAAAAATGCAGCCTTAGGAGTTATTGGACCTGCTAGATTAAGTTATCCAACTGTAATTCCAATTCTTAAGTATTTTAGAACTCTTATGGAGGAGGTATCATTATAATATAATGAAAAGTAAGAAAACTATAAAACCAGAAGGAAAGCTAAAAGTTGATGAATTGAAAAATCAACTGGCAAGAGCATTGGCTGACTATGACAATTTAAGAAAAAGAACAGAAATTGAAAGAGAAATTCTTTTAAAATTTTCTTCAGAAAGGATTATTGCAAGAATACTTCCCATTTTAGATGATATTGAAAATGCACAAATACATTTGAAAGATAGTGGTTTAGCAATTATAATTGCTGATTTCAAGAAACTTTTGTATGATGAGAGGTTAGAAGAAATATTACCCAAAAAAGGTGATAGCTTTGATGAAGAACTTCATGAGGCAATAGAAGCCTGTGGAGGAGGAAAGAAAGGGACTATTGCGGAATTGATTTTGCAGGGATGGAAATTTATGGATGGACCAGTTTTAAGACATGCAAAAGTTAAAGTATATGGAGATAAAATAGAAAGGAAAAATTAAATAAAATGAGCAAAATTGTAGGAATTGATTTAGGAACAACAAATTCAGTTGTTGCTGTTATGGAAGGGGGAAGACCAAAAGTTATCCCCGCAGTTGATACTGGGAAAAACACTACGCCTTCAGTTGTTGAACCAATTAAGAATTTGGTTGGAGATGTTGCTAAGAGACAGCTTATTTTAAATCCTAAAAATACTATTTATTCAATTAAAAGATTGATGGGTAGACGTGCTGAGGATAAAGAGGTCAAAAGAACAGAAGAAATGGTTCCCTATGAAATTAAATCTGGTAAAGATCAAATGGCAGTAGTTGATGTTGAAGGTAAAACCTATACACCACAGGAAATTTCTGCACGAATTTTAATGAAACTTAAAAAAGATGCAGAAAGTTATTTAGGTGAGACTGTTGATAGAGCAGTTATTACAGTCCCTGCATATTTTGACGATTCACAAAGACAGGCAACAAAGCAAGCAGGTAAAATTGCCGGATTTAAAGTAGAAAGAATTGTTAATGAACCCACTGCTGCTGCCTTGGCTTATGGAATGGATAAGAAAAAAGATCAACAAATTGCGGTTTATGATTTAGGTGGTGGAACTTTTGATATTTCTATTATTGAAGTCGGTCTTGAAGGAGGGCAAGGGGTAATAAGAGTTCTTTCAACAAATGGTGATACCCATTTGGGGGGAGACGATTTTGATGAAAAAATTGTTGATTGGATAGTCTCAGAATTTAAAAAAGAATATGCCTTCGATCTAAAAAATGATAAACAAGCACTTCAAAGAGTAAGAGAT
>JAHKAL010000078.1 GCA_018826545.1 Patescibacteria group bacterium | reverse complement strand
CATAATTAATTATATTTTACTTATTACAATATATTCCATTTTCTTGATTACAACATCCAGTTGGGATATCTCTTTTAAGAAAGGGGGTATTCATTATCGGAGGGTTAACTCTACCTCCATCGAGGGTTCTGAAGTCAAAATGTAAATGATCTCCTCTAGAACAGCTACCCGTATTGTCGGTAGTTCCAAGTGTTTGACCTAGTGTAATGGGACCGTTATTAACTATTACATTGCCTAGATGGGAATATCTTGATATAAAAATATTTCCACCACAAGTTGATTGAATATCAACAGTTTTTCCATAACAATCATCATATTTTACAGTTGCAATACCGCTGTGGGCAGCAAGAACAGTAAGTCCTCTCCCTCCTATATCAATCGCTTCTGCTCTCATGTTTTGATGAGAACATCCAACAGCAAAAGGTCCTTGGGTAACATTATTAATTCCAGCATCTCCAGCCAAAGGCCAAGCATTGTAAGGACATTCATCTGGAGGATTTCCTATTTTAATTGCAGCAGATGTCGCCGCTTGTGCATTTTCTTTTTCTGGTACGTCTGCAGTTATAGTAATAATGTCGATAGTTAAAGTGTCTTTAAATTTATCATTGAATAGTCTTTTATAAGAAAAAGAAAAAGGAGTACTTTCAGTTATTGTTTCGGGTATTTCGATTGTAGAAACTTGAGGTTCTCCATTTGGACAGGACATAGGTGTTCCTTCTGCAACAACACTACATTTATCTTCGATTCTAATGTTTGCCAAACCGCTTTTTTTTGCTTTAACTGTAACTGTATATTCTATCTCCAATGGAAGATTACTATTTTGAAATGGACCAGAAGGATCAGCAATTTTAACAATGTCAATATAGGCAGATATTGCACCGACAGCGCCAAGTGTACTTGCTTTTGGAGGTACTATATATGCACCTGAATTTATTATAAACATAATTATTGCGATAGAAATTGGAATGGCAATTAATATTATTAAAATTGGAACGAGGATTGATGATGCAACATAATAGAAGGGAAGAAGCATTATTGTTGTTGCTGCTGTAAGAATAGCTGGACCGTCTTCTTTTAGCCAATTCTTTATTTTGTTAATTAGAGGTAATAGTTTTTCAACAAGCCATCCTGCTATTGCTCCAATAATATTTCCGATGATTGGTGCAACGGAACCTAGGGCTGCTCCAATTTTTGCTCCGATTGCACTTAGAGCTTTTCCCACTGCTGTACCTGAAAGTTTTGCAGTTAAAGAAGATGCGGCTTTTCCCACTGCTGTTTTTGCTAGTTTTCCACCAATTTTTGTTTTTATCTTTGAAAGAATTGCACTTGAAGCTTTATTTATAACTTTATTTTTTGCAAAATCTACGATTGTTTCAATACCTGAAGACCCATCAGATATTGAATATCCCCCTAAAGAGTTTGCATTAGGACTTAATGATAAATTATTTGGAGATGGATTAAAGTCGACTTTTGGTATTTGGACTTCTAAGTTATCTATAGACACAGAATTTCTGATTTGAGAAACTTCATTGGGAAATATTTTCTCAATTCGTTCCATGGTGTAGGAAATCCTGTGAATTGTATTTTTCTCAGGACCTTCAGGTAATGAATTGGCGGCATTATTTAATTCCTCGGAACTAATTCCTTTTGATATTAAATTTAAAGAAGGACTTAGATCAGCAAATTCTGATTTCTGGGAATTTAATGATGCAACAAAAAAAGGTTGGGTTGCATTTAATCTATCTTTTACACTTCCAACTTCGCTTGAGTCAAATTTAATTTGAATGTTTTCTAATTTTTGTCCAACTGGAATTTCTTTTTCTATTTTTTCTTCTCCTGTAACTGGGATAACAGTTACTTTTTTCTGGGGTTTTTCTCTAATGGGTACTTCTTTTACTTCCTGTTTTACAGTATCCTTTTTTATAGTCTCGGCCTGTGTTTTAGGAGATGTCTCTTTTTGAACTTCTGTTGCTGTTTTTACTGTTTTTACTTCTTTTTCAGCTGTTTTTTGTGCTGCTAGATTTTGCCTTATTTTATTTGTCCAATATTTAACTTGTGATCTTTGTTCTTGTACTCTTACTTCCAAATTTTCTTTCGTTATTCCCTGGTTTTCTGCTCTTTCAACAACATCTTGGGGAGTAGTGTTTGAGGAAATTTGACCACTGCTTATCATTTGAAGATCCCTTCTGATTTGTTCAATGTCATCTGTTAAGAAGATTTCCGACAAAGAAACCAAAAAGGAGCTTCTTGATGTTCCTCTCCAAGCTTTAGCGCTGGTATTTTCTGTTAGATAGTTTAATCCTTCTAGTAGTATTTGTGCGTCATTTCTTGCAATCATTTTTGTGTTTGATTATTGGTCCAGGACGAATTGTTTTGTTGTTTTTCAACCTCATGCGGTTTTGTTGTTATTATTTTATGTTCTTCCTCAGAGGACACAATTCTTATCGGTACATGGTTTTGTCCTGCAAAAAATATTCCTTCTCCAATATTTGCTGATAAAAGAAGTTGTTTTTCTCCTTGTGATAAATAAAATATTTCTCCCACTTTATCAATGGCTGCAGGGGATTGTTTCAAAAGAAGCTGCATGGAGGAATTAGTAACAATTGCTTTTCCAATATCTTGAGCTAAAAAGTCTTCAACGTCTTGGGTAATTGTTGTTAAACCTAAATAATATTTTCTTGCTCTTTTAACTACACTCCAAAGAAACTGAGCTGAGTCTTCATACCGCATCATATGCCAAGCCTCATCAACAATTAAAAGTCTTCTTTTTAAGTCTCTTTTTACTCTTGTCCAGATATAATCAAGAATTACAAACATGACAATTGGTCTTAATATGTCTTGCAGATTTTTAACTGAAAATACAGTTAATTGATTATTAAGATTTATATTTGTTTGCTTATCAAAAATTCCAACAAAACTTCCTTTAACAAACTTTTCTATTCTTGCTGCTAAATCCATTGCATCAGCCGTTTCCATCCCAATTAAAGTTTTATACAAATCTTCCATTAAAGGTGGCTCTTTCTTTTGGGTTTCGGGATCTTGAGTAATCCCTTTTCCCCTATAAGTGGCAACTAAAGCTCTATCCAAAAGTGCTTCTTGGGTTGGAGTAATTTTACCCATGATTACTTTAAAAAGAGAATGAAGAGAAAGAATTTTTAGGCCTAATTGGTTTTCTCCTTCCTCATAAATTTGAGTTAAATCAAAAGGATTAATTTTAGATTCGGAATTGAAAGAGAATGAAATAAATTCTCCACTTACTGACTCAACTAAGGGTTTATATTCTGCTTCTGGATCGATAACAATTACTTCATTTCCAAGCATCATTGAACGTAGGACCTCAAGTTTAACAAAGTAAGATTTTCCAGCACCAGAGGTTGCAAAAATACTCATGTTGGCGTTTTCCATTGAGAATCTATCAAAAATAATGAAAGACTCATTTTGGGCATTAATTCCATACAAAAGTCCTCTGTCACTGGAAAGTTCGGCTGAGGTAAAAGGAAAAGTTGTTGCAAGAGAGGTAGTATCCATATTTCTGGTAATCATGAGTTTATCCATTCCAAATGGAGAAGTTGTTAAAAACCCGTTTTCCATGTCTAAGGTAGCGTGTTTGCCTACAATCATTAAAGATCCCAAAGTTGATTCAACCTGTTTAGTCAAATGATTTAGTTCTTCCACAGAATTTGCAGGAATAGTTATGTAAAAAGAAAACTCGAAAAATCTTTCAGATCCTTTTACTAATTGTTCTTGCAGAGCTCTTGCATCTTCCAATTTTGCTTCCGTTGATGGATTAATAATTTTTCCTCTTTGCAGGTCACTTGAGATTTCAGCTTCCATTTCAGTGATTTTTCTTCTTAGATTATCTAGAACATTTTTACCTTCAACTGGATAAATATAAAAGGAAACATCTAAAGAGCTATTAAAACTGATAACCGGTTCAAGCCATCCAGCCGAAACAGATCTTGGGTATCCTGATACAAAAAGAGTTCTGAAATAAACATCATTTATTTTAATGTAATCAAAATTTTCCTCAATTTTTTGTGGTGCAATTATTTCTAAAAGGTTTAGTTTTTTTTCTGTATAAGATATTAGTGGATTTAAAATATTCGGTTTTTGTTCTACAACAACATTTTCTTTTTGGAAAACATCTGAACTTTTACTATTTTTGAGTTTTGGAATTTTATTTTTTAGTTTTTGCATAGCTATTTTGTATTTATTTTTACTTCACCACTAATTTCTTCTGCAGTTTTTTCCTGTTTTATAACTGGCGCTTGGGGATTGAATATACTATATAAAAGACTAATAAGTTCGTAATTTGTTAATTGTTTTAGTTTTATTCCCAATCTTCCGGCTTGTCTTATTAAATGATCCCTCTTGGGATAAAGAATTATTTTTGCTTTTTTGACAACATAGGATTTAGGAAACGGAAGATGACCTCCCCCTTTAAGAGTGGATTTAATAGATTTACCAACGCCCAACTCAAGAGGACTAAAGGGAATTACAATATAGAATTTTTTTCCTAAAACGTTTTTCTTCTTAACAGAATTTAGAATAAAGTTTTTATAACTTTGCATCAAAATTGAGAGTTTTTGATTTTTTTGTTGTGGGTGAATCTGATCGAGGTATTTAAGATAATTTGTAATGTCTTTCTTTTGAGATCTAACTAAAATTTGAATAGAAAAAGAAAGAGAGTTTATTAATGCTGCATAAGATGCTACAACTGCTTCTTGCTCTCTTTGCGACAAAAGAGAGAAGTTTAAGGAACTTGATTCCATAATAAGACCTGCTCCTCCATCTTTGTAAAGAACAATGTCCTCACAAATGTCTGATATAGGAAGATATTTCCAAGTTGATGAAACTACAGGTCTATCTGGAATTCCTAAAATTGGAATGTTTTTTAAATAATTTATTTTCATTTAATTAGTTTGTTTGATGTTTTCAGGTAGTGTTTCTTCAATCTTTTCAACAACATCTCTTTTTCCTTTTACAAATATAGGTGGAATTATTGAACCAGTTGCATCAAAAGAAATTGGTTCAAAATAATGGTTATCTTTTTCTGTTGATATTTCATACTTTCCATTTGAAAGAGGAGTAACTACCAAAAAATGCCCGAGTTTATTACTTTTAAGAGCTCTGGCTGGTCTTCCTGCAGCATCTTTTACTTCCAAAATTGCTCCTTCAATTATTTTACCCTTGTCATCGATGACTTGTCCGACAATAGTATTAGGAACTGTCGGAGGAGATGGGGGTGCAGCATCTAGAGAAAATTCTGCTTGTTTTTTAGCTAACAAATCTTGACCTTGAAAAGTTTGAGTAACATTTTCGACACTTGTATTTTGGGTATTTTGAATAGGTTGTATTTCTTCTACAACAGCGTTTTTAGGGATATAAGTTGGATTTATTAGGGGGATATCCAATTGTTGTTTAATTTGTGGTTGTGTTTGAGTTTGTATATTAATTTCTCCTGATGCTGGTTCACCTGAAGAAAAAATATTTCCCAATGCTTGTAAAAATTCCTGTTCTTTTTGTTCTAATTTTGAAAGGATAGAAGATCCTTGATTAGAAGATTTTTTCAAGTATTCATCAATCTTTTTTTGTTCTTCTGTTGTCGCGGTCGTTGTTTGAGGACTAGTGGCCTCATCTTGGTAAAAAATTGGTTGAGTGTTAATTTTTTGCCATTTAAAGATTGTAGGAGAGTAAATTGATTTGAAAAAAGAAATAATCCAAGTCTCTAAAGGTCTATCTTCAAAAGGTAAAAAAGCTAGAGCTACTCCCAAAAGACAGAAAAACAAGATAAAAGGCCATTTAATTAATGGGTGGAGTTTAGAAGCATAGAAAACTAAAGATACTAAACATCCTCCCGCAACTTGAAAAAATTGTTTTAGGGTCATATCTCCTACAAGCCTAAATTGATATGAGGATATTTGTTGTGGTATCGGATGATTTTCCATATAGCCTATATTTAGGTTATATCGTGAAGAGATGGTTTCAAGTACTTGGATTTTTCACAAGAATTGTATTTTGTTGTAATTCTTTATATTATATAGATAATATGGAAATTGGTAAGGATATTATTAGGTATGCTGCACAGAAAGATGGTGGGGGTGGTGAAGAGATTGATAGAATGGCAGAATCGAACAGAGAGTCATATCAAAGAGAAAACGAGCTAAGATCACATTTTCCAGAGCTTGAAGTTGTAAAGACATCGACAATTCCGGAAAAGATAAGAATGTCTGTTTGGGACGTTATGGAAAGAGAAAACTTTGTTGGTTTGCATAATCCCACAGCTGGAAATATGTATCTTAGGGGAGAATTTTATACAGAAATAATAAGAAGACAAAAATTTTTAGAAAGCAACAGGAAAAGCAAAAGTGGTGTTGAAAATCCGATGGGTAAGCTTTTTCATACCGATAAAGAAGTTTTTCCACAGATAGATTTTGTTCAAGATGTACCTTCAGAAAAATTTGAATTACTTCCTGGAATGGATGCAAAACTTCAATCTAGACTTGAAGAACGCAACTTATTTATTGAATACAATAACCAATTAATATTGAAAAAAAACAAAGAGACTGAAACAAGAAAAGAACCAGTTATTAAAGAGTTAAAACAAATGGGAGAGGTTTTTAGAGCCCAAACAATGATTGGTGATTTCTTTGGTGCTTTTGTAGGTATAGGTTCACTTGATCACTATACAAGTCATTTATATTATCCTCTTAAACCTAATCAAATACCTGCAATAGATAACTATATTGCAGTAAATAGGGCTCCAGAGATTGTTCTAACAACAGATGGTGTAAAACCACACAGTAAAGAAATAATTCAAGCTGTCTGTGAAAATCGTGGTCTATCTGAAAATTTAAAAACTGGGGAAGTTGCATATCAGCAACTAAGATGGTATTTACTAGTTTCAAGATCAAATGATCCTGATTTTATCATTTCCTGGAAAAAATTTTCTGAATTGGGTGAAAAAGAACGAGTTAGTAAGGAATTAATCGATAATGGTAAAAGTTGGAATACTTTAACTGATCCTGAAAAGACTAATTATCAAGACAGAATTAATAACTCTTTTTATAAACAATTTGGAGTTGGTAAAGAAGAATTTGATTATCTTGTAGGAGATTTTACAAAATGGACTAAAAAAGGTGACAGAATTGGTAAAAGTAAAGATGGTTTAGTCGCTGAAGTTAGTTTGATCAAAGAAAACGAAAAAGGTTTAAGAGGTCCTCTTACAAGATGGGGTCAGTTTTTTAGTTATCAACAACCTTTATCTAGAATGAAAGCTATGGATAGTATGCTTTTAAGATTGGCTAAAGGTAATAATATTGCAAAAGACTTTGGATATATGATATGGAGGATTTCTGGTTGTGCTTCTCAGGCTGGAACAATAATGCTAAGAAATGAAGGTAGCAAATATCCGGATAGTTTTACTCTTGATGGTTTTCCGTACGTAGATGAACTTGCACAGGTGACTGATCTTTTTGGAAGACAGAAATATAAGGATATACATGGTGGGCCTGAGGCTTCTAGAGGAAAGTTTGGACCAATCCTTGCCAATTTTTTTGAACATACGATGATTACTGAAACACATAATTTTGGTGAGCCAGTATATAAACTTAAGTTAGGATCTGGTACAGAAGAAAGAGTTGCTGTATTTGTGGAGAAAGATGATGGAGGTAACGATATAGAAGTATTTTACAGAGTATCTCAGAAAGGGATTGTTGATAAAGGGGCAAGGTGGATAAGAAAAGCTGGGGTTGTGACCGGTTTTGATAATAAAGAAAGTCTTTTTGTTAAATTATTAAAAGGATATAATCCTGCAGACTTCACTTACGATCTTGAGCAGAATGATTTAACAGATAACGAGACACAGGATATTAAAAAGATACTTGAAGGTTACGACAGTTTATCTTCTCAGTCTTTTGAGAATGTTAGGTGGAATGATCAGCAATATTGGATGTTAAGATGGATGTTTACAACAAGAAACGACAATATTGGTCTTTATGATTACCTTACAAGAATGGATTGGGATCCAAACGAGGTAATTACTAAAAAGTTTTGGTCCAATGTTTGGCTTTGTCAAAGAGTAGCAATAAAACCATGGTTGGTTGAAAAATGGGTTGATTTATTTAAAGAAGATTGGTATGAATTTGGGCCTAGACAGTCAAATGAGGACAAATTAATTGTTAAATTCCTAAATTTAATAGAAAAAACTGACACTTTGGCTAATCAAGGAAAAATTACTCCGGCAAAAAGGGAGACATACAGAATAGAAGTATTAAAAGCCTATATGAATGATCAGTGGTTTGAAGGTATAAAGTCGACACCAATGTACACAACTTTTGTGAAAGGCGAAAATATTCAGCTTTTTAAAGACAATCAAGCCCTTCCAGGAAAGAATATTGAGCATGTTATGGGAAGTTTAGCATTAGAGCATGGAATTAATTTAGGTAAAGGTTTAAAGAATTGGGAAGAAAAAATTAATAAAGAATTAAGATAGATTTTTTATTTGTTTTTTAATTTCTTCCAAACATGTTTTTGAGGGTAGATCCTATAGATCTTCTTGTATCTTTACCTATCTTATCCCATAGGTTTCTAACCTTACCTTTAAATCTATTAGCCATCCAATCAGGTAAGTTTCCTGATGCCTCCACGGAAGCGCCAATTCCTGTAACTCCAGTTTTTACAGGACCAAAGGATTGTCCTATTGCAGTTCCATAATCAAACGGTTTTCTTTCCATAAAGCTCTTTATTATATCAAATACCTTAGGAATCATAATAATTAACATATAACTTACTGCCATCCAAACTATTTTCATTCCACCCATTTCGAAAGCGCTAAAAGGTATACTCCAGGTTGTATCTCCAATTAAGTCAACAGCAGGGTTATAAGCGAGACTTTCTGCCCAATCTCCACTAACAGCCCAATCTGGCATGGCTGCTGCAAGAAAAAAATGTGCCATAAATACAATGATTGTGATTAAAGGATAGACAATAGTGTAAGAGAGAATTTTCATTAACCAGCTTCCAAATCCTCCTGAAGAATTTAATGTACCAAAAAGTATTTCAAAAGGTCCAGTCATGATTGCAATAAGCAGCATTGCATAATTTTTAAGAAGTGCAAAAATTCCTTTGAATGATTGAATGAATAATATTATTATAAGTATTAGTGCAAAAATAACAGAAAAAAAACCTAATAGAAAATTTGGTGATAAAATAGTAGATAATGCAGTAATTAAGAAACCTTCCCAGTATCCTAAATATATTGTAAATAAGTTTCTATTCAAAAAAGCAGCAAGTAATTCTCCAAATTTGAGGTTTGATAAACCACTTTGGACAATTATCGCAGCAATAAGTCCAATAAATACATACATGAAATCAATGATTAATCCTGCTATAGCATAAGAAAAGGTTATTAATACCATGGCCATTACTATTTTAGGAAGAGCTGATTGGACAGTGATAACAGTTTGGGGATTTATTTTTACTCTGAACATAATCATAAAGGCAAAAACAACTATGACAATAACAAGTAAACTGTAAGTTATATCTCTTGAAACTTTCCAAACCTTCAATATTGGGTTTGCGGCCTTAAAACCAAAACCTTCCTGGGCTTTTGCTACAGGTACTAACCTAAATTTATTTGTTACATTTTTTATATATCCAATTCCAGAAACTGGATTAGTTGCAATAGAAGCAAGAATAGAACCATCACTTCCTTCATAGGTAAATAAGTTTCGTAATCCATTTAGGACTGAATCCTTACAGCTTTCAACATTGGGGCCAAGTACACATACAGCTGCATCCATATTATTACCAACCAAAATTCCAATAGCCTGTGAAGTCAATGAATAAAAGATCCATTGGACTTGAGCAGCGGTATAGCGTTCTCCAAATATTTCTGAATCATTACCTGAATAAACTTTTAAAAACCAGTCATTAAAGGATTGGTTGTACCAAGAAGTAGTAACAGCAGCTTTTGCACTTGGTGCTAAAGACAAAGAAAGCATTAATATAGCTAAAAATACCAGTATTATTTTTTTAAATTTATTAAATAAATCTTTCATTTATCAATTATTAGATTACCATTATTTTGGATAGTTAGGTAGAGTTACACCTGGTGCTATTACTGAATAAATAAAGTTAAGTTCATCAATATATCGATATAATTCATCTTTTTCATAATCGTTCTGAGGTGCACAGTGTCCAAACCAAAACATTGAAATAAATGTCTCTAAACTTTTCTTGCCACATTTAGAAGAATAGGAGTCCGGTAGATTTAAAAATACATCCAGTTGAGCTGAAAAATTATTTGGTGGAGCAGATGAACTTCCATGAATTCCAAAATCCTCAACAGGAGTTGTTGCTTCATAATTACTTGCTCCTGATTCGTGGATCCAGATGGCCAGTGTAAATATTGGATTTACTCCTTTACTATTTGCTCTTTGAATTACATCGTTATTACATTCTTCGAAATAAGCTTTTCCAACACCAGGTCCATACCAAATATCTGAAACCCTTTTCCCTTCAGCTTTATTTAGTCCTGGAACTGCGATATCTGATATGTTTTGGTTACAATTTATGGAACCATCTCCATTTGATGATCCAGCTTCAGAAAATGTTATATTTTCTCCATAGCCTTTTGGTCTTAATAAGGTTTGAATTCCTTTTAAGAAATATTCAGAAACTCCTCCTATGTGTGGAAAATATATCTCTGTTGTTGCAGGTTCGACACTTACATTCCCAGTTTGAACTTTATATTGTGCCGTTGTTACTGTTGGCATATCAATAAATGAGCCAAACACATCTGTGCCTGTTTTGGGAAACATTCTTCTTGCAATAGCAGAGTTACCTGCAACAAGTCTTGACCAGACTTCATCTGCGAGGGGGGTATAAGTATCTATTTTTGAATTAAAAGAAATATTTTTTTCGCATTTTGCAGGAATATATTTTTCAACTGTATGACAATTAGATCCTGAACAAACTATTTCACTTTTTTTCTGAAAAGTACATTCAAATTCTGCTTTATATTTAAATTTTGCTAAAGCCTCCTCTCCCCAGAGAAAATCATCAGGTTCTTCATTTGTTCTAACTTGTAAAATTTGGCAATTTTCGCTTATATCAACTGGTTTGGTATATCCAAGATTATCATCTGTCCCTTCTTGTGGTTTAAATGTAGTTTGTAATTCTTCAGCTAATCCTAATGACTCCTGCATATGAGGGAAATAAAGTATTGCAGGTTGTTTAAGTTCAAATTCTGAAACTTCGACTTTAACACCGTCAGAACTACTTGGAACGGGTTCATTTATTGTTAACTTTCCAACCCTATCTTCGGTTGAAGACATTGGAATATTCATAAAAAGATCAGCATAAGCGTTTGGTTTTAATGGGTTTTCAAAACAAATTCCTTGATTTTTAAGAAAATCTGGGATAAATTTCCAGCCAGGGATTACGATACAGGATTTTCCTCTCCATTTTTCGTAAGCTACCCACCAAGCTTTTGGATTACTTGGATCGTTATATTGCTCAATAAGTGGAGGAAGATGTCCTTGAAAATCAGATAGTTTATATTCCTTTTTAAAATCGTCTAAGTCTATTTCTATAATATCAAAAATACTTATTTTTATTCCTATATGACAAGGTCCAATAAAATTTAGAATTCTTGCCCCCGGGAGATCTATTGCGTCAATTCCCATTATTTTCAAAAGAACATTTATTACATCTTGTAAAAGCATTATTGGAGTATCTATTCCAAATGTGCATCCAACTATTTGATCATTCCTTTCAAGTTCTGTTCCTTTATTGGATCCAGTTGCATTTTCAATTTGTTCAATTTTATTTTGGTATTGAACATCTTGCGGTAGGAGTTTTCTTAAGGGGCCCGAGAAATTAATGACGTTGGCATAATAGCCTGTCCACCATTCATTGACCAAAGATCCTAAATTTGAAATAGGATGTGGATTTTCTGCATAATTTACTGCACCATTTAAATACCAACTTACTAAATTATTTACTTTTTCAGTATCATCAAGTTCTTCACTATTTGAGAGTCCTACTTTATTATCTTTATTATATACAAGTTGGGTATTTCCCATTATCGGAAGTCTGGATTGAGCTGTATCAACTGCAACGCTGACGTTATCTCTAAATTTATAAGAACAAGTAAGAATATCTCCATTTTGTGAGCAACTTCCTTCTCCTGGTCCCACTTCAATCTTTTTGTTGATTATTATGTCGTTTCCACAAAGAAGAGATAAATCTTCAAGTTCATCGTATGCAGGATCTTTTGGGTTAGGTCTAAAACTGTGATAATCCTCTTTTGGTTTTTCAGGTTCTTTTCCTAAAGTACTTTTTGTAAAGTTTGAGGAAAAAATTAAAAAAAGAAAGGAAAGAAAAAAGATAAACAGTGGAATAGAGATTTTTATATACCTTTTAAATATTAATTTCCCTTTTGTAGTAGGCAGGTACATTCTTATTTTGGTTTATTATTGAGTAGAAAAAACTTTGAAACTAGTTACATCCATTCCAGTAAACTGTTTAATAAATACTAGGATAAGATAAGATAAAACAAGAAGTACTATTCCCCCAATTGCAGTAGTTATTGTCTTTTTAGCTCCCTCTGCAGCTTTTGGATCATCTCCTGCTGTTAGGAATCTCATTCCACCGGATACGAGCATAATAAAAAGAGCGAATGCTCCCAAACTTAAAACAACAGAAATTACGTTTTCAAATATGGCTTCAAATCCTTTTATTGTTGGTACACCCTCAAATTCATCAATACCAACTTCACCTTTTAAAGGATCCAAAGGTCTTGTTTGAGCGATTAAACCAGCAAATAAATTAATCATAAGAACGCCTTAAGTTTAATCTAAGAAAAAGTAGAGAGCAAGTATATTTATTTAAGCAGAAGGAATCGAAAGTTCGAATATATTAATTCCGAAGAATGTGTTAATTAATTGAACTATTGCCCAAGCAGCAAAGACAATAACAAGTCCTACTAAAGCTGAAGTTATTTGATTTCTTGCATTTTCTGTTTGTGTTTTATCTCCACCTGAAGCAATCCATCTGATTCCTCCGATAACTAAAATAAAGAAGAAAACTAAGGCAGCAATTACTAAAATTAATCTAATTCCACCTGCAACGATGTTGCCGATTGTTAGATTCTCTATTCCAACCCAATCACCACCTGGTTTTAAATTTATTTTATTGTCTGCTGCGTAAACTGATGCCAAACTAAGTAAATTTAACATTATTATTTGTATTATCTTATCTTAATTGCTCCTATGTCAAGTAGTGTTATTCTAATTTTAAAGAAGTTTTCGATAAGCTGGACTAAGGCAAAAGCCAAAAGTAATATTACAAAACCAACTATGGCGTTGGTTATTCTAGTTCTTGCACTTTCTAATTTTGTTTTATCTCCACCTGAGACTATCCAGGTAATTGCGCCAGTAATTAAAAAGAAGAAAAAAACTAAAGAACCAATTACAAAGCCCAGAGTAACAAGTGCTGGAATTAAATCTTGAAAAAAAACAATTCCCGTTTTGTTTTTAATTTGTGGTAAAGCAGGATTTTCAATTGGTTGTGCTAGAGATAAGTATTTCATTAAAATTTCAAAACAGTATCAAGTAGGGAAGCTGGATTTAACAAATTTTCAATTCCCAATATATTTCCAATTAAATCTGCTAAAAAGATTGCAGAAACAGTAATAATAAGTCCAATTATTCCCATTGTTATACTGCTTTTTGCATTTTCTAAGGCTTGTTTATCAGATCCTGCAGACATGATTGCTATAGCACCTGTAATTAATTTAAATAAAAACCAGATGAAAGCAACTATGGTTATAATTCCTATTGCCATTGAAATGATGTTATTAAAAAGGATTGGGGCATTTGCAGCATCTTCTCCTTCGAGACCTAATTTTCCTATACCTTTTAGAGGTTCGCCCAAAGTTGTGGCCTTTTGTGTTAATAATTTTTTCATGGTTATGGTGTAAATATTTTTATTTTCAAAAGGGCTTCTGGATCGTTAAATATAATTTTACCGAAAAGTGCAGCAAGAACAAAAGATCCAGCTGCTACGGCAAGTCCCAAAAGGGTTTGCCATATTTTAGACCAAGCTGCAGTTACTTTTTTAGGATCATCTCCAGCAGACAGGAAATCATAACCTGCTAAAACTAAATTAAATACAGAATATATTCCTGCACCAATAATCAAAAGCTTTAAAATATTATTTACAAAAGAAGGTAATCCAGAAAGATCTCCACTCTGGTATTCTGCAACTCCTGGAGGAGGACTGACTTTGCCAAAAATATTTGCTGCTTCTGATAAGTATTTCATTTTAAAAACCTAATAGGTTAATTCCTGTTATTTTACCAATAATTTGTACAATCCAGTAAGCGGCAAAAATAACAACAAATCCAATAACAGCTGAAGTAATAGTTTTTTTTGATTTTTCAGCCTTTTCTGGATTATCTTTGCCTGCACCAGAAATCATTCCAATTCCACCTGCAATAAAAAAGAATAGGACAATTATTCCTGCAATTACTAAAGTGTTTGAAATAATGATTGAAGTGAGTGTTCCAACACCTTTTAAATCTCCACTCTTAACAAGAAAATGATCCTTTCCTAAAAACTTCTCACCGATATTTATTTCTGCCAGTTTATTCATTTTTTAAAAGTTTAACAAAATTATTTATTAATTTCCAAAAATGTTTGTTATAGATTCAATTCCTAACATTTGTCCTACAAGTTTAACAATCCAGTAAGATAAGAAAATTATTACAAATCCAATAATTGCATTAACTAATCTTTTTTGGCCAGCTTCCATTGCTTTAGGATTACCAGCTGAAGTTAATATTTGAAATCCAGAAAACACAATCATTAAAAGAAGAATAAATCCAGTGATTCCAAATATGTAAGGAATTAATACACTAATTAAATCCCCCAAATTAGTTATGTCCCTGTTAGTAATTGAATCTTTCAAGGGAAATTGTCTGTTTAAATCAGTTAAATCGAATGGTGATGGGTCTATTGTCATTTAAGTCCTGGTAATTTAAGTATATCAACTCCAATAACTTTAAGTATAAATACAGCAAAGATAAGCATAATAAGTCCAGCAATTGCAGAAGTTAATAGTTCTTTTCCAGCCTGAACCTTTTCAGGATTTCCAGAAGAAGTCATAATTTGGAAAGATGCAACAATAATAAGCATTAAAGCAATTCCTCCACCAATACCTATTGCCCAACGAAGTATCCAAGCAATAAATTCTGGTGTAGATGAAACTGGAATACAACCGATTGCTGTATATATTTCCCCAGTAACATCAGTTGTTGGACTTCCTACTGGATCACAGAAAACTTCATCTTTTATTACATCATTTCCTATTTCTGGTGGAGCTTGATACTCACAGCATAATTCTTTATATCCATCACATAATCCAGAATATATTTTTTTACCAGCTGGACAACTTCCTGCAGGAGAAAAAGTACAAACACCAGGCAGTTTACATTTCTGCAGAACTCCAATTAACTTATAACAACTATACCCAGAATCGCAAGATTTGCTTAATGGTTCATAAATTGATGGGTTGGGTGTAGAACTAAAACATTTACCTCCAGCTTCTTCGCATTCACTCAGAAACTGACTTTTTGTTTTACAACAAACTTGTTGGTATCCACAGACAATTGGTATTGCATTTTCATCATAAACATATTCATTCTCGCCAATACAAGCTATACCATTACAAAACCCACCGTGTGCAGTACAAGAATTTTTATCGGCGTAAATGTTTGTTGGTTTAAGAGCAAAACCTGTAAAGAGAGAAACAACAAATATTAAAATATACAAATATTTTTTCATCTATCAATTATTTTATTTCAAAGGAAGACTCTCTACAAGTTGCTATAATAGATTTGACCTAAAATGAAAAAATATTTTACAGATATATTGCTTATTTTTATTCTTTTCTTTTCCTTCTTTTTATTTCTTAAATCTGTTGGATTTATTTCAGCTCAGAGTTGTGCCCCGGATGCTTGGGATTGTCAGTTAGCAGAAATTCAAAGAGAAATGGACGCCAGACTTCCCGCACATGAGAAGAATAAAGAAGATTTAGCAGGTTTAAGAACTCAAATTACAGAAATTAGTAAAAAAATAACCAATATTCAATCGCAACTTAAAAAGTTTGAATCGGATATTGTCTCGAGAGAAGAAGAATTAGCGTATACAAGAAAGATATTTGAAGAAAAGACAGTCAATCAATATAAATCTTTAAGACTATATGATCCGATCTTGCCTTTTTTATCTTCCGATAATGCATCAACTGCTTTTAGAGAACTGACCTTTAGACAAAAAGCTGCCGATGAAGATAGAAAACTAATGGAAGAATATGCAAATGATTTATCTAAATTAAAAGAAGACAAAGATACTTTAGAAAAATCCAAAAGTTCATTGGCTTCTTTGCAAAAACAAGTTTCTGATAAAGAAAAAACCTTAGCTGGAGAAGTTGATAAAGTTGAAACTTATATTTCTTCACTTTCTGCAAAACAGGAATCCATTTTGGCTGCAAAAAGCGGAAGTTTTATTGCAAGTGTCGGAGACAGTGATTTGGCTGATGATTATTATGCATCTATTAAAGGATTCAGAGAAGCTGCACCTTCAGGATATTTTGCAGTTTTTTCTTTTGGTGCATATACCCACAGAAAAGGGATGAGTCAATACGGAGCTAGAGGAAGAGCTAATAATGGACAAAACTATAGCTCTATTCTTAATGTGTATTATGGAAAAACTCCTGTTAAAAAAGACACGGGAGGAACAATAAGTGTTGAGGGTTATGGAAACTTGGACTTTGAAAGTTATTATCTTTTGGGAATTGCAGAAATGCCCTCAAGTTGGCACATAGATGCTCTAAAAGCTCAAGCAGTTGCTGCAAGAACTTATGCTTATAGATATAAAGTTGAAGGAAAAACTATTTGTGTAGATGAAGGTTGTCAGGTTTTTAGAAAGAGTAAAGCCGATAGTCCTCCTTCCAGTTGGAGACAAGCAGTTGAAGAGACCAGAGGAGAGGTTTTAGAAGATGTTGTCACCTACTACTCTTCAACAACAGGAGGTTATATTTCTACCATGGGATGGGATACAACTGATGGATCTGGAGGAGGAAGTTTTTTGGATAAAACATATGAAAAAATTGGTGGTTCCCCTTGGGTGTATAAAGCTTGGTACACCGAGGGGTATAGTCCTTCAAGTGCTAAGTGTGGAAGAAGCAATCCCTGGTTAACTTCAACTGAACTAGCTGATATTGTAAATGCAGCATTGGTTTTAAAGAACACAGATGGGGATGATAGGATTTCTCCTGTAACAACTTCTTGTTGGGGAGGAAACCCATATAGTCATGATGAATTAAGAAATGTTGCAGCTTCTTATGGTGGAACAGGTTCGGCTAATTCAGTTTCAGTACAGCAAGGAAACGGGACAACATCAACAGTGACTATTAATGGAAGTATAAGTTTGTCAGGAGATGAATTTAAACAAGCCTTCAACCTTAGAGCTCCCGGTTATTTAATGATTCCACAAAAAGGATTTGCTTTCTTTAACATCGAAAAGAAATAAAAATTTTTTGTTTTTAATATCTTTTCGTATATAATCAGCCTAGGATGCCAGACATATTTATATCAGAGGAAAAAAAGGAAGAAAAAAAGAAAGTGAAAGAAAATACTCCAGTTGAAAAAGAAGTAAAAGAAATATTAGGAAAGACTTTAATAAAAAAAGACAAAAAAAGTTTAATTGCTTCATATTTAAGAAATCCAAAAGGGGTTGACTTTGAGATAAAAGATAAGAAAGAAAAGATAGAGCTTCTTTTGAGGATGCACCCTATTACAAATATAAAATGGATTTTAGTTAGTATTGTTATGATTTTTGCTCCAGTAGCTCTAAAAAGTTTTCCAATTTTGGATTTTCTACCAGGCAATTACAGATTTATTGCAATTCTAGGCTGGTATTTAATTACTACATCTTTTGTGCTCGAAAATATATTAACTTGGTATTTTAATGTTTACATCATTACGGATGAGAGAATTATTGATGTGGATTTTTACAATTTAATTTATAAAGATATTTCTTCTGCAGAAATTGAAAGAATCCAAGATGTAAGTTACAGGATGGGAGGAGTTACTAGAACTGTTTTTAATTATGGTGATGTATTTATCCAAACCGCTGCAGAAAAACCAAATTTTGAATTTCTAGCAGTTCCAAAACCTGATAAAGTAGTAAAACTTTTGCAGGATTTGATGATTGAAGAAAAACAAGAAGCCATAGAAGGGAGAGTTAGATAAATGGGACAAGTTATTTTTCCTAATTTTCCAACTTGGGGAATAGCAAAAGGATTTATTCTTTTTGGTATAGCAATGTATGTTGTTTTTGGATTTGTTGTTGTAAGGCAAGTTAAATTAATGACCAATACTCTCCAATTAGGATATGAGGCAATAGCTAAAACTCTTTCTTATTTGCATCTTATGTTTACAATTGCAGTTTTTATATTTGCTTTACTAATTCTTTAAAACTGTTTTTTTCGTTTTAGGACTAATTAAAATATGCTTGAAATTTCTTCAGCAAAATTAACCGGAAATCCAACCTTGCCCGGTTGGTCTCAAGCCTATGATTATAAACCTGAGGACCCCAAACAATTTGAAAAAAGAGGACATTTATTTGCCGTGATTGCGACAAGTAGAGAAGATGAAGGAGTAGATAAAGTATCAGCAGGACGAGAAATTTTAACCAGACTCCATGAAGAGTACTTTGGCAAATTAGAAGAAACTCCATTTAACTGTCTTAAAGGTGCTATAGAAAAAGTTATTAATGAATTTTCTCCCACTTGGGGAGATATTGAGATTGCTGCAGTTTCTCTGATTGATAATGTTATTTATTCAGCTGCAGGTGGAGGGTCCCAAGTTGCAATATTTCGAAAAGGAATGTTTGCAAAAATTCTCCAAAGTAAAGAGAAGGAAGTTACAGATGCTTCGGGCTATCCAGAAGATAAAGACATACTTTTTCTAGGATCTAAAGAGTTTTTTGTGGGGCTAACTGATGGATTTATTAAAGAATCGTTGGAAAAAGGAAACATAGAAGAATCTGCAGAAACTCTTAATTCATATTTATCAGGAAAAGAAAAAGGAAATGTTGGAGTTGTAATATTAAAGTTTTTAAAAAAGGATAAATTTTTTCCTGAAGTAAGTGTCCAAAAACAAGCTAAAAAAGATTTTACGAAAGATGTCAAAGGTGTTTCAGAAAAGATATCTTCATTTTTTTCAAAATTAAATTTCTCTTTAACTAAAAAACTACCTCAAAGAAAGATTTATGTAAAAGGGAATTTGGAAGAAGAACTTCCTGAAAAGAAAAGAACTACTTTATCTGTTGGTTCAATTTTATTAATCCTTTTAATAGTAAGTATTGGTTTTGGGATAAGACAAAAAAGACTAAATGACCAAAAGGAAAAATACTTAGGAAGATTAACTGATGCAAACCAAAAATATTTAGAATCGATATCTTTATTTAGTTTAGAGCCAACCAAAGCAAGAGAAATATTTAGAGAAGCGTATGAGACTGCAAATACAATAAAAGCTGAAGGAGTTAGTGATAATGATTTGGATAAACTTTTGGAAGATATGAACCTTAAAAAAGGAGAAATATTAGGAGAATATAAAAAAGATGCAAATCTCTTTATAGATCTGTCTCTTCTTTCCAGTGGCTTTTCGGGTGATAATCTTTCTTATTCTTTAGGAAAACTATTTATTTTAGATAAAAATTCCAAAAAAGTTGTTTCTTTGGCTTTGGATACCAAAAAAACTCAAGTAGTAGCGGGACCTGATAGGATAGATTCGGTAAATCAAATGACGGCTTATGAAGATGATATTTATCTTCTGGAAAATGATGGAATTTATCTAGTCAATACTAAAAGGGATAAAAGAATAGAAAAAGACTGGGATGGAGAAGTATTGCTTGAAGCCTATGCTGGAAATATTTATCTATTGGAAAAGAACCAAAATATGATTTGGAGATTTATTGGAGATGATGGAACTTTTTCTGAAAAATCAAAATGGCTTGCACCTGGTGTTGAAACAGACTTCTCCTTAGTTAAAAAGATAGCAATTGATGGATCTATTTGGATTTTAACTTCATCAGGTAAAATTAATAAATTTACTCTTGGAAATCCAGTAAACTTTAACTTTTCAGGGGAGAGTCCCAAATTAACTTCATTAGATAGTTTTTATACAAATGAGGATCTAAATAATTTATATGTAATGGATAAAACTCAGAAAAGAATAGTGGTTTTTGATAAAGAAGCAAATTTTGTATCTCAATACTATGCTGATGCAATAAGTGAAGCAAAGGATTTTATGGTTACTGAAGAGGAAGGGAAAATAATTCTTCTGACAGGAGATAAACTCTATTCTTTGGATTTATAGGTTTTTAATCAGATCAAACTTTTCGTTTTAAACTTAAGGTTGATTATTTGCTAAAAAGATATAGTAACGGAGGACTTCATTTTAAGTGTTTTATAACATCATGTACTCTTAAATTACAATAAATCTTTTCGACTAACCCCCAGTAATTTTTAGTAATCCGAAACTTCCAAATTTCCTTATTAGATTCTACTAGTGGTTGTAATTTTAGGGATGGATGTCGAGGATTTTTAGCAAGAAATTTTACTTGTTTATCAAGTTGTTTTAAGACTTGATATTTTTTGGCCTTCTTTTTAGCGTATTCCGTAATTTCAACATTAACCACGTTTATATTCTGGAAGTGTTTTTAATCCTAAAATTATTTCGTTTATCTCCTCAGTAGAGTATTTTTCCTTTTTTAGTGAAGCCTTCATCTTTTTCAAGTTTGGAAAAGAAAACGTTTCCATAAATAATAGTGCCTCACCATCATTTGAACCAACAAAAGCGGGTGTAACACTGGTTTTTTCAATAAGATTAACCTCTCCGTAGGAACTAATTGGCGCACTAATTGGTATTGCGTAAACCATTTTTATTTCCTCCTTTTTTCTTGGCTTCGTGTTCTTTAATTGTAGTGAGAATTGTGTTTACTAGTCCTTCCGCTGCTGCGCGGGGTAATGTTACTCTTGAAACTACATGAGCTTCTTTGTTACCCGGTCGAGGGTTTAAATATGCAAACTCTAGGGTAAAGTCGTTATCTGTAATTACAACTCCTATCATTTGAGCATAAGATGAACCTAAAACGGTATCTGTTTTAATAGTTATGTTTATGGGGTTTGTTTTTTGATTTTTGTCTACCATTTAGTTTAGAGTAACTATTGTACCAGATATTGTCAATATTTTTTAGTTTCCGTTGTATTTTCCTCGACCGAAAACTTTCTTATTTTAATAGAGTTACTATTTGTTCAAGGCTATTTGTGGAGACGGAGGGAATCGAACCCTCGTCCGAAAAACGACTACTAAAAAACTACTACAAGCTTAGTTAATTATTAATTTTCTTTTTAACTACCCAATTAACAAGGAATGTCAAAAATAAGGTTTAAAAAAGTTTTGAATATTAACCATAAACCAAAGTTATTATTCTATCTCAACAGGTTTATGCCTATTTACAACGGTTGAGAAACGTATGTAAAAGACAGTAACCATTCGTTTTTAGGCGCAGGCTACAGCGTAATTATTTGTATTGACGCTTGATTTTTGACTTATGTTTTACGAGTACTAGTCAAACTCGGCTTGCAGTCTTTTAAAGTGCTTTCCGTCGAAACCGATCGTCCCCATTTATAACTTGATTCTAAACTCTTGTTCAATCTGTCTTTCTATATCCTTTTTTTTGATTGACTCTCTTTTTTCGTACTTTTTTTTGCTCTTACCTAAGGCCAACTCAGCCTTAATAAGGCGGCCCTTAGTATACAGTTTAGTAGGGATCAGAGTCAATTTTTGTTGCTTTGCCTTGGTTATAATTGAAACTATCTCATTTTTATGTAGAAGCAGTTTTCTGCTTCTAGTTGGAGATGCTTTTGCACCAAGTACTGGAAGATTGGCATTGATTAAATAGATTTCACCATTTAATACCTTTGCATATGATTGAGAAATATCACCCCTACCGTTTCTGACAGCCTTTACTTCCCCTCCTGAAAGGGCAATTCCTGCTTCAAAACGTTTACTTTCAAGTTTATATTGATAGTTAGCTTTTTTATTTATTATTTTCATACATTTATATTTTACATCAGATGAATATATTAGATCTTTTTTATCCCAAAAAATGCCTTGAGTGTGGTAAAAGTGGAGGTTATATTTGTGATAAATGTGTTAAAAAAGTGAGACCCTCATACTTTTCTTGTCCGTATTGTAATAAACCTTCATTTGAGGGAAAAACTCATCCAAATTGTAAAAAGAAACAAAAGCTGGATCAGCTTATTAGTCTTTGGGAATACGAAGGAGTAATAAGAAAAGCAATTTTGGCTTTGAAGTATAAATTTGTTTTAGATATTTCAAATGAATTATCGAATGTAATTTACAAAAAGATTCAGCAGAAAAAAATAGATTTTGGAAAAAACGTAATTCTGACTTCAGTACCTCTCCACAAAAAAAGACAGTTTTTTAGAGGATTTAATCAATCGGAAGAAATTGCCAAAAGACTTAGTGAGCACCTTGATTGGAAATATTTACCCGATATTTTAGTAAGGAGTAAAAACACAGAATTTCAAACAAATCTAACTAAAAAAGAAAGAGAAGAAAATATTAAAAACGCTTTTAAATTTAATACTAAATACCAACTGAAGGATAAAAATAAGATTGTTGTT
>JAHKAL010000077.1 GCA_018826545.1 Patescibacteria group bacterium | reverse complement strand
TTATATTCTTCCCATTAACAGGAATATTTAAAGCCCAACCCAAAGCTTGAGCTACTGAAACACCAACTTTTAAACCTGTAAAAGATCCTGGACCAATATTAACTTCAATTTCAGTTAAATCTTTTAAAGAAAGCTTTTTCTTTTTTAATGTCTCATCAATAAAAGGGAGAAGTCTTTGTGATTTTTCTTTCTTCGAATTAGTTTTAAATACTTCCCCGTCTAAAGAAACAGTGACTTCTTCTCTTTGGGAGGTATCGATATAGAGTTTCATTCCTTAAATCCTTCGGGGTTTTTAGTATGCCAAAGATATGCAGTTTCAATTATCTTTTTTAAATCATATTTAGGTTGCCAACCAAGTACCTTTTTAATTTTTTCATTTGATGCAAATAAAGAGTTTGCATCACCCTTTCTTCTTTGGCCATATTTAATATTCATTTTTTTACCTGTTACCTCTTCTATTGCAGTAATTACTTCTTTATTAGAATAACCTCTTCCAACTCCTGCATTAAAGTAGTTACTTTTTCCTCCTTTAAATAGGTAACTTAAAGCCATAGTATGGTTTTCCACTAAATCCAAAACATGAATGTAATCCCTGATACAAGTTCCATCTTTGGTATCATAATCATTTCCAAAAATTGTAAACTCTTTATCCTCTATGGCAGCTTTTAGAGCTAGGGGAATTAAGTGACTCTCTTCAGGATGATCTTCCCCAATCGATCCATCTAGGCTAGCTCCTGCGGCATTAAAATATCTAATACTTATATACTTCATTCCATATGCTTTTTCATACCAAGGAAGCATTTTTTCAATCATTAATTTAGTTTCACCATAAGGATTCTCTGGATTTTTTGAATCATCTTCTTTTATGGGTAAACTCTCAGGGTTTCCATATACTCCAGCAGTGGAAGATAATATAAAATTATTAACATTAAATCTTTGCATTGCATTTAATACGTTTATGGCAACTATTAAATTATTTTCAAAATATTTAGCAGGATTAACAAAAGATTCACCCATTTGAATATAGCTTGCCATATGTATTACCCCTGCAATTTCTTCTTTCTCAAAAATGACATCTAACTTATCTTTTTCGTAAAGTAAATCAACCTGATTATAATTAAATCCTTCTACTGCTTTTAAGTGACCTGAGGAAAAATTATCTACAACAATAGGTTCATATCCAGAATCCCTTAAATGCCTTATCATAAAACTGCCTATATAGCCTGCTCCACCTGTAACTAATATTTTTTTCATCTCTTTCTATTCTATTATAATTTTTCTTTGGTCATCTGGTAAGTATTCAAATTTTATCCAGGAAGTACCCTCTGGCAGTATATCTTTAATCTTTTCTGCCCATTCTATAACTAAAATATTCTTTTTCTCTTTCCAAATATCTTTTACTCCCAAATTTTCTATTTCTTCCTTAAAATTACTCTCAAGTCTATAAAGGTCTAAATGATACAACATTTTTCTTTTTTTTGCTTTGTATGTCCTCATAAGAATAAAAGTAGGAGAAATAATCTTTTTCTTAATTCCCAAGCCTCTAGCAAAACCTTGAACAAAAGTTGTTTTACCACTACCTAAATTTCCTGTTAATGCAATTACTGTAGGAGTTTTTTTAACTAAATCAGCTGCAACTTTTCTACCAAGTTTTTGAGTTTCCCTTGCGCTTTTGGTAATAAATTCCATATTAAATAAATAGCTAAAGATGCTCCAATTGTATCAAATATAACATCCCTTACACGAGGCTCTCTTCCTGGAGTGAAAGATTGATGGTATTCATCGGTTGAAGCATAAATTATAGCTAAACAAATTGCAAAAATACCAGAATTTCTTTTACTTATACCACTGTTTCTAAAAGCTCTATAAAGCATTGAAGAGAATATTGCATACTCAATTACATGAGCCGATTTTTTAACAATAAAATCCCTCCAAAATATTTGAGATGTAGAAGGAAGAGAACGAGAAGAAAGATAAAATATTAAAAATGACCAACAAATAGGAGGAATCCACAAACTAAATAATTTCTTTATTTTTTTCACCTTCATTATTATTTAACCTTTTCTGTTTAAAGAAAGCAAAGCCTGAAAAACCTACAAATGAAATTCCTAAAACAATAAATACTATAGAAAAAATACTTACTTTTGATTTTTCAGTACTTTCTTCAGATTCTTCTGTAGGACTCGGACTTTCACTCTCACTTTGGATTCCTAATATATCTCCTTCTACAAATTCTTCTAATGATTCAGTAGTTGAAGTACTTGTAGGTTTAAGTGTTGGTGTTTTTGTAGATTTTGGAGTCAAAGTTTTTGTTGGTGTCAGACTTGCTGTTGGTGTAGGAGTTAAACTTGATGTTGTTGTAGCTGTGGGAGTTGGTGTTGGACTTTCAGTTGGTGATGGAGTTGGTGTTGGACACAAACTCTGTTGATCAATATTTACAGAACTTTTTGTTTGTAAAGAAAATCTAACAATAGAAGTTGAACCATCTGGCAATCTGCCCACAGATTCTCCGATCTGAGAAGCACAAATATTTCCTCCTTCCCCATAAGTTATTTGGTCAACTAGTGTTACATCATCAGCTTCAAACAATTTAACTATATCTTTATCAACATTTAACCTACTACCAGCATCAATAATTAAATAATTTGAACTCGATGGCCCAATTATACTTCCTTCAGGTATAGTTTTTACTTTTGTAGTCGCACCATCTCTTAAAATCCAACCTGAAACATCTACATTCTCATTTGAATAAAGTTCAACCCAATCACCAGAAGATTCAAAAGAATTAATTTCATTAATAAAGACCTGTGCATAAATATTTGATGAACATAATAATAAAAGAATAAAACTCAACAACAATCCCAAAAGACTATTATAAATGTGAGAAAAAAATATAAATTTTGGGCAACAATTGAACATACCAGCTAGATTTACATAGGTAAAACAACTACTTACTAAGGAAAACTTACAAGTCTTAAACTAGAAATATTTCCAACACTATACTTTTCTGTCAAATTTTTGTTATATCCATTAGGTAAAAAAGGGTCATACATTATGTAGTTATCTCCCTGTTTTTCTTTTATTACAATGAAATGGTCAGGTCCACTATATAAACCAGCAATTACTGGTCTTCCAGCACTTAATTCACTATCTAATCTACTTATAGAAGCACTTGTGATCGAAACATTAATCCCATTAACGTTAAATGACCAAGATAAATATGCAGTCGGATAAACAAAGGCTGAACTATTATTAGCTATATCAGATGGCTTAATATTTTTCCCATAATGACTAGCAATCATTGAAACAGATGTAACCAAACAACCGTATTCTGCCATCGTTAACCCACTTACACCCATTATTGTATTTCCCCAACTTGAATCTCTTTGGTTGTAATAACAACCCCAACCATCACAAAATGTTTGATTCCCAAGTAAAGAAGCACCTCCTTGACCCGAGACATATCTACTAAAAGCTCTTTTTTGCGCTTGTGCTTGAGCAAGTAATTCTTGATATTTCTTTTCATCATTCTTTGTCTGACTCAAAAGAGAATTTTTAGCCTTTTTTTGATTGTCTAAAGCTAATTTTTCACTTTCCAACTCCTCTTGCAATTCTTCTTGAGTAGTTTTTTCAATTACATAAGAAGTTTGAGTTGATTGTAATCTTTCCAATAAATCCCTATCAGCATCTTGAATTTTTTTGAGATATTGGAAACGAGTCATTGCTTCTTTTAAATCTGGTGAAGAAATTAAAACCATAAATGGATCATCAAACCGAAACATTTTATATGTTTCAACTGCCCTTGATGAAAAAGCATTAGACAAAACATCCAAAGAAACTTCCAATCTATCAATTCGTCCAGAAAGTAAAAGTATTTTTTCTTCTGTACGTTCTATTTTTAAAGTCGTTAATTTAATTTGTGTATCAAATTGTGCAATTTGATTTTGAAGAGTAACTGATTGATTCTTTAATACTGTAATCTGGTTTTGATACTCAGAAATTTGTTCATCCAATTGTTTAATTTTATCTTCATATTCATCAGCATTTACTTTCCTAGCAAAAGAAAAACTTCTAAAAAGAAGAAAACTTAAAACAGAAAAAAAGCAAATAACTATAAAGGATTTTTTTAAAAATTTCATCTGGTTTTTCTTGCGCGAGATACAGCAAGTATGCTTCCAGAAAAAGCAAGAAGGCTTCCTATAATTAATTCTGCACCCAGTATTATTCCAAACATAATAGAAAGATTTAATATTCCTTTAGGAAGTATTGGTATCTCACCAAAATAAGAAAGAATATTAGGAGTCAAGTAAAGCCAAAGAATATAAGCAAAAACCCAACCCAAAAATACTCCAAAAAATGAATAGATCAAAGCTTCAAAAATAATTGGGCTTTTAATGAAACCTGGGGTTGCTCCAATTAAATCCAATATTTCTACTTCTGTTTTTCTTGAATTTATTCTCATAGAGATAATTACTAAAAGTGTTAAAAACGAGCTTGCTCCAAGAATTGCTACAAAACCAATTCCCCCAACCCTAATATAGAAAATAATATTTTTGAGCCTTGAAACTACATCCTGCAAAGTCTTTTCCCCCCCAAGGCTTGCAGTAAAACCAACTTGACCAACAATTCCCTCTTTTTTTACCTCATCAATAACTTCCTGTGCAAAATTTAAATTAGTCACAGAAAATTCTAAAGAAGCAGGAAAAATCGTTGGACTTACTAGTTCAGATAAAAGTGGGTTATCTTCAGTTGCAGTTTTATAAATAGACAGAGCCTCCTCTTTTGAAACATATCTAACATCTTTTATTTTCTCATCGGATGTTAATCTATTTTGTAAAGCTGATATCTGCTCAGGTGTTATTCCATCTTTTAAAAATGCAATTATTTGGGGCCTAGTCTCGAAATATTTTAAAATATTTCCTGAAGAATAAACAAGTACTGCCAGTACCGTCGTAACAAAAAAGGTCAAAGTTAGCACAAAAATTGCAGCCAAAGCCTGAAAAGGTGATCTTTTAATGTATCCTAGTGCAGTTTTAAAATGAATATTCATATTTTTTCCTTTTTCTATTTTATACCTCTTCTACTTTAACCTTCATCTTTTCTTCAAATTTTGCTTCTTTTATGGCTTCTTCATCTTTTATTTCTTTCTTTTCCTCATCTTTTTTCTTCTTATTTTCTTTATTAATATTTTCTTTTGTTTCTTTTTCAGATTCTTTCTCCGTTTCTTTCTCCGATTCTTTTTCTTCCATTTTTTTGGGGGATAGTTTTAAACCGCCATCTTTTACAATTTCTCCATTTTTTAATTCGATTTTTCTTTTGGAAAAATCATCAATAATCATTTTATTATGTGTTGCCATAATTACTGTTTTTCCATTTTGATTAACTTTTTCAAATATTTTCATAATTGCCTTAGTCGTTTCCCAATCTAAGTTTCCAGTTGGTTCATCAGCTAAAATAATAATTGGATCAATGATCAAAGCTCTAGCTAAAGATACTCTTTGAAGTTCCCCTCCAGAAAGCTGAGACGGAAATTGGTCAGCTCTTTTTTCAAGTCCTACAAGTTTTAAGACTTGGTCTACTCTTTCTTTCCATTCATCTTCATAAACTCCCAAAACTGCAAGACCTACTTCAACATTTTCTCTAACTGTCCTTTCGGGAAGCACTTTCATATCTTGAAAAACAACACCAATTTTTTGCCTTAAGAAAGGTAATTCTTTTGAGGCAACTTCAGATAAATCCTTTCCATTAAAAAGAATTTCTCCAGAATCTGGTAAGTATTCTTTTAAGATTAACTTAAGTACTGTGGTTTTCCCTGCACCGGATGGACCTGTTATAAAAAGAAATTCACCTTTTTTAACTTCGAATGAAGCATTTTTTAAAGCTTCAATATCACCAAAAGATTTTGATACAGATTTGAAAGATACCACCATTTTAAGGTTATCAGAAGATCAAAAATAAAGCTATATTAAAGAAAATTATTCTATAACTCTAATCTTTCCCACATCCATGAGCCAGCCTGCCTTCTTTGCAGTAATAGTTTCTCCCCAAACTTTTACTTTCTTACCAGTAAAGCTTTCTAAATCAATAACAGTTGAAGTTAAATAAACAGTTTGAGATATTCCGCCTTCTCTGACTAAATGGTGAGTTCCTTCACCATTTACTCCTCCTTCTTCCAAAAGGCCTTCAGCTGAATCTCTAAAAGTCGCTTCATCAGCAAGTCCTGCTTCCTCTGTACCTGATTTTGCACCAGGAGCTACAATTGATCCTTCTTGAGGAGAACCTAAATTAGACTTTTTCCCAGACAAAAACCATCCTGTTAGAGTTCCTGCCAAAACTAGCAATACAATACCCCCAATTAATAATAAATTTTTCTTTAAATCTTTTTTAAAAACGGGTTTAACAATCGGTTTTGGCATTTGAGGAGCCTGCGGTTGTGGGACATTTACTGGATTTTGTTGAATGTCTGGCATATATAAAATATATTTTACTATAACACTTAAGAGTTTAAATTGGCAATATTATCAAAGCAATCTAATTTGAGCTTCAATAAAATCATCAATCTCTCCATCTAAAAACCTTTCAGGATTTGAAGTTTCTTTTTGGGTTCTTAGGTCCTTAATCATCTTATAGGGATGAAGAACATATGAACGAATCTGGTTTCCCCAAGAAGCTGGTTTATATTCACCTTTTAAATCTTTTTTTGTTTTAGCAAGTTCTTCCTGTTTTTTGGCCCAAAGCTTGGATCTTAAAAGATTGAGAGCAATTTTTCTATTTTGTTCCTGAAATCTCTCTGATTGGGCTGTAACTACAATTTTAGTTGGTTTATGGGTTACCCTAACCGCAGTTGAAACTTTTTGAACATTTTGGCCCCCCTGAGTTGATGATCTAAAAAACTGCCATTCCAAATCTTCATCTTTTATCTTAATATCTGGTAAATCAATATCCGCAAGTTCAGGTAAAACCTCAACTAAGGCAAAAGAAGTTTGCCGTAGTTTATCTGCATTAAAAGGAGATTGTCTTACCAACCTATGAGTTCCTGCCTCGTGTTTTAAATATCCATATGAATAATTACCCTCTACAAGAAAAGTAACACTTTTAAGTCCTGCCTCTTCTCCTGATGCTGAATCTAATACTTTTGTCTGCCAATTTTTTCTTTCAGCAAATCTTAAATACATTCTTAATAACATATTCGTCCAATCCATTGCTTCAGTTCCTCCTTGACCAGCATGAATTGAAAAAATTGCATTTTTGGAGTCATAGCTCCCTGATAAAAAGGATGAAAAAGTGATTTTATTTAACAATCTCTCAAGCTTTTTAACTTCCTCAATGTAGTCTTCTACCTTTCCGCCATCGTTTATTAGAATTTTAAGAAGCAAAATATTCTCTTTCAAACCTTCTACTTCTTCTATTTCATTTTTCAAGTCTGCTAAATTCTGCATTATATCTCTTGCTTTTAGAGAATCATCCCATAAAGCAGGATCAGTTGATTTTGCTTCTAATTCTTTTAATTTAGCCTTTTTGTCATCAATATTTAAAGATTTATATGTCTCATCAAATTCTTTAGAAATTTCTTCAATCTTTTTTTTAATATCCGGCATAGGCAAAGTATATCAAGAAGAATTAGGGTTTGCAGATAACAGATTTTACTTTGTTAGCTTCAGTTACATTTAGTTTTCTGAATTCATCCAGAATATCTAAGGATGTTTTTTCTTTTGTGGCAAATGACTCGGGAATTGGAGCAGAAATACCAAGTACTTCAACAAGTTTGTTTCGCCCCGCATCTAATAAATTAACCAAAGGCTTAGGAGCATTTTTCCAACCAACAATTTCTGTTAATACTGTTTTTCCACCTATTATTAAAAATCCTTCTAAAATTAAAGCAAGTATAAAGCCCATAAATATTCCAAAAATAGATCCTTTTACTGACCACTTAAAAAAATGTCTTCTTAGATTCGCTAAAGATAAAACTAAAATAAAAAGTAAAAAGAATATCGCACCAGCTTGAATATATGAAGGAGATATAGAAAAACTTCCTATATTAAAATTTAGTCTTTGAGACAATATTTGGGCAAAGTTCATAACAATTCAATTTTAACATTTAACCTAAAGAAATATAAACTTATAAAAAATTATAAAGAAGTACCAGTTCCTATTGGAGTTGGTGTAGCTGTACTTGTAGCAGTTGCTGTTGGTGTAGCTGTAGCTTTTGGTGTTGCTGTTGCAGAAGGCTTGGGTGTTTGACCTTTCTTTAAACCAGTAACAATACTTGCATCAACAGATATGCTTGATGATGTTTTTACAGTTACATCTTCATACAATTTTTCAAGTTCAGCTTGTATTTCATTTTTATTTGCTTCATCCAACTCCGCACTAAAAGTAACTGTAGTTACTGTTTGATCTTGATCATCAGCATTTCCAACTTCTATATCTGTATATCCTAAATCTCTTAATTTTCCTTGAAGGTATCCTGCTTCTCCAGAAATACCTGTTCCATTTAATACTTCAATTGAAACATCTACCTTATCGACTGGCTCTGGTGTTTCAGTTGCAGATGGTGTGTTAATTATAACTCCTTCAGATGTTGGACTAGGAGAAACTAATTCTGATTCTTTATTACCTTTTGTTACAAAAAAAATTATTCCTCCAACTAAAATTA
This sequence comes from Patescibacteria group bacterium, assembly GCA_018826545.1. GTDB lineage: Bacteria > Patescibacteriota > Microgenomatia > UBA8517 > UBA8517 > JAHKAL01. The sequence continues at coordinate 7,897 of JAHKAL010000077.1, read as the reverse complement.
CTATTCCCAAAATAATAAAAACTAAAATATTGGTTTTCTTTTTAGTTTTTGATTGAGAAAGAGGAAAACCAACTTCTGGGTTTGAAGTTTCCTCTTCTACTTGAGGTTCTTTATTTACTTGATTCTCAGTATTTAACTGACTTTCTTCCATCGTGCCGCGAGTATAAACAATAAAAGACTACTTTGTCAACTTTTGTTTACTTTCTTCTTAATTTCTCCATCAATATTGAATAGAACCTAAGATTATGAATTGTTGCAAGTCTTAACGCAGTAAAGTCTTTAATACGAAAAAGATGTGCAAGGTAAGCTTTTGAATATTTCCTGCAAAGCAAACAATCACAAGCTTTGCTTACCGAAGAATCATCCTTATAATACTTCTCTTTATCAGGAACATAGAAAGAGTAAAAATCGGGAGAGTTTATATCAATGTCATTAATCGAATCAGCATTATATACATATAGTCTTTTATGTCTTGCATCCCGTGTTGGAAGAACACAATCAAAAATATCAAAACCCAATTTGACACACTTAACAATTTCTTCGGGTTTTCCAATTCCTAATCCATAGAGTAAATAATTTTTTGGGGAGTATTTGACCATGGTTTCTGCTGTTTCATAATCAAAATTTCCTTGCTTATTAATGGGCCAACCTCCATAGCCAAATCCATCAAATCCGATTTCAACCAACTTTTCTATACAATATTTTCTTAAATCTTGATATTTTCCACCCTGAACAACTCCCAAAATATACGGTCTGTCTTTTTTATCTATCTTTTTCTCTCTGCATACTTTTAAAAATTCATCTTTTGATCTTTTTGCCCACTTAATTGTTCGCTCAACTGAATCTTTAGCCTCATCATAAGAAGAATTAGGGTCTGTAAAATCATCCAAGGCAATTACCATGTCACAATTTAAATTCATTTGAAAATTAACAGACTTTTCTGGAGTAAAAATAATTTTTCTTTTTTTTGATTCTCTAAAAATTACGCCTTTATCAATAACCGATCCACTATTTGGATTTGCCTTAACAATACTCATTACCTGAAAACCCCCTGAATCAGAAATTGTTGCCCCGTCCCAATTCATAAATCTTTGAATTCCACCAAACTTTTTAACTACTTCATCTCCCAACTCTCTATATAAATGATAGGTATTAACTAAAATTCCGGGCGTCTTTGTGGACTCCAAATCAGAAGTATCTATAGCTTTAACTACACCCCTTGTTGCATCAGGAAAAAATACGGGTAGAGGTATTTTTTTATCTTTACTTTTGAAAAATTTTGTTTTTGCCATAAACCTTAATTAGATATTATCTCACAAAGACCTAAAATGAATAATTTTTGAAGAGATGTAAAAAGAACTTATTAAAAAATAACACCCAACTCTTTACCTACTTTTGCAAATTTTTCCAGAGCTTTATCTAAATGAGCTTTAGTGTGTGCTGCAGAAAGCATTACTCTTATTCTTGCTTTTCCCATAGGGACTGTGGGGTAGCCTATGGCAACTGCGAAAACTCCTTCTTCAAATAATTTTTTACTAAATTCATTTGCTAACTTTGCATCCCCAAGCATTACCGGTGTTATTGGAGTTTTTGAATTTCCTGTATCAAAACCTAACTTATCCATCTTTTCTTTAAAATATTTAGCATTATTCCAAAGCTTTTTAACTGGTTTATCTGATTTCTCTAAAGTTTTTATTGCTTCAATACAAGCTTGAGTATCAGCAGGTGTCATTGCTGAAGAAAATAGAAACGGTCTAGCTTTTTGTCTTAAAATTTCTACAACTTCACCCTTTCCTGCAACAAATCCTCCTACAACTCCAAAAGCCTTACTCAAAGTTCCTACTTCTACATCAACTTTTCCATGAAGTTTAAAATGATCAACAATTCCTCTTCCTGATTCTCCCAAAACTCCTTCTCCATGAGCATCATCTACCATAAGCATACAGTCATATTTTTCAGATACTTTATACAATTCATCTAAAGGAGCAATATCCCCATCCATACTAAAAACCCCATCTGTTATTACAAGCTTCCTTTCAAAACTTAAATTTTCTTTAATTTTTTCTTCCAAATCTTTAGGATTTAAATGTTTATAAACAATTACTTTGGCTTTACTTAATCTACAACCATCAATAATAGATGCGTGATTTAATTCATCTGAAAAGATAACATCTTCTGGCCCAACCAGAACTGGAATTGTTGCTAAGTTTGCACAAAGGCCACTTTGAAAAAGAATTGCTGCATCAACTTTTTTGAATTTTGCTAATTCTTCTTCTAATTTAATATGCAAATCAAGGGTTCCTGAAATTGTTCTAACAGCTGCAGGGCCTACACCATATTTATCAATTGCTTCTTTTGCTTTTTCCTTAAGACTTTCTTTATTGGCAAATCCTAGATAATTATTTGAGCAAAAATTAAGAAGCTTCTTTCCATCAATCATAATCTCTGCGTCAATTGCAGATTCAATTGTTTTTATGTTTTTAAACAATCCTTTTTCTTTTAATTCAGAAATATCTTTATCTATCCAATCAAGTTTATTATTCATATTTATTAGGAATTATTCTTAAACCAAAACCGAGTTTAAGAACACATTAACTATAATACAGTTAATTTAACTTTCAAAGCCTCTCAAAATTATTGCATCCACTATTCTTTTTAAAGAAAGATAGTTTGCAGCTACTCTAAAAGTAAATTTCTTCTTTTTCGCAAGAGAATAAACAGAATTAAAAGCATTAACAATATATTTTTTCAATTCTTCATTTACTTTTTTCTCTGACCAAGAAATACCTTGCAAGTTTTGTGCCCATTCAAAATAACTGGCAGTAACTCCACCTGAATTGCAAAGAATATCAGGTAGTATTTCTTTTTTATTTTTAAGTAAAGTTTCTTCTGCTTCAAAAGTTGTTGGACCATTAGCCATTTCTAAAATTACTTTTGCTTTTATTTTTTCTGCATTATCTTTATTAATAACCGCCTCCAGTGCTGCTGGAACTAAAATATCAACAGGTAGCTCCAAAATATCTTCATTTGAAATAAATTTAAATCCTTTATTTTCTGCAATTTCTTTAAAACTACCAAATTCTCTTTTATAATCATTTAATTTTTCTGGATCTAATCCTTTTTCATTTAAAATTGCTCCACTTGAATCAGAAATGGCAATTACTTTAAATCCAGAATCTTTAGCAAACTTTGAAAACCAAAATCCAACATTTCCAAAACCTTGAACGGCAATTTTAGTTTTTGAAGGGACTAATCTTTCTTTTTTAGCAAATTCTTTTAATACAAAAACTCCACACCTACCTGTTGCTTCATTTCTTCCTAAAGATCCTCCTAATTCTATTGGTTTACCTGTAAAAGTAGCAGGTGATTTATATCCAACACTTTTTTCATATTCCTCAAGCATCCAAGCCATAATCTGTGCATTTGTATTTATATCAGGTGCCGGAACATCGATTCTTTCTCCAATGTATTTTGAAAAGGATTTGGCATATGCCTTAGAAAGTTTTTTCAATTCTTTTTGGGAAAATCTAGATACATCAACTTTAATTCCACCTTTTGATCCACCATAAGGAATACCTGCTAAAGAACATTTAAAACTCATTAAAGTAGAAAGAGCTTTTACTTCATCCTCATTTACATTTAAATGAAATCTTATTCCTCCTTTGAAAGGCCCTAGTGCATTGTTGTGCTGAGCTCTAAAAGATTGAAAAGAAATCTTTTTTCCATTATCAGAAGTAATTGTTAATGTTTTTTTGATAATCCTTTGAGGTTTTTTGATTTCAGAGATTATTTTCTTAAAAGTTTTTTTATCAATATACTCATTTTCCAAAAGTATGGAAATTTCATCGATTTGTCTTAAAACGTTATTAAAAAAACTTGTCACTAAAATAAAATATACCAGTAAATAAAGTCAGACAAGAGCTAAAATCCCAAAAATAAATATTTTAAGTTATTTAACCTCAAGAAGTTCGACTTCAAAAATTAAAGTTGTGTTAGGTGGAATCAAAGATCCTGCACCTTGTGCACCATAACCTAAATTAGAAGGAATTGTTAACTTCCTTTTTCCTCCAACTTTCATTCCATTAACTCCTAAATCCCATCCTTTAATAACTTCCCCTGCTCCTAAATTAAAAGTAAAAGGCTCGTTTCTGTCATAGGAACTGTCAAATTTTGTTCCATTGGTCAGAGTTCCTAAATAATTTACTGTAACTTTTTTACCATCTATTGCCTCTAATCCTTCTCCGACTTTTATATCTTCTACTATTAATTCTTCCATATTTGTATTTTCTTTCGAACTATCAATATTAACATCCGGAGTAGGACTTGGAGTAGATGTACTTTTATCCTTCTTTGATAGAAAAATAATAACAAAAAAAACAATAATAATCGGGAAAAGATAGATTACTTTTTTATTTTTCATAAAAATTTAAAATTAGCCTGAAGGCATCTGGGGATAATGGCATTTCTTCCATTTAACAGATTTTCCTTCACTATCCACTTTTCCACACCAACATGGATCGTTTCTTCCAATCTTTTTCTTTTTCTGACCTGCCTCTTTTTCAAACGCAGGTTTTCCTTTTTCAGCGGCTTCATTAGCCCCACCTGCTAATCCTTGCATATCCACTTTATCAACATTGGTTCTTGCTCTCTCAAGTGGAATTTCTGATTGAGGGATTTTAACACCAACTCTAAATATCCTTCTTGAAAGCTCATCATCAATCTTATCCATCAAGCCTTCAAAAAGGGAGTAAGCTTCATTTTTAAATTCAACCAATGGATCCCTTTGTCCATATGATCTTAAAGATATTCCTTCTCTCAAGTCATCAATGTGATCAATATGATCAATCCATAATTTATCAATAGACCCTAAATAAGCATACTTTTCAACTTGTCTCATAACACTTTCCCCAACTTGTTTTTCTCTTGTTTTATAAATGTCTTCAATAACTTTTTTCAAAAAATCTGACAAAGCATCTTTTCCTTTTAACTTTTCAATCTGAGTTTTTATTCCTGCAATTGATCCTGGATCAAGAGGAATTATCTCTAGTAAAGAACCTACAATTTTTTCTAAATCTACTTTATTCTCTAAAGTCATCCAAGAAGAATCCACAATTTTCTCAATTTGAATTTGAAGTTTCTCCAAAACTTCACTACTTACGTTATCCGACTCAAGAATTTTCTTTCTTAAAGAGTAAATGATTTCTCTTTGTTGGTTGGCTACATCATCAAATTCAACCAACCTCTTTCTTATATCAAAGTTAAATCCTTCAACTTTTATTTGTGCTTGTTCGATTGCCCTTGAAACTAGAGAATTTTGAATCGGCTGATTTTCGGGAAGCTTTAACTTGTCCATTAAAGAACTTATCTGTTCTCCCCCAAAAATTCTCATTAAATCATCTTCCAAAGATAGGAAAAATCTTGTTGAACCAGCATCTCCCTGTCTTCCTGATCTACCTCTTAGCTGATTATCTACACGTCTTGCCTCATGTCTTTCGGTACCAATTACATGAAGTCCCCCTGCTTTTAATACTTTTTTATTTTGTTCTTCCCATTTTTTAAATTCTTTTGATTTTTTAAATTCTTCCTGATTTTGCTTTTCAGGCTTATCAGGAATAGCCCCTCCCAATACAATGTCCACTCCTCGTCCTGCCATATTAGTAGCAACAGTTACACCAGAAGGTCTACCTGCCTCAGAAATAATTGAAGCTTCTTTTTCATGATTTTTAGCATTCAAAACATTGTGAGGAATTTTCCTTCTTTTAAGAAAAGAACTAATAATTTCATTTTTATCTATTGAAGTAGTCCCAACTAAAACTGGTTGACCATTTTTGTATTTTTCTTCAACTTCAGCTACAACTGCTCCATATTTTGCTCTTAGAGTTTTATAAATAACATCTGATAAGTCTTTTCTTACCATTGGTTCGTTTGTAGGAATAACAACAACCTCTAATTTGTAGATTTTTTTAAATTCCTCTGCCTCAGTGGCCGCTGTACCAGTCATTCCTGATAAATGTTCATACATTCTGAAATAATTTTGAAATGAAATCGTTGCTAGGGTTTTACTTTCCTGCTGAATAGTTACATTTTCTTTTGCTTCAACCGCTTGATGAAGACCATCACTCCAGCGTCTTCCAAACATTAATCTTCCTGTAAACTCATCAACTATCGTAACTTTATTATCTTTAACAATATAGTCTCTGTCTTTTAGATATAAAGTTTTAGCCCTTAGTGCATTTTCAATGTGATGAATCGATTCAAAATCTTTTTCATAAAGGTTTGAAACTCCTAATGTTTTTTCTACTTTTGTAATCCCTTGTTCTGTTAAAGTCGCGCTTTTTGCTTTTTCATCTATTTTAAAATCTGTATCTGGATTTAATTTAGTTACAAGGTTTGCAAATTTATAATATTTATCAGTTGGATCTGTATCAGGAGCTGAAATAATAAGTGGGGTTCTTGCTTCGTCAACTAAAACTGAGTCAACTTCATCTACAATCGCAAAATAATGTCCTCTTTGAACCATTTCAGGTAAAGAAGAAACCATATTATCTCTTAAATAATCAAATCCAAATTCATTATTTGTTCCATAAATAATATCGGCTTCATAAGCTTCTTTTCTCTCACAAGGTTTTAAGTGTGCCAATCTCTCATCTCCATGGGAAGAATCTGTAAAGTCAGTATCATATATAAAAGACTTAGTTTCTTGAACAATCGCTCCAACTGAAAGACCTAAAAGCTTAAAAATGGGGGCATTCCATCCAGCGTCCCTTCGAGCAAGATAATCATTGACTGTAACTAAATGCACTCCTTTACCAGTTAATGCACGAAGATAAAGTGCAGGAACTGCTGATAATGTTTTTCCCTCCCCTGTCTTTTGTTCTACGACTTTCCCTTCAAATAAAGCAACAGATGCCGCAAGTTGGACATCATAGGGCCTTAAATTAATTGTTCTTTCAGATGCCTCTCTTACCAACGCATATGCTTCAGGCAAGAGTTTTTCCAAACTTTCACCTTTTTTAATTCTTTCTTTAAATCTATCTGTTTCTTTTTCGAAATCCTTTTCTTTAAATTTTTTATATTTAGAAGAAAAAGAATTAATTTCTACAACTATTTTAGAAAGTCTATCAACTTCTCTCTGGTTTATATCTAATAATTTTGAAAATATTTTAAGCACGATTCTATTCTAGCAGAATAATAAAAATCCTGATATCCTTTTAAAAAAGAATGGCAAAACAAATAATAATTGGAATTACTGGAACTTTAGGTGCCGGAAAAGGAGAAATTGTAAAATATCTAGTCAATAAAAAAGGATTTAATCACTTCTCAGTATCTGATTATTTAATAAGAGAAATTAAAAAAAGAAAACTTCCTGTAAATAGGGAAAGTATGAGAACTGTTGCAAACAAAATACGAACCGAGAAAGGTTCAGGATTTATTGCAGATAAATTGTACCAAAAGGCTAAAAAAACAAAAAAGAATTCTATTATTGAAAGCATTAGAACTTTGGGAGAAGTAAAAACTCTAAAAGAAAAAGGTAATTTTTATTTATTTGCAGTTGATGCAAATTCTAAAATCAGATTTGAGAGAATCAAAAAAAGAGAATCTGAAAAAGATAATGTAACATATGATGAATTTTTGGATGCAGAAAGAAAAGAAATGGTTAGTAACGATCCCGCAATACAAAACCTAAAAAAATGTATTGAAATAGCCAATTATAAATTTGAAAACAATGGAAGTTTTAAAAATTTATATAAGCAAATAGACAATGCCTTAAAAAAAATACCTACGAAGACAAAATAGTTATTTGCAGATAAGCATCAAATTCGCTTCAGGATAAAAAAACTCAACATTTTTAAATATCTCTTGAAGTTTTTTTGAAAAATAGAGAGCTTCTTTTCTC
>JAHKAL010000076.1 GCA_018826545.1 Patescibacteria group bacterium | reverse complement strand
TTTTGTACTTACTTTTATTTTTTTTCTTTGCAGCCTTTTAACAGTTTATCCCAGGTTTTCCTTTTTCCATTTTCAACCTACATTAGTGGTTGCCCCAATATTGCTTATATTCTTACTAAAAAATAGATTTAAAGAAGTTTCCATAAATTTAATAATTGTTTTAATAATTTTTTCATCCAGAAACATTTATCCAAAAGTCAGAATCGACTGGGGAAAAGAAACTAGATTTTTTGGTTTTGAAGAAAAGAGATTATCCCAGATAATTCAGCAAGAATCTGGTAAAGAAGATAAAGTATATCTTTTAGGTTTATATTCAAATTTATATACCATGGCTGATAGAGTTCCTCCAAAAAGATGGTTTGATAATTATGGTTGGTATTTAGAAATTGAAAATGTTCAAGAAGAAATTCTTGAAAGATGGAAAGAAGAATTGCCAGAAATAATTTTATGGAGGATTCCTGAAAAAGGTGCCTGGTATGAACTTGGTGTATATCAACCTAAAAAAATTACAGATTTTATTAGCAAAAACTATAATAGAGAAAGTGAACCTTATCCAGGAGTTTTTCTTTGGAAATTAAATATAAAATGAAAATTGCTTTTTTAAATATCTACAGCGGATTAGTTAATAGAGGAGCTGAGACCTTCGTAGAGGGGATTACTAGTAAATTATCGGGAAAGAACGAAGTTTATGTTTTCCAAATAGGAAAAAAAATTGGAGAAGAAAACCACGTTGTAAAAACAATTCCAGTAGAAATTAACTGGAAGAAAAAAGATAGTACAGGAACTTTTAAAAGGAGACTTTTTATTGATTACTGGAGTATAAAGGTTTTAGAGTTTACTTTAAAACTTGTAAAAGATTTACTTAAAGAAAAATTTGATATAGTTATTCCTTTAAATGGCGGTTGGCAGCCTGCGATTGTTAGAATTGTAACTTGGCTTTATGGTGGAAAAATGGTTATTTCTGGTCATTCTGGAATGGGCTGGGATGATTTAAACAATCTTTGGTCTTTCCCTGATGCATTTGTAGCTCTTTCCTCTCAAGCTCAAAAATGGGCTAAAAAGAAAAATCCTTTTGTTAAAAATTTTTATATTCCAAATGGAGTTGATTTGAAAAAATTCTCAGAGAATATAAGAGATTTTGAGGTTAAACTCAAAAAACCAATTATTCTTTGTGTTGCAGCCCTAACTAAAACAAAAAGAGTGGATTTGGTAATAAAAGCTGTTTCAAAGATTAAAAATGCTTCTTTATTGATTGTTGGAGATGGTAGCGAGAAAGATTATCTTGTTTCTTTAGCAGAAGAGCTGTTAAAAGGCAGATATCAGTTCTTAAAAGTTCCTTATAAAAATATTCAAAGAATTTATAAAGCTTCCGATCTTTTTACAATTGCATCTGAAGCTTATTATTCTTTTGAAATTGTTATTGTTGAAGCTATGGCAAGTGGTCTTGGAGTTATAGTTAATGATGATCCAATAAGAAGAGAAATTGTGGGTGATGCAGGTCTGTTTGTTGATCCAACAAATACCAATGAATATGCATTAGCTTTATCGAAAGCTTTAAAATTAGATTGGAAAGAAAAACCGGGAAATCAGGCAGAAAAGTTTTCTTGGGATAAAATTGCAAAAGATTACGAAGATTTATTTAGGAAAATTAAAAAATGAAAGTTTCAGTAATTATTCCCAGTTATAATGAACAAGATTCAATCTTAGAGTGCTTAGGTTCTTTGGAAAAGCAGACATTGAACGATTTTGAGGTAATTGTAGTTGATGACGGTTCAACCGATAGATCTTTAGGTATCTTGAGAGCTTACAAGCCCTCAAATTATAATTTTTCATATTATATTCAAAAACACTTAGGTCCTGGATCTGCAAGAAACTTTGCTTCCAGTAAAGCGAAAGGAGAAATTTTGGTTTTTGTTGACGCAGATATGACTTTTGACAAAGTTTTTTTAAAGAAACTAATTAAACCAATCGAAGAAGGTAGTGCCAAAGGAACATTTAGTAAAGAAGAATATGTTTCAAATTGGGAAAATGTCTGGGCCAGATGTTGGAATATAAATGAAGGCTGGGAAGAAAAAAGAAGACATTCTAAAAATTATCCAGATAAACAAAAAGTTTTTAGAGCCATTTTAAAAAAGGAATTTGATAGGGTAGGTGGTTTTACGCCAGGTGGATATAACGATGATTGGAGTTTATATAAAAAATTAAAATATCAAGCAATATTAGCAAAAGGAGCGATTTTTTATCATAAAAATCCATCTTCTTTAAAAGAAGTATTTAGTCATGCTAAATGGGTCGGTAAAAGGCCATATAAGTTTGGGCTATTGGGTAAACTGTATACTTTAGGAAAATCCCTCTTTCCTTTTTCAACAATTTTCGGATTTTATAAATATATTATTAAAGGAGAACCTGCGTTCGTTCTTTTTAAGATTGTATATGATTTTGGAATATTCTGCGGGATATTGGAAGCTGTTTTTACTAAAAATTATGCTAAATAGATTAAAAGCTCTTAAAAAGAAATGGTTGCTATTAGGAATTATTTTTCTTTCAGTTTTGTTGCGTTTAATCTCAATTAATCAATCTTTTTGGTTAGATGAAGCAACTACAGCCAATGTTACTAGAAACTTTAACCTTTTTGAAATAATAACAAAATTTTCTCCTGGGGATTTTCATCCACCTTTGTATTATTTACTTTCAAAAGTTTGGTCGATTCCTTTTGGAGTAAGTGAATTCTCTTTAAGGATCTTGTCTGTAATAGTAGGATCTTTAACTGTTTTTTTTCTATATAAAATTGCAAAAAAATATAAGGGAGAAAACTTTGGATTAATTTCTGCTTTGCTTTTAGCGACTTCACCACTTCACATATATTATTCGCAAGAAGCAAGAATGTATGCAATGGAGACTTTTTTTGTTGTTGCATCAATTTATCTTTATCAAGGTCTTTTAAAGAAGCAGAATGTAATAAGGTGGATATTATTTTCGTTAAGTTTAGTTTTGATTGGATTTACAGATTATCTGCCTTTATTAATTCTCCCTGTATTTTTTATTCATTCAGTTGTTATTAAAAAGAACTTTTTTTGGTTTAAAAAACTTTTAATTTCACTTTTACCTTTATTTATTGTTTTTATTTTTTGGCTCCCAATTTTTACGAAACAGTTAAGTGCAGGATTGTCAATTTTTTCAGATTCTCCTATTTGGTGGAGAGTTTTAGGTAGATTTAGTTTTAAAGAGTTGTTTTTAATTCCCTTAAAGTTTGTTATTGGTAGAATTTCATTTTTTAATAAAGTTTTGTATTTGTTTGTTTTATTGCCTTACATTCTTCTTTTTGGATTGTTTTTTTTAAAACAAAAAAAACAATTAAAAATACTTAGTCTTCCATTATTATGGTTTTTTGTACCTCTTTTATTAACTGTGGCCTTATCGTTCAGGATATCTGTACTTTCTTATTTCAGACTTATCTTTATTTTGCCTGCTTTTTATCTTTTTGTTTCTTTTTCAATAGAAAGTTTAAAGAAACCAATTAAAAATATTGCAACTGTAACAATTATTTTATTTAACTTAGTTTTTTCTTGTATTTATTTTTTTAATCCAAGGTTTCATCGTGAAGACTGGAGAGGGCTTGTGTCTTTTATTGAAAATACTTCGTTAAAAAATGAGGCTGTAACTCTTTTTGTTAGAGATTCACAGATGGAAGCTTACAATTATTACAGTACTGATCAAATTAAGGCGATAGCTCCAGATCAGTTTGAGCCTGGATCTAAAACGGTATGGTTAATGAGATATGTACAAGATATATTCGACCCCCAGGATATTGTTAGAATTGAACTTGAGAAGTCAGGCTATCAAAAAAAAGCTGACTATGACTTTAGTGGAGTTGTAGTAACAAGATACGACCTATAAACTAATTGAGAGGTTAATATATGAAAATTGCAATAGATATTACACAAAGTGTTTATGGAACTGGAGTATCAATTTATACAAGGTTTTTATTTCAAAAACTATTAGAAATTGATAAGAAAAACCAATATTTACTTTTTGGAGGGTCATTGAGAAAACTTAGTACCCTTAAAGAGATTTCAAAGGAAATATGTGGTTCTAGTTCAAATTGTAAATCGAAATATTTTCCAATTTCACCTACTATTGCAAATGTACTTTTTAATAAAATTCATTATTTACCAATAGAATCAATGATAGGTAGAGTGGATGTTTTTCACTCTTCTGATTGGACACAGCCAAAAACGAGAGCTTATAAAGTTACCACGATCCATGATTTGGCACCGATTTTTATGCCTCAAATTACTCCGAGAAACATAGTTGATGTGCACAAGTTAAGGCTCAAAAGAGTTTTTAAAGAGGTGGATATGATTATTGTTCCGTCAATTTTTACTAAAAATGAACTATTAAGATTGGGTTTTCCCGACCAGAAAATAAAAGTTATTTATGAAGCACCTGGAGAAATATTTAAACCAAAACATGCTGATGAAGTTCGAAAAATTAAAAAAAGATACAGAATAAATGGTAATTACGTTTTATCTGTTGGAGTAGGTAAGAGGAAAAATACTCAAGGAATAATGAAAGGATATGAGCTTGCAAAGGCTGGAAAAGATTTATCTTTAATTATTGTTGGGGATCCTGAAAATAATTTAGAAATTAAAAGAGGAATTAGATTTGTCGGGATGCTAAAAGATGAAGAATTGGCAGTTTTATATTCTGGTGCTGAAGCTTTGGTTTACCCTTCATTTTACGAAGGGTTTGGAATTCCGATACTTCAAGCCTTTTCCTGTAATTGCCCTGTTGTTACTTCCAATCTGTCTAGCATGCCTGAAGTATCAGGAGGAGCTGCAATATTGGTTGATCCGAATGATGCTTCATCCATTGCAGAAGGAATTAAAAAAGCTCTATCTGCTCCAAAGACCTATATTTCAAAAGGCCAAAATAGAGTTAAAGATTTTTCTTGGGATAAGGCTGCAGAAGAAACTTTAAATGTATATAAAGCATCACAAATTTAGTAAATATAAAATATGATAATCGGAATTGATGGTAATGAAGCCAATACTCTCTATAGAGTGGGTGTTAATCGATATGGTTACGAGCTTCTTCG
>JAHKAL010000075.1 GCA_018826545.1 Patescibacteria group bacterium | reverse complement strand
AATTTTTTTAATCTCTTTAACAACAGTAAGGCCTCCCAATCCAGAATCAAAAACTCCAATAGGTCTATTGTTCATAAAAATTTATTTAAGTTCTAATACAGCTTTTTTAAAAAGCATTCCTCTTTCTTTATAGTTTTTAAACATATCAAAAGAAGCTGCTGCTGGAGATAAAAGAATAATTCCTTTTGATGCAGTAATTTTAACAGCTTTCTTTATTATTTCTTGCATATTACTTTTATCAAGTTTAAAGATTTTTTTCTTAGGAAAAGATTTAGACAATAACTCATAAATTTTTTCCTGCAAATCCCCTATTAGTATTACTTTTAATTTATTTTTATATTCATTAATTTCATCTATTAACCCAATATAATTAAGTCCCTTATCATAACCTCCCAGAATAAGTGTTAATGGCTCATTAAAAGAATTTATTGCTGCAATCGTAGGTTGTGGTCCTGTTGCAAATGAATCATTATAAAAACTAACCCCTTTAAAAGTCCTTACAAACTCAAGTCTATGTTCTAAGCCTTTAAAGGAAAAAGTTTCTTCTTTGATTGATTGAAGTTTAGCTCCTGCTAAAAATGCTGCCAAAATTGCTGAATTAATATTTTCCCAATTATGTTTTCCTCTTAAAATTAGCTTTTCAACATTACCAACTGCACTTTTCTTTTTATCAATATTAAGAACTATGTTTTTCCCTTTAACATAACAACCATTTACTTCTTTTTTTACGCTAGTCAAATATACTTTTGCTTTTGTAATGTTTTTAAAACTTTCTGATATTTTATAATCCGAATTGATAACAGCAAAGTCTTTTTTAGATTGATAAATTAGAATATTCTTCTTTGAATCGATATATTCTTCTCTATTTTTGTGCCAATCTAGATGATCTTCTGTAATATTTAAAACAATTGCGATATGTGGTGATTTCTTCAAATCTATTAATTGAAAAGAAGAAAGTTCCATTACCACCCAGGATTTACTATTAAGTTTTGGTAATATTTCCAAAAAAGGTTTTCCAATATTGCCCACTAAAAATACATCTTTGCCATATTTTTTAAGGATATTGTAAATAAGAGTTGATGTAGTACCTTTTCCTTTGGTACCGGTTACAGCAATAATCTTTCCAGGACACTCATCAAAAAAAAGTTGAGTAGCACTTGAAATTGTTATGCCATTTTTTTCAGCTTCAACAAGTTTTCTTTTATATCTATAAACACCAGGAGAACGGTAAATTGTTTCAAAAACGTTTAGGTTACCTGACAAATAATTTTTACCTGTCACGAAATGTACATTTTTAAAATCTTTTGAAATTTCTAGTTCTTTTTCTTCTTTATTATCAAAAACAGTAATATCATAGCCTTTATTAATAAAATATTTGACCAAATCCTTTCCTTCTAAGCCAAAACCTATTATTGCTATGTTTTTGATATTCTTCTCAAAACCAATTACTTGAACTTCAGGTTCAAGGGATATTCCATATTTATCAAACACTTTTTTTCTTAAAAGCATGGCTAAATCGTAAAAGTCTTTAGCAGTTCCTCCTCCTTTATTTATAAAAAAGTTTGCATGTTCTTTTGAAACTTCAATATTTCCAATCTTCAGGCCTTTAGAAGAAACAGATTCCAATAAATAACCGGCTGGAATTTTCCCATAGACAATTTTTTCTTTAGGGATTTTAGACAGAATCGATTTTGAAAGGTCTTTAACCTCAATGTTTTTAAAAAAAGAACCTGGACAGTATATTCCTTCTTTATATTTTCTCTGTCTGTCCTTTAATATTTTATTTAAGTTACTTTCAACAATACCTTTTTCTTCTTTTTTTAATTTAAACTCTGCTTCTAAAATTAATCTTTTATCTTTCTTAAAATTGCTATCTCTATAGGAAAATTCCAAATCTTTTTTTGAAATCCAATAAGGCTTATCTCCATCAGTTACTTTTACTCTTATCAAAAAATCAGAGGTTGACTTGCTATACGCTCCTGCATTTCCATAAATTGCTCCACCAACAGTTCCAGGTATACCCATCAGCTTCTCCATTCCAGTAAAGCAATTTTTAACCGAAAATATGACTAATTGGAAAAGAAACGTACCACTATTAACTATGATCTTTTCATCTTTTAAAAAAAGACCTGTAACTTTATTTAAAATT
>JAHKAL010000074.1 GCA_018826545.1 Patescibacteria group bacterium | reverse complement strand
CTTGAAGGAATTAATCTTCTCCACCTTTTAGTGTCATCAGGGGAGGCTTTTTTAAAAGAAGCTCCATGATAATGTATTATCTTAGAAGAAGGTAAATAGTATACTTTCATTCCTTTTTTCCAGACTTGTCTACAATAATCAATATCTTCAAAATATGCCCAATAACGTTCATCCAACAACCCCACTTTTTTCCTAGCTTTGGGAGTAATTAAAAATGATGCCCCAACAACCGCATCAACCGTGACCGGTGTATTTTTCTTTGGGGCGAATTTATCAAATAAACCTTTTTTGTTAAAAAAATATTCTAACAGAGCATTTTTAATTGTTGGAAAATGAAAACAAGAAGGCTGCAAACTTCCATCAAGATTGTATAGTCTTGACCCAATAACTCCTGCATCAGAAGTTTTTTCTGCAAACTTAATTAAATTTCCCAATGCATATCTTTTAACGATGGTGTCAGAGTTTAATAGAAGTAAATATTTTCCTTTTGATATTTTTACACCTTGGTTATTTGCCTTTGCATAACCTAAATTTTCATTATTTAAAATTAACTTGAAGTTGTTATATTCTTTTTCTAATTTTCTAAATGCATCCTTTGAACCATCAATAGAGCCGTTATCGACTACTATTACTTCCCAACTAATTTTTGATTCTTCTTTTTTAATTGAATCAAAACAGTCTTCAACTAGTTTTTTAGTATTAAAATTGACAATGACAATAGATAAATCTAACATTTAAAATCTTGTAAATATTGCTTCATCAGACACCTTACTTTCTTTTATTTCTTTTTTTCTTTTCTGTAAGACTAAACTTATCTTGCAAATTGCCATTAATACTATTCTTATATACCCTGGGTGCTTTAACATTCTTACAAAAACTTGAGTAATATGTTTTTTGGTTAAGTTCTTACTTGTTATATTTTTCCAAATAAAAAGAAGTTCATTTCTTTGTCTTATTCTTGAAACATATGATTTGGAAAGTTTATTAATTGTTGATTCATGTTTGTGAGTTACAAATGAGTTGGGTTCCCACAACACTTTGTATCCTCTTTTTTGAGCTCTATATGAAATATCAATATCTTCCCAATAAAAAGGAGACAAAAGCTTTTCATCCATCCCCCCTAAACTATTCCATAATTTTCTTCTGAAAACTCCACTTCCTCCGCTGGCCCAGAAAGTAATATGTGCTTCTTTTGCCACTTTTCCTAAAGAATGTTCAAGATATCCATTTTTAAAAGACCCTTTAGCCCAACTAAAACCTTTTTCGTGCAGAGAAACTGCAAATACTTTTTCATCATTAAAATGTGGTAAAACATTTTCTAAAAAGTTTTTTTCAGGCAAAACATCCGTATTTAAAAGAACAACTAAATCACCCTTTGCCATTCTTACACCGGTATTAACAGAATATGAAAAACCTCTGTTTACTTTATGTTTTATTAGTCTAACATTAGGAAAGTTTTTCTTTAAAAAAGACACGCTATCATCAAGAGACGCATCATCAACAACAATTGTTTCAATAATATTGTTACTCAAAGTATCTTGTGCTTTCAATGTCTGAGCCAAGTTCTTCTCTAAAAGATCCTTTCCATTGTAATTAGGAATAACGACTGAAACTTTTAAGTTATTATTCATATTTTTCTTACCTTTACTGTCTGTAACATACCTAAAAGAAACTTTTTATCTTCCTCAATTCTAAAACCTACCTTTTTACAAATTCTTGTTAAATAATTGTTTCTATATGTTTGAATGTGGGTTTCTTTCCAAATTTTACCTCTAAATTTCGTCCAAAAAAACCATATAATTCTAAAAAGTAAACTATCTGTTGGAACCAGAAGAATTGCATATCCATTTTTTGTCAAAATTCTTTTTACGTCAAATAATATTTTTTGTGGATTATTAACATGTTCTAATACTTCCAAAATAAATACAGCATCAAATGTATTGGATTCGTATTTTAAATTTTCAGCGTCAGAGACAATAAACTCCATTTTCGGATTCTTCCAATGTTTTTTTGCCCAAGTAACTGATTTTGGCAAAATATCAACTCCAATAATCTTACTGGGTTTAGCTTTTTCAAAAATAACTTTGGTAAAAACTCCGTCTGCACAGCCGATATCTAGAATTTTTCCATCTGACTTTTCAATTAGTTTTGATACTTCTTCAAATCTTCTTTTATGCCAGTACCTTTGAAGAATATTCTCCTTTATCGATCTAAAATACCAATCAGGTGGTACATTCTCATGAAGTTTAACTGCATTAAAATGTTTTACCATTTTTAATATATTCTCCTTTCTCTTTTTTGAACAATAATTTCACCAAAACTTTTTTCTTCTAGAATCTTAGAAAAGTAATTTTCTGAAGATACAGTTTCCTCCAAATATCTTTGAGGTATTCCCGCCATTGGTTCTAAAATCAGGTAGTAATCTTTTGTTTTTTGGTCAGTATCTGGAAGTTCACCCAACTGCCCCACTTGATCGTTTCCATGCCACTCTGGAACATAGCCGTATTTTGAATTTCCATACCATTTATATAAATAATCCCAAACTACGTTTATCCAAAGAGGAGAAGTTAAAGTGTTAATACTAAACATTTTTTCATTTGCTGACTCATAAGTATAATCAATCGTTTTTAGTTGTTTTTCTAAAATCATATCTTTTTGTATTGCAAAAATTACTGATCCTTTTGGATTTTGTTTTTGTATCATGCTTAAATTTCCAAAGACTATAATAGTAAATAATACTATTGAAATTAATTTACTCTTTTTCTCAAAGATTTCAGTAATAAATATTCCCAAAGTAATACTTACAGCTGGTGCAATTCCTACAAGTAAAAATGG
>JAHKAL010000073.1 GCA_018826545.1 Patescibacteria group bacterium | reverse complement strand
TTTTATTGCATCTTTTTGATCTTGGGCATCATAAATAATAAATCCTTTAGGAATTCCTATTTTTGTTCCATCCACTCTTAACACTTTTGCACAAAATGAATGAAAAGTACCTGCAAAACCTGGTACTTGGCCAATTAAATTTTTAACTCTTTGTTTCATCTCACCAGCTGCTTTATTAGTGAAGGTTAATAGTAAGCAGTCTTCAGGACTAGCTATTTCTTGATTTATCATCCAGGTAAGTCTATGGGTTAATACTTTAGTTTTTCCACTTCCAGCTCCAGCTAAGATTAAAAGTAATTTTCCACTATAAGTGACTGCCTCTTTTTGTTGAGGATTTAATTCTGAAAGGAGCTTGTTTAGATTTTCTTCCTGAAATACAATAGGCATATGCCAAAAAATTCAAATAAAAAATTAGAGCAACAAGACAATTCTAGCACGGAGGAATCTAAGCAAAAACCCACAGTTTTGAAAAAAAATAAATTATTTTCTTTTAAAAAGATTTTGACCTTTCTAACAATATTACTTTTGTTGTTTATTGTTTTTTTAACAAATAGAAAAATTGATGGATTTTTTGTAAAAAATTATTTGGGCCTTTTTTCTGATTTTATATTTACTCCAGTTTCTAAAATCCAATCAACAAATAGTAGAGTAAATATCTTAATTTTAGGTAAAAGTGGAGAGGGACATGTTGCACCAGATTTAACTGATACCATAATGTTTGCTTCAATTTCTTTTGATAATCCATCAATTAGATTAATTTCTATTCCTCGGGATATTTGGATTCCAGAAATTAGAGCAAAACTTAACAGTGCTTATTATTGGGGAAAAGAAAAAGATAGTGATGGAATGTTTCTATCAAAAAATTTAGTTGAAGGAATATTGGGTCAGCCAATCCATTATGTTGTAGTTTTTGATTTTTCTTCATTTACTAAAATAATTGACGTTTTAGACGGAGTAGAAGTAGACATTGAAAGAAGTTTTATTGATGAGAAATACCCAATTTTTGGTAAAGAAAATGACTTATGTGACGGAGACAGGTTATTTAAGTGTCGTTATGAAATTGTAACTTTTAAGCAAGGTAAACAGTTTATGGATGGAGAGACTGCCTTAAAATTCGTTCGTTCCAGAAATGCCCAAGGAGATGAAGGAACTGATATTGCTAGAGAACAAAGACAACAAAAAATAATTGTTGCTGTTAAAAATACTATTCTTTCCCCCAAGACCTTATTAAATCCAAAAAAAATGTGGGGAATATGGAATGTGTTAAAAGAAACAGTAGAAACAAATATCAATGAACAACAGGGTGTAATTCTTGCGAGAATGATAATAGACGCAAGAAAAGATGTTAAATCTTCAGTGATTTCTCAAGATTTTTTTATTAATCCACCAATATCTTCAAAGTATGACAATCAATATGTTTTTGTTCCAAAAGAAGGTAATTGGTTTGAGGTGAAAAATTGGGTTAAGAATTTTTTTAATTAAAATCTTACCCAAGAAAACTTGTTAATAAAAATAACTCCCCAGAGATTTACAAGAATACTTATTAAAAGTAAAACTATATGATGCCATTTAAGTTTGTTTTTTGACACTCCTTTTATAGTTAAGAAAATTAAAAAGGGATAAAAGTCTACTGCAAATCTATAGCCAAATTGAGCAAAACCCGTTGTTCCATGAGAAAAAATTACTAGACTAGTTAGGATAATTACAAACCAAGATATTTGTACAACTCTTTCTTTTATATTAGAAAAAATACTATACAGAAATGCTGGTGTTGTAATCCAGATTGAGAGTCCTGCCCAAGAAGGAATAACGAAGGGAAATTCTTTTTGGAAAATTGGGAAAGATGCAAAGATAACTTTCAAATGACTAGGTATGTAGGATAAATTAAACAACCCTTTTTCATACCAAGTTTCGTTTAAAACTCCAGGGATTAACAAATATCCTTTATCGAATATCGTTCCAAATCTTATAAAGTTATAGAAAAAATTAAACATAAAGAAGGGTAAAATTCCTAATGCAAACTTGAAAATGTTTTTGATTTTTCTTTTCCCCTTTATTAGATAAATAAATAAAGGAAAAGAAAGGATGGTAGTAAGTCTTGAAAGATACGATGCTCCCAAAAGTGCTCCAACTAAAGATGGTCTTTTTTTATCCAAACTCTCATTTAAGGCAGCTATTAAAAAAAAGCATGAAGCAACTTGTCCCAAGTACCAAGAAGATCCTGTGACTGACAAATACCATATGATCGTTCCGAAGCCTACTAAAAGTCCAGACCAAATAGCTAGTTTCATGTCTTTTTTTATTTTTAATGAAAGTTTGATTGTTAGAAATACTATCCCTGCTCCCAATAGATGTGCAAGGTATTGTTGTTGAAAAACGTCTTTTAAGATAAATACAAAAGGCATAGATAAAATTGCAGGCATTGGTGGATAGACAACAAAATATTTATTTTGGTCTTCTGGTATCAATTCATTTAGCCAAGTTGGGTTTTCAGTGAGATAGTATTTTCCCTTAAGAAAAGAGGCTGCAAGTCGGGTAAAATAGTCATATGGAGTTTTTCCTGCCGAAGTTAGATAATATACAACTAAGGTAATTATGAAAATAAAGATTGGAAAAATAAATTTCTTTTTGCCTAAGATTTTAATCATTTTGTTTTTTGGCTTCTTACTAAGAATTATACTTTGTCCTTTCCTTACTTTAAAACTAGATCAGAATACATTCATTGTTTGGAGTATAAATTTAGTAAATAAAGGGTTTAAGAATTTTTATCTCAATTGGTCAGATTATTTTCCGGGTTACTTGTATATTTTGTGGGTTTTAGGAAAAGTAAGAGGTTTTTTGCCAGATGAACTATTGTATAAGGTTCCAGCAATACTTTCTGATTTATTGACAGGATATTTGATTTATCGAATAGCAATAAAGTATGTTAACGAAAAGAAGTCTTTAATAATTACTTCTTTATATGTTTTTAATCCAGCAATAATTTATAATTCTACACTTTGGGGACAGATTGATTCGATTGTTATTTTGTTTTCTTTACTTTCTTTGTTTTTAGTAGAAAAAAATATTATTCTTTCTGCAGTTTTTTTAGCTTTAGGAACTTTAGTTAAACCTCAAGTTGCTTTCTTAACGCCATTAATTTTGTTTCTTCTTTTTAAGAGTAAAAACAAAGTTAAAAAAATTATTATTTATTCATTAACTGGAGGAATACTGTTTATATTAGGTTTTCTACCCTTTTTGTTGGGAGGAAAGAATTTATTCCAATTTATTTTTGAAAGAATCAGATTTTCATTTAATCAGTATCAATATGCAAGTGTAAATGCTTTTAATTTTTGGGGACTTTTTGGTTTTTGGAAACCAGATGTTGGAAAAGTACCATTAAATATTTTAGGAGCAATAATTTTTTCTTTCTCCTTCTCATTTGCTTTGCTAAAAACAAAGATAAAAAGGGGAGAAAAATATGTTCTTTCTACATTAATTTTTTTGAGTTCTTTTCTTTTTTTAACAAGAATTCATGAAAGACACTTGTTGCCAGTTTTCGCGCCTTTAGTTTTAACAACATTATTTTTACCTAACACAATAATTATCTATGTACTTTTATCCTTTACTTATCTTGCCAACATGTTTTATTCATATATTTGGATTACTAATGGT
>JAHKAL010000072.1 GCA_018826545.1 Patescibacteria group bacterium | reverse complement strand
CTGAGTTTTTTAATATTTAATTATTTTTCATTTCTTCATTTTTCTTTTTAGTAGTCTTAATTTTTTTTGATAAATATCCTCTTGACAGTAGTGAATTGCTTTGATATCTTGTGACCAGTTATGATAAGTTTCAAGCTTGAAACATTATCAAAGTAATATTAATTACATTAAAGTATAAACATGGACGAGAATAAAAAGAAAATGTTAAGATTAGACGAACTTCCAGATTTACTAACTGTTCGTGAAGTAGCAGAACTTCTTAGAGTTTCACCATTAACAATAAAAAGATGGGGTAAAAGAGGTAAGCTTCCTGCAATTAGGATAAACTCTCGCGGAGATAGACGCTACAAAAAAGAAGCAGTTCTTTGGCTTCTTGGAATGCAAGAAAAAAGACAGTAATTTTTCAACTTCTTGATAAATATCCCTCAAAATCTCAAAATATAGTATAATTAGTATATTAATTCCATGAGAAGATTTTTTTTTCTAGTTTATTGTTTTTGTTTGATTTTGGCCTTTCCAAGGTCTTCTTTTGCACAAGTACGATCTACTATTGCCCCAAGTCCTTCTGTATCTCCTGAGGCTGAAGCAGTAGCTTCTCCAGTTCCTGCGCCAGATTTAACACAAAAGACAGTAGAGACGCTAGGTCCTTTAGAAGAACTTTTAAAAAACCAAAAACTTGGTTCTATTTGGCCAACAAATCCTATCAAATACGCAATTAGATCTTCAGTTGATTCTGGTATTCCTGTAAACATGATTGTGCTTTTACTTTTACTTCCGATTGTAGCTACAGTTATTGCAGCCACAAGGCACTTGATAGGTCTTAGAGGTTTTGGTATTTTTCTTCCAGCTGCTTTATCTGTTGTGTTTGTAGCTACAGGTCCATTTGTCGGAATAATTTTGTTTTTTTTGATCATTACAGTTTCTTGGTTTGTTAGATTTGCTTTAAGAAGATTAAAAATAAATCTCCAATATTTACCTAAAGCTGCACTTTTACTGTGGGCAGTTTCTTTAGGTGTTTTGGGTTTAATGTTTTTATCCCCCCTATATAAAATTCCTGGAATTGAAAATATTTCCATTTTTCCAGTTTTGATTCTGACACTTTTATCAGAAGACTTTACAAGAATCTCACTTGGAAAATCTTTAAAAACAGCATTTTCCCTGACAACTGAAACTATGCTTTTAGCACTTTTATCTTATTTTGTTTTGACTATGCAGTGGGTACAAGAATATGCACTTCTCAATCCCGAAAAACTTCTTATTGGTATTGGTATAATCGATTTTGTCCTAGGTAAATACGTTGGTCTTAGGATTATGGAAATTTGGCGGTTTAAAAAATTAATAAAGTCATGAAGTTATCTTCAATTTTAGGTTTAAATGCAAGAAATCAGTTATATACCTATAGGTATAATACTAAAAAAGGAAGAAAAATTTGTAATTCTAAAATTCTTACAGAGAGAGTTTTAAAGAAAGCAGATATTCCGGTACTTAAGATTTATAAGATTTTTAGAAAACCACAAGACGTTTTTGGTTTTAATTGGGATAGTCTTTCTTCAAGTTTTGCTTTAAAACCCAGTCGTGGAATGGGAGGAGAAGGAATAATTGTTGTTAAAAAGAGGGCTAATCCTGAAACTTCTGGTTGGATTACGACCCAAAGAACTGTAGTGAGTATTGATAATTTAAAACTTCACAGCCTAGATATTTTAGAAGGAGCATATTCTATGGGAAATGAACCTGATGTTGCTTTTATTCAAGAGTATGTAGGAAGGCATAAAGCTTTTAGAAAATATGCGTTTAGAGGTACTCCTGATATTAGAATAATTGTTTTTAATAAAGTTCCGGTAATAGCCATGTTAAGGCTGCCAACTAAAGAATCTGGTGGAAGAGCTAATCTTCATCAGGGAGCAATTGGAGTAGGAGTTGATATTGCAACAGGTATAACAACTAAAGCTATTTGGCATGGAAAATATATTAAATACAAGCCCGATTCAGAAAGAAAATTAAATGG
The DNA here is from genome assembly GCA_018826545.1 of Patescibacteria group bacterium. Taxonomy (GTDB): domain Bacteria; phylum Patescibacteriota; class Microgenomatia; order UBA8517; family UBA8517; genus JAHKAL01. Next base: position 19,825 of record JAHKAL010000072.1, on the reverse strand, counting down.
TATTAAAATTCCCTATTGGACTTCGATTTTAAAAATAGCTATTGAAGCATAGATTGCTTCTGAAATGGGTTATTCGGGTGTAGATATAGTTCTCCATCCCGAAAAAGGTCCGATGGTTTTGGAAATAAATGCTCAACCAGGTCTTCAGATTCAACTTTGTAATGTAACTGGTTTAAGAAGAAGACTTAATAAGATAGAAGACTTGGAAGTAAGAGACATAGAGCATGGAGTTAAAATTGCAAAAGCTCTTTTTGCCGAACGTTTTGCCAGTAGAGTAGCTGTTGAAGAAGGAATAAAAACAGTTGGTGTTTGGGAAAAAGTAAAAGTTGTTTCAGAAAAGGGAGAAAAAATTGAAGTTCAGGCAAAATTAGATACTGGGGCATGGAAAACCTCAATTGATAAAGATCTTGCAGAAAGACTAAATTTATCAGGTAAAAATAATATTCTGTGGACAAAGTTTTATAAAAGTGGTTTGGGTAAGGAGAAAAGAAAGGTAATAAATTTGAGTTTTTATCTGGCAGGTGGAAAAATAAACACTACAGCAAGTGTTGCCAATAGAGAGGGCCTGCGGACACCTTTGATAATTGGAAGGCGTGATTTAGTTGGTTTTTTAGTTAAACCAGGAGGAATTTAAATAAAAAATGGCAAAAAAGCTTTTAATATTAGTAGATAAAATTGGAGAAAAAAAAGAATATTTGGCCTCATATATTGCAAGAAAAATGCCTAAAAATGAAGTTTTTATGGCTAGGTTTTCAGATTTAGTCTTTTTTGCAAACGGAAATCAGGTTTCGGTTGTTATTGATGATTGTGAAGACAAATTAACAGATTTTGATCTTGTCTATTTCAGGCGTGTTGGAAGTAAGTTTCTTTCTGTTGGAGGTACACTTGCTGCCTATCTTGACTTTATTGGAATTAAATATGTGGATAGAATCTATAAAAACCTGGGGCCTAGTGGTGACAAATTTACATCTCTAATTCGTTTAGCTACATCAGGCTTACCAGTAATTCCCAGTTATTTTTGCTGGCACAGCAAATTTGAAGAAAAAAAGAAGGAAATTATTTTAAAATTAGGTCTTCCTTTGGTAGCCAAACAACTTAGTTCTCAAAGAGGAAGGGGAGTGCTTCTTTTAAAAACTGAAGAAGATTTTGATAGATTAAATACTGAATTTCCAAATGAAGAGTTTCTTTTTCAAAAATATTATCCCTCGGATAAAGAATACAGGATTCTGGTTTTGGAAGACAGGATTGGTTCTTTTGAAAGAAAAATTAGGACAGATAAGGAAGAGTTCAGGAGTAATGTTGCCTTGGGAGCAAAGGAAGAATTTTTGGATATAAATACAATTCAACCTGAAATGGAAAAGATTGCAATAGATGCATGCAGGGTACTAGATATCCAAGTAGGAGGAGTAGATATTTTAGTTGATAAAAATGGCAAGTTTTGGCTTTTGGAAGTAAATCGTGGTCCTGGATTAACATATGATCCCAAAGTATCGCCTGAACTTTACAGTTTGGCTAGATACTTTACTCGCAAATTAAATAGAGGCTAATGAAGAAAAAGGTTGGAATTTGTTTTTCGAAAGATTTTGAAGGACAAACTCCACTTTCCCATATTCAAAAAAAATATAAGGTTTATCTTAGATTTTTAGATCTCTGCCAAAAAGAAAATTGGGATGTTTTTATCTTAACCAGAAAAACTTATATAGGAAATGGAATTTTTGATGGTGTTTGGAAGTTTAACAAAGGAAAATTTAATATTCAGAGGGAAAAAGTAAAAATTGATCTAGTTTATGATAGAACTGGAGGTATAGTGTTTCCTTTTCAGGCTGATAATTCATTTAAAGTAGTGAATATTCGTGATTTTAAAATCCTTTGTTGGGATAAATGGAAAACCTACAAACAGATTGGGGATTATATGCCAAAAACTTTTTGGGTTGGAGAGTTTGAAAAATTAAAAAAAGTATTACCCCGAATAAAAACAGACTGGGTAGTTTTAAAGCCCATTAATGGATTAAAAGGATTGGGGATTTATGTTGGACCTAAAAATAAAGCTGTAAATTTTAAACCCTCAACATCTAAAAAATATATAGCCCAAGAGTTTATCAATACTTCAAAAGGAATCCCTGGGATTTGTTCAGATTTTCATGATTTGAGAGTAGTGGTTGTTAATAATAAGGTAGTTTGGTCGCATGTAAGGATTCCTCCTGAGGGGAGTTTTAAAGCTAATGCAGCAAGAGGTGGAATCTTGACAGAAGTTGATTATAAGAAAGTACCGAGCTGCATAAAAGATATAGTTGAAATAATTTCCGAAAAGTTTTACGAAAAATATGATAATCCAATTTTTAGTATTGATTTTGGAATAGTTGGAGGTAAAAAAGCTTTTGTTTTTGAAATTAATGACACAATCGGTTTTCCATTGTGGGAAATGAAAAATAGAGATCTGTTCTTAACAGAGCTGGTAAATAATTTTAAAACAAAGTTACTTTAGTTAAGTGAAATTGTGGGTAAATAAACTCTTTGATGATCAAAAAATCCACCCTTTTATGGTGGACTTTTTGCTGTTATAGAGATTAAAAATAATTAAATTATTTTTTACTTTAACTCTACAGTTGCACCAGCTGCTTTTAATTTTTCTGAAGCCTCTTTAGCGTCTTCTGGTTTAGCATCTTTCAGAATTTCTGCTGGTACTGATTCAGTAATTTTCTTTGCATCCATAAGAGTCAAGTTTTGATTTATTTGTCTTAAGGCTTTAATAACTGCAATTTTTTCTGATCCTGCATTGGTCATTACAACAGTTTGTTTTGCGCTGCCTGCTGGAGCTTGTGTATCTCCTTGAGCTGGAGCTGCTGCTTGAGCGGCCGGAGCTGCTACCGGAACTGCGGAAACACCGAGCTTGTCTTGCAGGGCTTTTACCAATTCGGCAAGATCTATTACGGATAAAGTTGATATTTCATCAACTAGTTTTCCTACCTTAGTTGAAACTTTTGCAGTTTTTGCTTTTTCTTTTTTTACTTTTTCGTTTGCCATTTATATCACCTTCTTTCAATTTTGTTTTGCTTTGGTATCTAAAATAGAAACCAGTTTTTGCAAATTGCTATTTAAAACTCCTGTTAAAGAGTATAGGTTGGACATTAAAGAGGCTAAGACTTGTCCCAAAAGTGCATCTTTGCTAGGAAGGTTTGAGAGTGTTTCCAAAGAGATAGTGTCTTGGAAGCTTCCTTCGATAATTCCAAACCTAAGTTTGGGTGTTTGGTTTTCTTTTGAAAACTTACCTAATATGGAAATTGGGGAAATCGGATCTTTGTCTGTAATAATTAGAGCGTTTTGTCCGGAAAGCACTTCTCGATCCAGAATGTTTTTATCAATTCCTGCTTTTTCTCCAGCCAGTTTCAAGAGAGTGTTTTTTACAACAATTAATTTTGCATCTACTTGAGATAATTCTTTTTTAAGTTTTTGTTGGGTTTTAACAGCCATTCCCGAATAGTTAACAAGTACAACAGAAGTAGCTTCTTTAAGCTCTTCTGCTAAATTTTCAACTAAAAATATTTTTTCTGTCTTTTTCATAATTTAATCATTAAAAAACGCACCCGAGGTGCGTATTAATCTACTTGCCTTTTCCTCGGTACGGCTTATGCTTATGCGTACTTTCTTAGGGACAAGAAAGATTTTATTATATTAACCCTTATCAGTCAAGAAGTTATATAGACACATATACCATGAGAACAAGTAGTGTAAAAGCTACGATACCTTTTGGACTTAAGTAGGTAAGTCCAATGAGTCACGAAACCGACAGAACCAGATTAATATTTTCATCCATTCGAGGTTATACTTCGTGGATGAAGAAAGTAGCCTCGATAAAAGCGTTTGCGGATAACGATACTGCTAAATACCGTCTGAAAGTTATTGAGTATTACAAGAACTTTGGACTTCCGGCAACCTTGGTTGCATTTCCAGTTAAAAGAAGTACTATATTTCTCTGGCAGAAGGTTTTAAAGGAAAATTCAGGCAGGCTGTTCTGCCTTGTCCCCAAAAGCAGCCGTCCCCATTCCTGTCGTAGAATGCAAACCCATCCTTTAATCCTGGCTGAAATATGCCGCCTCAGGAAAAAACATTACAGGTTGGGGAAGAAAAAACTACACTTTCTTTTAAGAAAATATTCCAAAGAAGTTAGTTTACCTGATTTTCCTGCGGTATCGACCATAGGAAAGATAATTAAAAGAAATCATATATTTTTTGATAAACCCACATTTGGATATCATGATCCGGGAAGAAAAAGGCCCGAAGGAATTAAAAAAGTACGTGTTATATACGCTCCCAAGCCGGAAATCGGGAGGATATCTTGAAACGGATACCATAGAAACAATTGTAGGATCTCTGAGACGCTACACAATTTGTGCCATAGACGTAAAACTCAAAATTGCATATGCCCAAACATTTAAATCAAAAAGCTCTAAAAATGCCAAGACAGTCCTTGAAAACTTGGCGTTAATGCTCCCTGTTCCAATTCAGACTATTCAAACAGATAACGGATCCGAATTCTTGGGTGTATTTAACCATTACTGTAGGGAAAATGAAATTAAACATCATTTTACTTACCCAAAGCACCCCAAAGTAAATGGTGTTGTTGAAAGATTTAACAGAAGCATTCAGGAAGAGTGGCTTAATATCTACCAAGATGAAATGGCAGAGCCTGCCTTAATAAACCAAAGAATTGTCGAGTATCTTCTTTTTTACCACAATGATAGAATTCACGAAGGGCTTGGGGATAGAACACCGGCAAGCATAATAGGAAAAGAAATCAAAAGTCCAAAAGGTGTGTAACCTACAATTGTTTGACATTCAGCCTATAAGGTGTAAACTGAATCGGATTATGAAAAAGATTGAGTACCAACATTTGGTTAAGAAGAATGTTTAACGCGCTTCGGCGCGTTTTTTTTGACAAAAATGAAACAACTTAAAATAGTAGAGCCAACTAAGGGGTTTAAATATCTTTTCGGAGAAGAACTTGCAATAATCAACAATGTACAGAAGGATTGCAGAAAGATACTCGTGAAAAATGGGTTTAACGAGATAATTACTCCGTTTTTGGTTGATTACAACCTTGTTGTTGGAGATGAGAATCAACCCGTATCAACTGCTAAGGCGGCAATAGTTTTCGATTTTAAAAGTGCCAATGGTGAACGTCTAGCCTTGAGATATGAAAACACTCTTCCAGTTTGCAAATTTTATGTTGATAATCTCCTGGGTGAAAAAAATAAGGTGCAAAAATTGTTTTATATATCTCCCCAATTTAGGAACGAAATAGTTACAGACGTAAATAGTAGACTTAGACAGTTTTATCAGATCGGCTGGGAAGTAATCGGTGGTAAAAAACCAACTTATGTTACGGACTCGATTATGATTGGTATAAGTATGCTTTGGAAGCTTAAAATTAGATATCAGGTTAAAATTAGTGAGGTTAATATTCTGAGTGACATTTTTGATAAACTTAAACTTACCCGCAAACAAAAACATACCTTATTATTGATTATTGATGATCGCAATAATGATGAATTAAACAAATTTCTCAAAGAAGTAAAGTTAAAGGATTATCAAACACAACTTATAAAGAGCGTAATGACCGTAACTGGCGATCCCGATTTGGTATTTGGGATAATAAAACCGCTTCTTATAAAAAATGGCAATTCTAAAACCTTATTACGGTTGAAAAAATTAGCGAAAATTTACAAAGATCTAAAAAGGACAAAAAACGGCAATATAAAAATTGATTTAAGTCTGGTTAGGAGCAATAAATTTTACAGCGGAATAATTTTCCAATATTATGTCGGGGATATCGACCATGAATGCGGGGGCGGTGGAGAGTACAATCGCGTGATCAAGTCCCTCGGAGGGCCCGAAACTATTTCTTCAGGAGGAGCTTTCGGTTTTGAAAGAGTTATGTATGAATATTTGAGTAATTATAAAAATGGATAATTTAAGAAAAGATTTTATAGGCAAATTTCAAAGTTTAGATCTTCTGAAGGAGACTCTATCGATTATCAATACTATCGAAAAAAATAGGGAAAAGGAAATTCTTAAGTACTATAAAAATAAGGGTATAAACCGAAAATCAGTCGTAATTACGCCACAAGAAATCAAAAAGACTCTAAATAAATACGATCCTGACAAGCTTAAAATTTTTAAGAGACTTAAGGCGACCGTGGCTTCACTTGCTAAAAAGGAAAAGGCATTGGTAAAAGGCAAGCTTATCGTTAATAACGACAAAAACTTCATTTCCACAATTTATAACACGCCCCTTGAAAACATCGGAATATATATTCCCCAAAATCTTCCCTCATCTTTGATATTTTATTGTCAGCTGGCTAAAGAGGCAGGAGTAAAAAATATTGTCCTTGCGCTTCCCCCATCGCAAGATGGGTCCGTAAATCCGGATCTAATTGCTGCAGCAAGCTTGTTTAAAATTTATAAAATCTTAGCAATTGGGGGAAGAAGCGCATTTCCGGCTATGGCTTTTGGGTTAGGTGGAATTATTCCCAACAAACTTTTCGGACCATGCAGTTTGTATGTGGATCATGTTAAGCAAGTACTGAATACATTTTATAAGGTTCCTGTAGACTTGCCCTCCGGCCCATCTGAGCTGTTAATTTTTGCAGACAGTGACATCGAAGTTAGGCAGATCGAGTATGATGTGCGAGCCCAGATGGAGCATGGTCCCGATTCAAGGTGTTTTATCATTTCCACAAGTGCAAATTTAACCAATAATCTTAAGAAAATGACTAAAGATATTAAATCTCAAGTTTCATATTTTCCTGTTCGTAATATCGATTCTGCTACCAAATTAATAAATAATATCGGTCCGGAAATATTGGAAATTTTTTCTAGGAAGCCCAATCGGATAATAAAAAATCTAAAGAGCATAGCAAATGTTTACGTAAATGTATGTTCACCTTTGGGGGATTATTCCGTTATTGGTAAAGGTTGCGCAGACCCGACTTATGGCATGGCAAGAGGGGAATCTGGGATTACCATTAGCAGTTTCTATAAAACCTCTTGTGTTAATTTTAGCTTAAGAAAACCCAAAATTGACAACCCATGGTTTATTGAGATACCTAAAATTGAAGGGTTTAAATATCACAAGAAGGCCATAGAAAAGTTTTTGTCTAAGGAGTAAAATTGACTTTTACGATGAGTTCGCGTACAATACCGAAATCTTATAATATGAAAGAACAAGGACCACTTTCCGGCTTTAGAGATATGTTAGCGGAGCAGGTTTTTCCCCGCCAAGCAATGGTGGATACAATTAAGAAGGTTTATGAAAAATACGGCTTTGTTCCCCAAGATACACCCGCAATTGAAAGATATGAAACCCTGACAGGTAAATATGGACCTGAGGGGGAGAAGTTGATGTATAAGTTTAAAGATCATGGGGGACGCGACGTAGCGCTTAGATATGATTTGACCGTGCCTCTAGCTAGAATTGTATTTCAATACAAAGATAAAATTACTCTCCCTTACAAGAGATATCAGGTGGGAAATGTATGGCGCGGTGACAGACCTCAGGCAGGGAGATACAGAGAGTTTATGCAGTTCGATGCGGACATTATCGGAACATCCAGTCCCATAGCGGATGCTGAAATCGTAGAGATGATGGTGGATACGATGAGGGCTCTAGGCGTTGACGCAGTAGTGCGTGTAAACAATAGGTTGATTTTAGATGGTTTAGCCGAAAAATCTGGTGTTATGGACCCTGCGAAAACAAAAATTATGATTACTGCAATCGATAAATCTGAGAAAATAGGAAAAGATGCAGTGCTTGCAGAAATATCGGAAAGCATTGACAGTGAGACAGCGGAACTTGTAAACGCTTTCTTAGGAGTATCTGGCAGTGATAGTGAAAAATTGGAACAGATTGCCAAGATCTTGGAAGGTTCTGTATCTGCTGCCGAAGGGGTAAATAATCTACAGCAAGTATTTTCTATAGTAAGGAAGTCAGGTTATGAACCTGAGAAAGTAAAGTTTGATCAAACTATCGCCAGAGGTTTGGATTATTATACCGGCATTATCTATGAGACCACACTAAAAGACCTACCGGGTGTCGGAAGTGTTTGTAGTGGGGGCCGTTATGATAAATTAGTTTCTGCATTAAGCTCCGGCAAGGTTGATTTACCTGCCGTAGGTACTTCAGTTGGTGTCGATCGCTTATTTTCTGGGTTGGAACAGCTAGACAAAGTAAAAAAGACCAAGACTGCGTCTCAAGTTCTGGTTATAAATTTTGATAGTGCTGATGCCCCAGAATATGTCAGTCTAGCTTCAGATTTGCGTAAAGAAGGAATACCTACAGAAGTTTATTACGATCAGGTAAAAATCGGTAAGCAAATTAAATTTGCAAATTCATTGGGAATCAAATTTGTTATTTTTCTTGGATTTGAAGAAAAGAAAAAGAATGTGTATTCTGTAAAGAATTTGGAAACCGGCGAACAACAGGAGGTAGACAAAGCTAAATTAATCGAATTATTAGTCCCCAAGATTGATTCTAATCCATTAATTTAACTTCCTCAAGATTGAGTTGAGAATATATAGCCTGTTCCTTTTTATTGTAAAATGCCCATTCTCTATCCCCATAAGAAAAATGCCACCATTCACCATCAAACGGGGTGAATCCTGCCTCAATAAGGGTATTTCTTAAAAGCATTCTGTTACTTTTTTGCACTTTTGTAATATTTGGAGTAAAAACATAACAGTCTTTGGTTGAATAATTGTATTGTTTCGATCCAAAATCCAAAAAACTACCCGTCTTAATATGTTTAATTGCAATGTCGATTGCCCCGCCTGTCGGATGTCCCGCAACTGTCGGGACAGCCACAAATCTGTGAGCTTTTTCATACAAATCAAGCGGATTGGGAAAGAATGAATTGTTAATACCACTCAATATCTTTAGAAATCGTTCAGTTTGGATTTTTAAACTGCGGTAACCATACGTGACATATAGAGTAAGGCCAGAATGTCTGTCCTGCAATAGTTTTTGGGCATGATCTAATTTTTTAGCAACCGATTTTCTTACAATTACTCTCGGACCGAACAATTTTTCCATATCCGACATTTCTTTTAAATATCCGTTAGGAATAGTTGAGTTATCCAGTGCCACGAATTCCTCGTTGTTATCCCGGACTTGGACTTGAACCAGATCCTTATATTTAACCATACGTTTTTCAAGCGAGAGAAACTGATCTTTGATCGTTATTGGGTTTTTATTTTTTGATGCTTGAAGCATTAGAAGTTATCGCGGTCCCTAATAAGGAACAATCTTTTGTCTTTAATTTGAATTTCTTTTTTCGGACTAGGAACATATTGAAAAGCATTAGGGACATCTTTAAAACCAAGAGATCTATAAAGGGTTTGGGATACAACATTATCAACAGATGTTCTCATCAAAATCTTATTACCTTCGGGCGCGGAATCTATCCTTTTTTGGACCAGCTTCTTGGCAATCCCCCTTCCCCGGTATTTCTCATCAACCCCTAGGTCAGCCATATACCAAATCCCGGTAGTGTCAACACCTACATCCCTGATGATTTTTTCGATTTCCGGAACATCTTTAATGGGTTGTGAGGCACCGAACCCGACAACTTTGCCCTGATCATAGGCTAAAAATAATTTGCCACCGTCAAGATACTTCTTGAAAAATGAAGTAACGTCTGCATCGGAGAAATTTTCATAATATGGAGGTTTACTGAAAATATCTTTGTAGAGTTGAATCAAGTCTTGCTTGTTCAAAGCAATTTCCAATTTATCGTAGTCTGTTATCTGTTCCACTGCATAGGACCCTTCCTTCTCAATTATTTGTTCGCCCTCGGCCAATTTTTGCACTGATCCCTGAATTTGAGCATAACCGAATTCTTTTCCGTCAAACTCAACAGAAAACTTTATTGCCGTTCCCGACGGTTGGATTATGGGAATGTTATTAATTGATTTTCCTTCTTTTAAAGCTAACGTAAGTCCCAACGCTGTTGTTCCGCTGCCGCAAGCCGTTTCGTAATAAAGAGTATCGGCATCGCGAACATAAACGACCGGATATATCTCCCAATTTGCACCCTTTTTCTCGGCATATATGATTCCGCACGCCGGACCCTTATCGATTCCCCTTCTTTTCATCTCCGCTCTGGCTTTGGCCTTGATTTCCGCTTCTGAAAGACTCTTTATTTGTTCGGGGTTAAAATCTACATAATGAGTAATTCCCTCCATTTCAACAGTTACGTTCCCTTTAACTTCTGTATCAGGTGTTATCCTTGAGACTTCCTTGTAAATAGGCATTTGTGAAAAAGCTTCTCCATTTTTAGCAACACCTGCCCTTAATTTATTTTTGACTCCAGAGACTTTAATAGTGAGTTCTCCCGGTTCTCCCTTTAAAGCAGCATATGCAGTACTTCTGGTTGCATTTCCACAAAATTCCCCACCAGTCATTATTAACTCTGTATTATTCGGGTCTAAATTAACGAAGCCAACTTGTTCAACATTGGGATATTCTTTAAGAAGCGCATCTGCGATTGTTTTCCTTTTGGCAACATCTGTTATTACTCCTTGGAATAAGCCAGTATCGTTTCCACCGGGTTTGTAAACTACAAAATCTAGTGTTTTTAACATCTCAGGATCATTTTCGGTTGATTTACTACCCATTTCTCTTGTCATATGCTTAACGTAGACTATAATTTAATACGTATATCCGCAATTGTCAAATTTATAAATTACCGAGAATTTCTCTCTAGAACTTTTTTGAAAAAGTCTCTTTCTTTAATCAAATTCTCAATATTTATGTGTTCTTCTGGTTTATGTGCCGGGCCCCTTCTCCACCGCCAAATATGAACGCTTTTGGTCTGTCAGTTGTTTCCCAGAACATTTGGAGATCTAAGTAACCGCTTTTGCCCGGTTGTTCTATATCAATAATTTTCTTGTTAGTCGCTTCTTTAGCCAATTCCACATAATCTTCGATATCGCTTAAGTCTGTATACCAAGCTCTGAGTTGATGCCTTAATTTTACATTTTCAAACTCATATCCATTGTCTTTGGCACTTTTTTCTATTTCATTTAGGATTTTCTCAGTAGTTAAATCTGGAGAAGAAAGGCGGATATCTATTACAAACTCTGCTATGTCTGGTATGACGTTTCCCTGCTGTTCAACGTTAATTAACTTACCATCTCTATATGAAAGTTCTCTGGCTTTTTCTTGGCCTCCTAACAAATATGCCAAATTCATAGAAGTTGATCCCATGACTGGGTGTTTGAATGTGTTAAGGTATTTTTTAAGATCGGTTATTCCTTGGAAAACCCCCTCAATGGCATTCAAACCATTTCCCTTTGCTGCATGGCCAGTTTTCCCTTTTATTCTGGCTCTAAATTCTATAAGCCCTCTACACCCTGACCGATTTTAAGATCGCTCCCGTCGGACGAAACGAGAAGCGAAGCTTGGGTCTTAAATCACTGTAATCTTTAACAAGAGCCTTCATACCAAGAAAGTCATATTCTTCATCTGCATAAAACATTGCCCAGACATTTTTTGCTTCTGGAGTTAAAGAAAGCGCATGGATCATTGAAGCCACGCCGGATTTCATATCTGTTGTACCTCTTCCCCAGATTTTTCCGTCGTGGATCTCAGCTTCAAGTTGCCCATAAGGCGACCCTTGAGATGGGGGAACTGTATCAGTGTGGCCCAAAAAAACTAAATCGGGCTGACCGTTACTTGCTATTAAATTAAAACGATCCCCGTCTAATTTTTGCCTTTCAACGCTTAATGTGGTATTTGATTTGATCCAATTCTCTAAGAAATCCACAACACAGTTTCCATTTTGTGTGAGTTTTGCTTCGGCCGGTTCCTGCGGAACCCAGGACGGGATGCGTACTAAGTTCTGTAACAATTCAACCAATTCTCTGTCTTTTTGGTTTGTTATTTGATCTAATCTTTCAATTGCCATTTTAATTTTTTTATAAACAAAACACGCTCGAGCATAGTTCGATCAGTTCCGATTATAGTACCCCTGACATAACTATTTTTCCTTAACTATCAGAAACTAATTTTGGTCCAAAGATTTGGTTAAATCCATGGTTTAAACAAATTGGCGCCGGTATTGTATTATATCTAGTCCATAGTGATTGGTAGGTTCATTTTCTCAGCTCTTCCCAAAATTTAGTTACTAATAATTTCCCAAGACCTAATCCTCTATATTCTTGGTTGATTCCAATTTCTGCTAAGGAGAAAAACTATTCATTATTTCCAAATTCTTCTTTAAGTTTGTTGACAAGATTTGTATTATCTTCAAATCTTTTGTAATAATCATCAACCTTTTTTGGATACCCCCAAACAAAGCCCATGGTACTACCATTATTTTCTAGCAGAAACATTATCGAGCAGTCTTTACTTACAGCATCAGATACAAGTTTTGTTGTGGATTCAAGTGAATTTGAGTCTTCAAACCAAGGACTTCCTGCAAAAACTTTAGTAAAAAGTTTAGCAGTTTGAATAATTTTTTTTTGTGTGGGAAAGTTGTTGGAAGAATGCTCTTTGATAGACCCTGCACCGTTTCCTTGCTTTCCTTCATTTGATCAAATTGGCGATTTTTTCAAGATTATTTCGAAGGGCTCTCATATATGGGTAGTAAATTGTATCAACTGGGAAATATGGGACTATTTTTCGAATAAAATCATATATCTTTTGTGTTCCAGGACTTAATTTAAGACTTTTATCGGCCATTTTCCTCATATCTATTCCCTGACAAGCCACAATTAACTCAATCGTTAACACATTTGCTGAGTTTTCAAAAATTTCCCTTGCCTTTCTTGCAGCTATTGTACCCATTGATACTAAATCTTCAATGTTTGCGGAGGTGGGTATTGAATCAACCGATGCGGGGTGGGCTAGCACTTTGTTTTCAGAAACAAGTGATGCAGCCGAATATTGAATAATCATAAGGCCTGAATTCAAACCTCCCTTTTCGACAAGGAAAGCTGGCAGACCATTGTTCGTAGCCGGGTCTACAAGAGATGCTGTTCTTCTTTCAGAAACATTTCCAATTTCAGAGAGTGCAATTCCAAGCGTATCCATTGCAATTGCAACAGGTTCTCCATGAAAATTTCCACCAGAAATGACGTTTATCCCTTTGTCAGTAAATACCAATGGATTATCAGTTACACTATTCATTTCTGTTGTTACAACATGTTTTACATAATCATAGGCTTCCCTTATTGCCCCATGAATTTGGGGGGCACATCTGAAAGAATAAGCCTCTTGGATTCTTGACTTATCGACAAAGGTGCTTCCATTTAGCAAAGCTCTTAGCTCTTTAGCTGTGTCTATTTGGCCCTTGTGTGGCTTAATTGCGTGAATCCTGGCGTCATATGCTCTATCGGTCCCTCTTAAGGCCTGAAGAGACATCGCTGCGGAGATTGTAGAAACCTTTATTAACCATTCTGTGTCATGCAACAATATTGAAGAAATACTCGTCATCGTTGAAGTGTTGTTAATAATTGCCAAACCCTCTTTTGAACTAAGTTTTACCGGTCTGATTTTAGCTAGTTTCATTGCTTGGGCGCCAGACATTTGTTTCCCTTTATATTCTGCCTCACCTTTTCCTATAAGAACTAACGCCATATGAGCGGATGGAGCAAGATCTCCACTGGATCCAACTGAACCCTTTTCGGGTACCAGCGGATGCACACCCTTATTTAACATTTCACGCATCGTATCGATTGTCTCCCATCTAATCCCGGAAAATCCTTTGGATAAATAATTTATCATCAAAAATATGAGTCCTCTCACCACCTCCGTTGGTAAATAGTCACCAACTCCTACAGAGTGGGAAAGGATCAAATTTTCTTGCAGCTTACCCGTTTCCTCTTTACTTATAACTTTATTTTTGAAAGCTCCAAAACCAGTCGAAATGCCATATATCACTTTTCCATCTTCTACGGCCTTTTCAACGACACTCCTTGCTTTTAGCACTTTAGCTTTGCTTTCAGAAGAAATTTCAAGAGTTTCACGATTTCTCGCAACCGCGACCAAGTCTTTGGGTTCAAATTTTTGGTTCTTAATAATAACAGCCATAAATAAAAAAAACGCCTCTAGGCGCTTTTTACTCCTTTCATAAAAATATGATGATGAATAATCTTCATGCTACAAGCATGTTTTAGCAAATTCACCTGAATAAGTCAAGAAGCTGTTGTACGTTGGCTTCTTAGGGATTTTAAGAAAAGAGTATTTAGGTCTTCATTGTTTAAAAATTACCTAATTTTCTTATTTGTTAATAGCGTGCGCAAATTTCCGTAATATGCATATTTTGGGGAGTATGAATCCCTGTAATTTGACAATTTTGAGGAATCTATTTATTTTATTTTCCATAATATGGACTATTAGTTTATTGATTTTAGGAGGGGTAATTTTGTCTATCAACTTGACTTTTTAGCAATTATATTCCATAATTACTAACAAATGATTAGTATTACTGGAATAAAATATCAAAAAGAAGTGGAAAGCTTGCCATTTTTAAGCAAAAAGGCTTTAGCTGTTCTTATTGGAAAAGAAGGTAAAAATCTGGATGCCAAATTGGCTCAGTTGACTAAAATTGGATATTTGGAAACATTAAAAAAAGGAACTTATGTTTCTTCTCCTTTTGTAGACAGGGTGAATAAAAAAGCCTATTTGGAATATATAGCTAATGTTTTAAGGTCTCCTTCGTATATTTCACTGGAATATGTTTTGGCCGAAAAAGGTCTAATTCCGGAATCAGTTTTTGCCTTAACCTCAATTACCACCAAAAATCCATGGGTTTATTCTCAAGACCTGGGAGTTTTTTCCTACAGAAATATCAAAAAGAGTTTGTTTACCGGTTTTGAACAGAAATATTGGGAGGATAAAGTTGTTTATGTAGCTACCACTGCCAAGGCTCTATTTGATTATTTTTATCTTAAAAAAGTGACCAATCTTAAGGCTGATATAGATCAGACTAGAATTAACTGGGATAATTTCAACAAAAGCGACTTGGTAGAGTTTAAAAAATATGTTGTTTTATCTGGAAGTGTAAAAATGGCTAAAGTTTACAAATATATTAAAACCTATGTTAATCAATAACTTAAAACAGGTTTATTTTGCCAACAAGGACAAAAACCCACTCCTGGTTAGGAATCTCTTAAAAGAATCCCTGCAGTGTAAAAATGAAGCATTTGAAAGGTTAAAAGAGAAAGTAAAGGTAGTTACTCCTAAGTTTTTAAAGCAAGATCTCTTGCCATTTATTGAAAATCCTGCAAGTGTTAAGTCTTTTGCTGATAATTTTCAGACTATAGTAAATCAAAATATTCAAAAAATTTATTAAATTTCCCTTAAGAGTCAATAGATCTATTCAAAAAAAGAATGAATGTCGAATTTATATCAATTTGATACAAGGACTTGACAAATAATCTACGTTCTGTTATCCTGTACAATAATGACCCAGATAACTAAACTAAATTTATTACTTAAATCTAATCAAAACCTTTTTCATACACAGGATTTGGCTCTTTTGTGGGGAATCAGTAACCGTAATACGCTTTATACAACCATCAAACGTTACCTTAAAAAAGGAATACTTATTAAACTTACCAAAGGTCTTTATTCTACTTTACCAATTGACGAAATTGATAAATTTAGATTAGGTACAGTTTTGATACACAAATTTTGCTATGTAAGCTGTGAAACTGTTTTATTTAAAGAAGGGGTGATAAATCAAAAAGTTTATCCAATAACTTTTGTATCATCAGTGTCACTAAAAATAGAATTCAACAAAACTCAATATATTTATAGACAATTAAAACCTGAAATTCTATTTAATCCTGATGGTGTAGAAAAAAAAGACGGCTATTTTATAGCTACAAAGCAAAGGGCAATTTCTGATATGATTTATTTTAATCCCAAATATTATTTCGATAATAAAATATGATACAAATACGCCAAGAAGACATTTTACATAAAGTGCAATTGCAAAAATTATTAATTGCAGTTGTTGATAATTCAGTTCTTTCCCAAAATACTTATTTTAAGGGTGGAACATGTGCTGCAATGCTTGGATTTTTAGATAGATTTTCAATCGATTTGGACTTTGATTTAAAAAAAGGGAGTAATCGAGATGAATTAAGAAAAGAATTTAAAAAAATATTTAAAAGTTTAGATTTAACGATTGGAAACAATAATGAGAAAACATTATTGTTTACATTAAAATATATGGCTCCACAAGGTTTGCGAAATACACTTAAATTAAGTGTCTATGAAGATATTTTTAAATCAAATGATTATAAAACTATTTACTTGCAAGAAATTGATAGATTAGTTAATTGCCAGACAATAGAAACAATGTTTGCCAATAAATTAGTTGCTCCTATTGATAGGTATAATAAACATCAAAAAATAGCAGGTAGGGATATTTATGATATTCATTATTTTTTCTCACAAGGATATAAATTTAAAAAAGAGATAATAGAAGAAAGAATGAATATTGATGTCAAAAAATTTATTGGGAATTTAATTGATTTTATTGAAAATAATTTCAACGAAAAAATTTTAACTGAAGATTTAAGCACCCTTTTACCTTACAAAAAATTTAATAAAATTAGGAAAGTATTAAAACAGGAAACACTAATGTTTCTTCGATCTTGCTAAATCTTCCATAAGATTCAATAGATTCATCTAGAAAGGAGAAATGTTGTAAATATTCATGGTTTATACAAAGGATGGTGGAAAGAAGCGTTGTCATAATTTGTGGTATAATTTAAGGGTGAAAAACAAACTTCCTCTTAGTTTTAAGCCCTATTTTTGGGATATAGATTTTTCTAAACTCAGTCTAGACAATACCCAGTTTATTATTAAAAGAGTGTTAGATAGAGGTGATACTAATTCGATAAAATGGCTTATTAATAATTATTCCAAAAAAGATATTAAAGATACTATAATGAAAAGCCGAGATCTATCACAAAAAACAGCCAATTTCTGGGCAGATTTATATAAAATAGACCGTACAAAAATATTATGTTTACAAAAACGTTACTCCCCGATACAATTCGGGCTATCAAGTTAGTTTCAAATATCCCAATCATTAAAAAGTCATATCTAGCTGGTGGCACTGCATTGGCATTACATTTAGGACATAGGATTTCTGTTGATTTAGATTTTTTTACGCAAGAAGAACTTGAAGAAAAAATATTGTTAGCAGACTTACAAAAATTGCCAGAGTTTAAAAAAGATGGGGTTGCATGGCGAACAGTTTGGGGAAAAGTTGGGGTAACAAAATTTAGTCTTTTTTATTACAAATATCCTCTTCTTGCAAAAACACATTCATTTATGGGTATCAATCTATTAAATTTAAAGGATATTGCGGCTATGAAAGTATCAGCTTTGGGAGATAGAGGTACCAAACGCGATTTTATTGACTTATATTTTCTGAGTAAAAAATACACTTTAGATGAAATGTTGTCATTTTATGACCAGAAGTTTTTCGATTTAAATGATAAAACCTACCATTTAATAAGAAGTTTTGATTATTTTGAAGATGCAGAAAATGATCTTTTACCAAAAATGCTAGTTAAAGTTTCGTGGAATGAAGTAAAGAAATTTTTTCATAATGAATCTATGCGATTGGCTAAAATCAATAATTTCCTGTAACTATTTAGTTGTGCAGTACAGACATAGGTTCTCCATTTATATATACACAAGATTTTCAGATTATAGTGAATCAAAAATTCAAAAAATTTACTAAATCTCCCGTAAGATTCAATAGATCTATCCAGGAAGAATTTTTATATCAGAACCTTCATCTTATGCAGAAAGGGGGAACAGAACATATGTCGATCCAGCACAGTATTTTGACTTATTTGAAGAAAAAAACTAAAATACTATAGACACAAGTTTAAAAGGAGTATGAAGAACTGCCTTACTAATTTGTTTAAATATAGCCGAAAGGCATTAGAATGCTTTTACCTCCTTTTTTAGGAGGTATTTTTTTATTAAAATGAAAAAAGAAATGGAAGATAAAGATAATTTGCAACCTTATGGTTTGTCTCAAAAGGATTTATTAAAAGCGATAACTTTTGTTGATAAAAATGTAGAAAGTAAATCTTTTGCCCAGGGTTTAAAAGAAAATTTTGAAGGTTTACAAGCTTGGGCTTCATCTTCGAAATTATCACAAAAGGCTAAAAAAGCCCTTTTAACTTGTACTGTAGCTTCCATGCTTCTTTCTTCCTGTAAGCAAGTTATTCCTACAATTGATATTCAGACAGAACCTATTCCAATAGTAGAAACTGCAGTTTTTACAGAAACTGCAGAACCAACACCAGTTCCTACTCTTTTTCCCAAACTTAAAGTAACTGAAACTTCTCCGAATGCAGGTGGATCTTATTCAGAAGAACAATTAACTGTTATAGATTCCGAGGGTTTTAAAGAAAAAGTAAGTGTTATTAATAATTGGTGGTCATATTGGGGAAATGCTGCAGAGAATCAAAGACCGTTCCATCCCAAGTCAGAGAATGTACATATTGTTCCTTTTTTTGAAGAAGAAAATCCGGAAAGTTACTCTTTGGCAATTGAGGCTAAAATGGATGATGGAAACTGGCATACTTTTTTACTTCCCATAGATATCTCTAAAAGTGAATTTAGACAATATCCACCTGTTGAATTTGGACCCAATGGTATTCCTTTGAAAACCGGATATGATATTCCAGAAGGATTTGGACCATTGGAGGTAACGGGGGATATTAAGTGGACTGAAAGCTTTGGTTGGGTAAGGTTTGATGAATCTGGAGAGATGGTTGAAGCAATTAATATGGAAACCGGACAGTGGGAGGAAATGAGTGTAGGCTACGATTTTAGTTCATCACTTAACCCTGAAAAAATTCCAACTTTAGAGAAGTGGTTTTCGACTCAACCATCAGATTCATTGATATATATGAGTGAGATTGGAGATTCTTCTTCTTTTGTAATAATGAAAGGATTTACTTTATCTTATGAATTAGTAGATGAAGGTTCTGGGGGATTGTTGTATGCAAATTTGCTTTATAGAAATGGTATGATTAGAGTAGAAATAGATACTTTAGTGTATGAACAACCAGGGGATCCTTATCAATGGCCGACATTTGAAATAAACAAATTAACACCAGAAGAAGCCTTACAAATATCCGATTATTTTAATGACGGATTTTATCAAATAAATAATGATTTAGAAAATGAGTTCACAAAGTTTTGGGATAATCGCATTGTGTTAATAGCGACTGATAGTTCAAGGGAAAATTCCCATAAGCTTACTTCTCAAGAATTACTCAATATGTTCAATAATGCCCTTATCCCAATAGGTAATAATCTATCTGAAGATTTAACTAAACTTGAAAGTATGAATGTTTTTTCATCCTCCCCAGAACAAGGATTTGTCATTATACTACAACTTGTTAACAGATCTGGTATGGATGTTTTTAATTGACAAAAACAGTTAGCAATATAAATAGTTATTGTTAAGAGAGTTTTAGTATCAGATAGAGTTTATTTGGGCTAAATTTTATATTTATTTTATTGACTTCTTTATTTCTACATTCTATCCTCAATATAGTTAAGTAGTTTTCTAGATTTTATTATGAAACACGCTTCTATTTATTGGATAATATTTGCTTCTGTCTTTGTATTTTCTATGGTTGTATTTTGCTCATATTGGAGAGCAACAAAAGAAAACCCTTTAAGTGTTGTTTTTGAAGGTGTTGTTAATAATCTGAATTTAGGTAACAGTAAGCACTATATCAAGAATGGCGATGGCTCTCAAAGTGATATATTAGT
>JAHKAL010000071.1 GCA_018826545.1 Patescibacteria group bacterium | reverse complement strand
CAAGCCTTGTCTTGCTAGTGTCTATCTTTCAGCAGATCCTGGTTCAGTTCTTTATACAAGACTTAAAGGACAAGCTGCTAAAGAGGTTGGAATAAAGTTTCTAAGTTTTAAAATAAACTCAAATAATGTTTCAGAGATAATTTCAATAGTAGAAAGATTAAATAAAGATAACAGCGTTCATGGGATTTTAGTTCAGAAGCCTTCTGGAAGTAATGATTTTAAAAACGAAGAATGGGCTAAAATTGCACTTTCTATTTCTCCTCAAAAAGATTTTGATTGTTTGTCTCCTGAAAATTTAGGACTACTACTTATTGGAAACCCTAGATTTATTCCTGCAACAGTTTTGAGTGTACTGAAAGTTTTAGAATTTTCGAAAGTAAATTTAAATGGTAAAAAAATTGTTATTATCGGAACCAGTGAAATTTTAGGAAAGCCATTAAGTCATATTTTAACTGATAAAGGGGCAACTGTAAGTTTACTTCATAAAAAAACTTCTGATATATCAAATTATTCAAAAGAAGCAGATATCTTAATAAGTGCTACAGGGGAACCTGGAATTATTGGTAAAGATTTAGTTAAAGAAAATTCTATTATTATTGATGTGGGAGCACCAAATGGAGATGTTAAAACTGAGGAAGTACTAGGTAAAGTTTCTTTTCTTTCACCTGTTCCGGGTGGAGTAGGTCCAATGACCATACAATCTCTTTTGGAAAACTTAATTAATAGTCTAATTGAAAAAAATAAATTAAATTGATAGAATACCAGAAGAGTATAAAAACACACACTTACTTATGTTTCCTGGAATCTTCCGGTAAGTGGCGGGACAAGGAAACAATGATTTCATTTTAAATGACAATTAAAGTATCAGCTGAAGAATTATTAAAGGGAGGTGCACATTTTGGGCATCAAGCCAAACGTTGGAATCCGAAAATGGACGAATATTTATATGGAATAGAAGATGGAGTTCATGTATTTGATTTGATTAAGACGAAATTATTAATCGAAGAAGCTTTAGAATTTTTAAAAGAGGAAGTTTCCAAAGGTAAAGTAGTTCTTCTTTTGGGAACTAAAAAACAAGTTAAAGAAAAGATTATCGAGATTGGTAAGGAAATAGATTGTCCTTATATTTCCGAAAGATGGCTTGGTGGTACTTTTAGTAATTTCGAACAAATTGGAAAATCTATTAAAAAACTTTCCGAAATGAAAGAAAAAAAGGAACAAGGAGAATACAAAGATTTTACTAAAAAAGAGAGACTTTTGATTCAAAGGGAAATTGACAGGTTAGAGCGGTTTTTTGGTGGTATTTCAACACTCAAAAAAGTACCCGATGTCATATTTGTTGTTGATATACATAAAGAAAACTCTGCAATTAGAGAAGCAGTTAGATCAAAAGTAACTATTGTCGGTATTGTTGACTCGAATTCAGATCCTACAGATATTGATTACCCAATTCCAATGAATGATGATGCTTCAAAAGCATTAATTTATGTGTTAGATTTGGTAAAAGAAGCAATTCTTGAGGGTAAGAAAAGTCCAAAACCAGAAAAACCAGAAAAAACTGACAAAAAATGAAAATTTCTGTTGAATTAATTAAAAAAGTAAGAGAACAAACAGGAGCTCCAGTAATTAGAGTAAAAAAAATATTAGAAGAATATAAGGGAGACGAAAAAAAGGCAATTGAACTTCTCAAAAAAGAAGGATTTAAAAAAATAGCTAAAAGGCA
Source organism: Patescibacteria group bacterium (assembly GCA_018826545.1). GTDB lineage: Bacteria > Patescibacteriota > Microgenomatia > UBA8517 > UBA8517 > JAHKAL01. The sequence goes on along the minus strand of JAHKAL010000071.1, from coordinate 7,869 downwards.
AGGGAGAGAGACCTTACAAGGTTTAGTGGAAGTATATTCACATCATTCAGGAAAGGTTGCATCATTGGTTGAATTATTGTGTGAGACAGACTTTGTTGCAAGAAATGAACTTTTTAAGGTCCTGGCTCATGATTTAGTTTTACAAATTGCTTCACTTAATCCTAAAGATGCAGATGATCTTCTGAAGCAAGATTTTATTAAAGATCCAAGTAAGAAAATTTCAGATTTGGTAAAAGAGGTAATAGTAAAAACCGGAGAAAATATTCGCATAGGTAGAATTTTTCGTATAGAATTAGGTAAGTAAATGGACGAAACTTCAATACGTACAAAAATGCAACAAGTAGTTGATATTGTTTCCATAGATGCAGGTAGTATAAGAACTGGTCGAGTCACCCCTTCTTTAGTAGAAGACATAATAATTAATGCTTATGGTGGTACCCAAAAACTAAAAGTAAAAGAATTGGCAACAATAACAGCTCCAGATAACCAGACTATAGTTTTGGATCCTTGGGATAAATCAATAATTGGCGAGATTAGAAAAGGAATCGCACTTACCGATCTTGGTTTGAATCCTTCAGTTGATGGGGAAATAATAAGGATTTCCTTTCCTCCTTTAACAACGGAAGATAGAGAAAAATATGTAAAACTTTTATCAACAAAATTAGAAAATGGAAAAGTAATGGTAAGACAATTAAGGGGTGGAGCAATGAGAGATATAAGAGAATCTTTTGAAAAAAAAGAAATTTCAGAAGATGAAAAGTTTGATCAGGAAAAGGAAATGCAAGAACTAACAGATAAGCATATTGAAAAGATTGAAGAAATTGGAAATAGGAAAAAGCAAGAACTTTTGCAAATTTAATTTTCTCTTATCAACTAAAGCTTCTTAGGATATACTTTAAAAGATGTTTGGATCGATATTAACTGCAGTATTAGTTTTGTCATTTTTAATTTTAGTTCATGAACTTGGGCATTTTGTGGCTGCAAAAAAATCAGGTGTCTATGTTGAAGAATTCGGTATTGGTCTTCCACCGAGAATTTTTGGTAAACAAATTGGAGAAACAATTTATTCTATTAATGCTCTTCCTTTTGGTGGATTTGTTAAACTTCATGGTGAAAATTCAGAAGAGGCTATTAAATATCCAAAAAGATCTTTCTTAAAAAAGAGTAAAAAAACAAGAATATTTATTATCACAGCTGGAGTATTAATGAATTTTTTTGTCGGAATTTTAGCTTTTAGTATTACATACTCTTTTTCTGGGATTCCAAGAAGTACAGGTGAAGTAAAAGTTGTTGAAGTAGTTTCAGGTTCCCCGGCTCAAATATCAGGTGTATTGGTTGGAGATATTGTTAAAAAAGTTGACGAAATAAACGTTTCAGATACTTCGGAATTTATTTCTTTGGTAAATGAAAAACTAGATCAGAAAGTATTAGTTGAGATAGAAAGAACGATAGGTGAGGAAAGTGAAACTAAAAAAATTAGAATTACCCCAAGAATTAATCCACCGGAAAATGAAGGCCCTTTAGGAATTATTATTACTTCAACTGAGACATATTATCCGCCTATCTGGAAAAGACCTTTTATTGGAATTTATTACGGCTTTAAAGAAGCAATATTTTGGGGAATCACAATATTTCAGGGATTATCTTCTATGATTGTTGGTCTTTTTTCAGGTAAGGTTCCACAAGATGTTTCAGGACCTGTCGGAATATTTGCCATAACCACTGAAGCTGCAAAATATGGGATATTATCCCTGATAAACTTTATAGGAATTTTTTCAGTTAATTTAGCTATTTTAAATATTATTCCTTTTCCAGCACTGGATGGAGGAAGAGTTCTTTTTATTGCAATTGAAACTATTATTGGAAAAAAGGTTTTACCTAAAGTTGAAAATTTGGCTCATTCAATTGGCATGATACTTTTATTAATCCTGCTTGTTATCCTAACCGCTAAAGATATTCAAAGATTAATTGCGGCTGGAGGAAGTATTTCGAAATTTTTAGATTCGGTAGTAAAATAATTTGAAAAATGAAACAGTCTATTTTATTCCCTAAAACATTAAAAGAAGCTCCAAAGGATGCCCAAAGCATTAATCATAAACTTCTGGTAAGAGCGGGTTTTATTGATCAGTTAATGACAGGTAGTTGGACACTTCTTCCAATGGGAATTAGAGTCTTAAATAAAATTAACAATATTATTCGTGAGGAGATGAACTCCATTGGGGCACAGGAAGTATTAATGCCTTTAATGCACCCTAAAAATATTTGGAATGAAACAGGTAGATGGGATAGCGCAAAAGAAGTTATGTATCAGTTTAAAGATTCAAGAGACAAAGAATTTACACTTTCATTTACCCATGAAGAGATATTACTTGATCTTATAAGAAAGAATCTAAAGACGTACAGAGATTTACCAATTGCTTTGTATCATTTTTCTACAAAATTCAGAAATGAACTTCGTGCGAAATCAGGAATATTAAGAGGGAGAGAATTTTTAATGAAAGATTTATATTCTGTTCATTCTAGTCAAAAAGATTTTTGGGATTTTTATGAAAAAGTGAAAATAGCATATTCAAAAATATTTGAAAAAATTGGACTTACTTTTAAAATAACTGAAGCAGCAGGAGGAGTATTTACTAAAAATATAACCCATGAATTTCAAGTAATCAGTCCTGCTGGTGAAGATACTATTTATTATTGCCCTAAATGTGATTGGGGCCAAAATAATGAAATATTCGAAGGTAAAAAAGGTGAAGTTTGTCCAAAATGTAAAAAAGGTAAAATTTTGGAGGCAAAATCAATCGAGGTTGGAAATATCTTTCCTTTTGGAACTTGGTACTCAGAAAGAATGAAAGTTTACTTTACCGATAAAGATGGAGGTAAAAAACCTGTTTATTTTGGGAGTTATGGTTTTGGAACAACAAGACTTATAGGAACTTGGGTGGAAGTCTCTCATGATAAAAAAGGTATTATCTGGAACAGGGAAATTTCTCCTTTTGATGTTCATTTAATTGGGATTGATAAAAAAGGTGAAAACATTTACAAAAAATTAAAAGAAGAAGGCATAGATGTCTTGTTTGATGATAGAGATGTTTCAGCAGGGGAAAAGTTTAAAGATGCAGATTTAATTGGAATTCCAGTTAGGTTAGTAGTATCTACTAAGACAAAAGATTTGATTGAGTATAAAGAAAGAACTTCAGAGGAAATTGAGGTACTTCCTTTTGATAAAATTCTAAAAAAATTGAATAGGTAAAATGTCTGTGATAGGATTACAAAATATAAATGTGTGGCATTTTTGCATATAAAGGTAAGGCAAGAAAATTATTTCCCCAGTTTCTTTGTGATGGACTTTTGAAACTTGAGTACAGAGGTTACGATTCTTCAGGAATTGCATTTGTATCCAATCAAAAAATTCATATTTATAAAGAAATTGGAGAAGTTAAAAATCTTCAAAAATTAGTTTTTAAAAATGATTTGTCATCGAAAGTTGGAATCGGTCATACAAGATGGGCGACACATGGTAGAGTAACCAAAAAAAATGCTCATCCACATTTAGATTGTAATAAAGATATTGCGGTAGTTCACAATGGCATAATCGAAAATTTTGAAATAATTAAGAAAGATCTTATTAAAAAAGGTCATAAATTAATATCTCAAACAGATACAGAAGTAATTCCTCATTTAATAGAGGAAGAGAACAAAAAAAATAAAAATTTTACTGAATCGGCTTTTAAAACTTTTCAAAAAATTCAAGGCCTTAATGCTTTTGTTGCAATAAATAGTAAAGATGAAATTGTTGCTTTTAAGAATGGTTCACCTTTGGTGGCTGGAATTTTGAAAGAAGGATATTTAATTACTTCTGATATTCCAACAATATCAGAGTATACAGATAGGCTTATTCTAATTAAGGATAATGAGGGGATAGTTATAAAAGATAATAATATTTTTAAAATTAAAGATGGAAAGATTAAAAAAGCAAAAGTTTCTAATATTAAGATCCAAAAAGAAACTTCTGATAAAGGAAAGTTCAAGCATTTTCTTATTAAAGAGATTTATGAAGAACCAGATGTAATAAAAAGAATTGCTCAGAATAGTACAGAAGAAATTACTGAAGCTTCGGATTTAATCAAAAAAGCAGTTGGAACTTATTTTAGTGCTTGTGGAACTGCTTCACATGCGGGCATTGCAGCAACTTACCTTTTTTCAAAAATTGCCAAAAAACATGTTAACTTTTCTGTTAGTAGTGAGTTTGAATATTTTCAGCATTTTCTTATTCCTCAATCTCTTTTGATTGCAGCTTCCCAGTCTGGGGAGACAATAGATACATTGGAGGCAATAAAAGCTGCAAAAAAGCACAAATCAAAGATACTTGCTTTAGTTAATGTTCCAGGTTCTTCCATCGAAAGAATTTCTGATTTTTCGATTCATTTGAATGCAGGTCCTGAAAAATCAGTTTTATCAACTAAATCATATATTGCAAAACTCAGTATTTTTTTACTACTTGCCTATAAAGTAGCAGATAAATATAAAGTAGGCCAAAAACTTCTTTTAGAGACATCTAATAAAATTAGATTTTTTTATAAAAAGGAATATATTCAAAAAATTAAATTACTTGCAAAAAAATTAAAAAACCAAAAACATATTTATGTAATAGGAAGAGGATTAAACTATGCTACTGCCTTAGAAGCTGCCTTAAAATTAAAAGAGTCATCTTATATACATGCTGAAGGATTTGCTGGGGGAGAGTTAAAACATGGAGTAATTGCTTTAGTTGAAGAAAAAACTCCTTGTATTGCAATAGTTGCAAACGATGATTCCAAAAATGCTATTCTTTCAAACACACAAGAGCTAAAAGCTAGAGGGGCATATATTATTGGGATTTCACCTATAAATGAAAAAGTTTTTGATTACTGGTTAAAAGTACCTGATCTAAAAGAGGCATCTGTTATTGCAAACATTATTCCAATTCAGTTTTTAGCCTATTATCTTACATTGGAAAAGGGATTAAATCCTGATAAACCAAGAAATCTGGCAAAATCTGTTACAGTAAAATAAAATCAAAGTATGACAAAAAAGAAAAAAGTTGTTGTGATAGGTGGTGGAACTGGAACTTTCGTTTCTCTTTCTGGTCTTAAAAAATATCCATTGAATCTTTCTGCTATTGTTTCCATGATGGATGATGGTGGAAGCAACCGTGTCATAAGGGATGAATTTGGCCTTCTTCCTACTTCTGACTTGAGGCAATGTATTGTTGCTTTGGCTGATGAGAATGAAAATGAACTTTTAAGAAAATTATTTACTTATAGATATTCTTCGGGGGTAGGGATTTCTGGAATGACCTTTGGAAATCTTTTTATGGCGGCTCTCACTGATATTTTTAAATCTCAAGATAGAGCGATTGAAGAAACTTGTAAGATACTGCATACAAAAGGAAAGATTATTCCTGTAACTTTTAGTGATTCACATTTAGTTGCGAGGTACAAAAATGGAAAACAAGTATTAGGAGAGCATTCAATTGATGAACCAGGGGAAAAACAAGGAAACTATAAAATTATAGAGCTTGAACTTATTCCAAAAGCAAAGGCTAACCCTAAAGCTATTAAAGAAATAAAGAATGCAGATCTAATTGTTATTGGACCAGGAGATTTGTACACAAGTATACTTCCAAATATTGTTGTTGATGGAATAGCTAAAGCTATTAAAACTTCAAAAGCAAAAAAACTATATATAGTTAACTTGATGACTAGATTTGGTCAAACTAATGATTTTTCTGCAAAAGATCATGTTAATACTTTACAAAAATATATAGGCGGGAAGGTATTAGATTACTGTTTAGTAAATAATTCAAAAAATTTTCCAAAAGGAATTCTTGGAAGATACAAAGAGGAAAAGGCTCATCCAGTTGTGGATGACTTGGGAAATGAAAATAGATTTAGAGTAATAAGAAAAGATTTTATATCTTCAAAGGTTCACCTGAAATATTTAACAGATAAACTTAAAAGGAGTCTTATTAGACATGATTCAGACAAGCTTGCAAAAGTAATAATGTCATTAATTTAAAAAATTCCTCAAAATCGGTAGTTTTTTCATATTGTTTGTGTGAAACATTATTTATATACTTGACCTTGATATGAATAATGATTGTGTTTTTTGCAGGATTGTTAGAGGTGAGTTGCCTTGTTATAAAGTCTATGAAGATAACGATTTCTTATCCTTTTTAGATATTCGCCCACTTTCAAGAGGAAATTGTTTAGTAATACCTAAAAAGCATGTCAAGTGGGTATATGATGTAGAAAATTTTGGAGATTATTTTGAGGTTGCTAAAAAAGTCGGTTTAGCTGCTCAAAAAGCCTTTAATTCTAAATGGATATCTTTTCTTACTTTGGGACTTGAAGTTCCACATGCGCACATAAGAGTAATTCCTAGATACGAAAAAGATTTACATGGACCAGTAGTAGATATTAATGTATTTGAAAAATTCAATGAAGGTGAAATGCAAAAGATTGCTGATAAAATAAAAGAAAATTTATGATAGCAGATACAATAACTCAGAAAATTGGAGAAGCTCTTAAAGCAAAGCAAGAAATTAGACTTTCTACTCTAAGGCTTTTGTCTTCCGCCTTAAATTATGAGTTTATTGCAAAACAACATAAGTTAGATAAAGAGGAAGAAATTGTAGTTGTAAGAAAGGAAGCTAAAAAAAGAAAAGAAGCAATTGAGGCCTATGAAAAAGCAGGAGCTACTGATAGAGCCCAAAAAGAACAAAAAGAATTAGAAATACTTCAAGAATTTCTTCCCCCAGAGATGAGTGAAGAAGAATTGGAAAAGATAGTTATTGAGACAATTCTTAAGACTAATTCTTCATCAATTTCAGATATGGGCAAAGTAATAGGTATTGTGATGGGTAAGGTAAAAGGAACGGTTGAAGGATCTAGGGTTTCGCTGTTAGTAAAAGAAAAATTATTAAGTTAAGTTTATATTATGATTTCAGTACTTGTTTCAAAAAGTGAAAATTATCCTATTGGTAGTCCTAAAATAAAAAAAGTATTAAGAGACTTTTTTAAAAAAAACGGCATTGTATCTGATGCTCAAGTTTCTGTTTCTATTGTTGGTGAGAAAAAGATGAAAAATATTTGTAAAAAATATCTTAATGACAAAAAGATACACAACGTGTTATCGTTTACAACTGAGGAGACTAAGGGAAAGTTTGTTTATCCACCTGACAAAATTTATCTTGGAGAAATTATTCTTTGTTACCCGATGGTTATAAAGGAAGCACAAATTGAGAAAAAATTAATAGATGAAAAAGCAATTGAGTTATTGCTACATGCGGGGGAACATCTGTTAGGAAAACACCATGAATAATACATATTATTTAAAATATAGACCTCAAACTATTGAACAGTTAGATATTAAAGAGATTCGTGAATCTCTTTCTAAAATTTTAAAATCCGGAAAAATTCCACATGCATTTTTATTTTCAGGTCCTAAGGGAACTGGAAAAACATCAGCTGCAAGAATTCTAGCTAAGATTGTTAATTGTGAGAAACCAAAGGTAAAAGGTGTTCCATGTAACAAATGTGACCAATGTAAAAGTATTACAAATGGTAATAATATTGATGTTATTGAGCTAGATGCAGCTAGTAATCGTGGGATTGATGACATTAGGGCCTTAAGAGAAGCGGTTAAGCTTTCAGCAGCTAAAGCCCAAAAAAAGGTTTACATAATTGATGAAGCGCACATGTTAACGCTTGAGGCCTCAAATGCGCTTTTAAAAACTCTAGAAGAGCCGCCTAGTCATGTAATTTTTATTTTAGCTACAACAAATCCAGAAAAATTAATTGGAACCATAAGATCAAGAACAACAAATAT
>JAHKAL010000070.1 GCA_018826545.1 Patescibacteria group bacterium | reverse complement strand
GATGCCTATAATGAAATCTCCAATAAATTAATAAAAATCTGTAAAGAAACAAAAGTAGAGTTAGCTATAGTTGTAGGTGGAGGAAATATTTTTAGAGGAAGAGAAAGAACAAGTAAAGTTGATGAACCAACAGCTGACTACATGGGAATGCTTGCAACTGTAATAAATGGAATGGCACTTCAAGAAGCTTTTGAAAGACAGGGAATGCCAACAAGAATGATGACGGCTTTTGAAATAAAAGCTGTTGCAGAACCTTACATAAGAAGAAGGGCAATAAGACATTTGGAAAAGGGAAGAGTTGTAATTTTTACAGCAGGAGTCGGAAGTCCTTTTTTTACAACAGATACAGGGGCAGCTTTAAGAGCGGCCGAAATTAATTGTGACGTATTAATTAAGGCAACCAATGTAGATGGAATCTATTCTTGTGATCCTTCAAAAAACTCAAATGCAAAGTTACACAAAAAACTTAACTATAGTGAAGTAATAAAAAAAGAATTAGAAATTATGGATGCAGCTGCTTTTACACTCTGTAAAAAACATAAAATTCCAATAATTGTTTTTAATATAAAAAGACTTGATGAATTAGCAAAAATAATTAAAGGCTCTAAAATTGGAACAATTGTTTGTGAAGATTAAATTTACCTTTCGACTACTTTATTAGCTCCATCCAAACATTCAGGGACCAAACTTTTAGGAAAATCAAAGGGCTCTATCTGTTGACATGTCGGATGTGATTGTCCATCATAAACACAAATCCATTCATTATCTACTTTTGCAGCGATAAAATATGCTCCTCCTACTGCTTCTTTTTCTTTCACTCCTCCTTTTGCGTAATTTGAGGTATATTGACTCACTGTAACATCAGCTACTTCGCTAGTTAAACCTGTCTTTTCATAAACTGCCTCCTTAATAGATTCTATCTCTAAAACTGAATTTGGAGTTGACGTAACTATTGGTTTTTCCGTAGCAAGGGAAAGATTTTCTTTATTAGTATTATTTAATCCAATATCACCTCTACCAAACAAAAATGCCAACATGCCAACTACTATCAGTAAAATAACTGAAATTAGTATAAAACCTATTTTCCAAAAACCTTTATTTTCCATTTATCCCTTTTGTGCTCTGGGGGATAATAAGCCAGGTTCTGTATCTCGACGATAATCTATCTAAGCCCTCACTTTGGAACTCGGAAAGGCATCCTAATAACGTTCCGTTCGGAGGTTGCAGCGAGGAGGATTGCCCTTTTCACCCTCTTTCTTTAAACCTTTAGAGTTTAAAAATGAGTTGTAGTCTCTGTTGCTCTAAACTAGCGCTTACGCGTGCTATCTTACAATAGCCACCCTGCCTTTTGCTGCCTGGACTTTCCTCCCTACCCGAAGGTAGGGTAATCGTCTTTCCTCCAGAGCAAACATATTATACCAAAAAGAGGCAAATTTGGGTAAAAACTACTTACCTTTGAAATATTCCTTAAGAAGTATTTTAATTGTTAAAAACAAAGGAACGGAAAGAATAATACCAACTATACCCATCATTCTGTAACCTATTGTTAAAGAAATCAAAGTTACTATTGGGTTTACACCAACAGATTTTTCCATTATTTTTGGAACTAATAAATAGTTTTCCAATTGTTGAACCAAAAAACATAAAGCAGCAACTGCCAAAGCCATTAATGGAGAAATAGTTAGACCAATAACCACAGCCGGTATTGCCGCAATATTTGGTCCCAAAACTGGAACAATTTCTAGAATACCTGCAATTATTGCTAGAGGCAGCGCGAATGGAACACCAAGTATTAAAAGACCAATGTATGTAAGAAGTCCTATAAAAAACATTAAAATAATCTCTCCTCTTGCCCAACTTCCTAATTTTATCTCAACCTCATCAATAATCTTACCAACCTGTGCTTTTCTATCTTCTCCAAAAATAAAAGCTAATTGGTCATTTAACTTACTCCTATACAAAAGAAAATAGAAAGAGAGTACTAAAACACTAAGAATTGAAATAATATTTGAAAAAACTGACACCCCAAACTTAACTGCTTGACTAGGTAAGGCCCCTATTTGGGACATAAAACTATTTAATATATTTGAATTTATAAAATCCGTCCAACCCAAATTTTTTAGAAAAACAGGAATATTATTTACAAAATTAGTTGTCTGTTCAATTAAAGGTGGAATAATCCAAGCAATAGAAAATCCAAACATCCCTAAAACCAAGATATATGTAATTAAAACTGCAATAAACCTAGGTATTTTCCAGCTTGTGAACCTTGTTACCAAAGGATTAAAAATAGACATTAATAAAATTGATATAAAAATGGCAAAAATTATATCTTTAATAAAAAACAAAAACCACAAAGACAGTAAAAAAACTACTGTAAAGATAATAGTTTTGTGAGATATTTCAATTTTCTTAGGCATATTTCAACTTGAAGAATACCATTTTTCGATAAACTTTTCCACATTTTCTTTCCATTTAAAACTATTTATAGAGTACCAAGAAATCTTTTTATTTTTTTTAAACCAGGTTATCTGTCGCTTCGAATACTTTTTTTCTTCCAAAAACCATTTATTAATTGCCATTCCTTCTGTCTCTTTGCCTTCAAAATACTCTTTCCATTGCCTATAACCTAAAGAGCTCATAGATTGGGAAGACCAATCGATTCCTTGTTTTAACAAATATGAAATCTCTTTTTTGACTCCTTCTACTCTTTTATCTACCCTTACTTTAATTTTTTTGTGCAAAGCCTGTTTGGGCATATTTAAGCCAATGAAAAAAGTATCGTAATCAAATTTTTCTTCCTTATTTTGTAACCCTAAATTACTAAGTCTCCATGTGGCAATTTCAATTGCACGGAAAAGCCTTCTTGGATTACCCTTATCTGACTTATTTAAAGACCCTGCTTTGGAAGAATCAAGAATCGCAAGTTTTTCAAATAATTCATCTTTGGGAATTTTTTTAAGGTTTTTTCTTAAAGCTATATTTTGTGGAATTTCAGCTGTACCAATTCCTTCAACAACAGATTTTATATAAAATCCAGTACCTCCAACTAAAATTGGAAGTTTATTTCTTTTGTGGATATCTTTTATTACTTCCCTAGCAAATCTTATATATTGTGCGACATTAAATTCATCTTTAGGATCAACTAAATCATATCCCCAAATTTTTATACCATTAGTTTCGTAATATCCCCCTATTTTTTTATTAACTTTTTTATAAATTGCACCTTTAGGTATATCCTTCCCCGTCCCAATATCCATCCTTTGATAAACCTGCCTTGAATCCGCAGAGACAATCTCACCCTTAAACCTTTTAGCCAGATAAATACCCAAAGAAGTTTTTCCTGTTGCTGTTGGACCACAAATTATTAATAACTTATTCATTTCCTAAGTTTAACTTGATGCTGATGAATATTTTGTTAAAGCAAATTTCCAAAATTTAATAGACAAAAACATAAACAGTCCTCCAATAAGAAAAGAAATTAATACAGTATTAACTGTAACTAAATTCATTAAAGCTTTGGCAGGAAATGTCATCATTGTACCAATAGGAATAATAAAGGTCAGAAAGCCTTTGAGTGGCTCTCTATATATATCTATAGGAAATTTTCCTAGATTTGCTAAATCTCTATATATTAATACTGTATGATCAACTTCTAAAGTTACTATACCTAAAGATAGTACAAAAATATGAAATGCTGCTGAAATAACTAAACTGTTAATAACTAGTAACATATATAAAATTACTGAAAAAAATCCAGGATTTAATCCCCGAGAAACAAAAATCATTGCAATTATTAAAGGAGGAATAGTAAAGAAGTCTAATACATCTGCCCCACCCAAAAGAGACCTGAACAATGCATTTATTGGTTTTGATAAAACCAAATCAAAACTCCCTTCAACTATTTGAGGTCTAAACCGATACACTTCTCTAAACAAGAATTGCGAACAAATATCTATTAAATTGAAGGTTAGATAAAAAAAGACAGTCTGATTTAAACTATAACCAGCAAGAGAATTTGTTCCCTTAAGGAGAATTACTATAAAAACTAAATAAATAAAAAATCGTATTAACTTTCCTAATAAAAAGAAAATTGAACCCAGACGATTTGAAAGCATAGACATAAAAGAATTCCTACTTAAAAGCCACCAAACTTTAAAATATTTTTTAATCTTTTTTTTCATATCCCTTCTGAACTAAATTTTTTCATTCCTTTTTCCCAAACATATTTCATAGAAAACCATAAAACTATTAACCAGCCAAAAGAAATAAACATTCCATTAATTACAGTAGGAATTGAAATTTTCCCCAAATAAACCTGTAAAGGGAAAAAAACTAAATAAGGAAAAGGAAGTGAATAAAATATGTTTTGGGCTGACTCGGAAAAAATATCCAAAGGAAATACAGATCCAGAAAGAAAATCACCAATTATTACAATAAATAAAAACGGCAAAGCCCAGCCCACTTCAGGGGCCCAGAAGGAAAACATGTTAATTAAAAAAACAATTGCAAAAAACAAAAATACCGCTATTACTAGAGAGATAAAAAATAATAAAAGGTATATCGGATTTGATTGAAAAAATAACTCGGGTTTTAAAATCAAAAATAATAAAATACTCTCTACTAAAGAGAAACTTAAGTTAAGAATTTTACTTGCAACATCTGCTGTAAACCAATATTTAAAAAAATTTATTGGTTTTAGTAAATATAATGCTAAAGTCCCATCAGAAATAATTCTTGAGAGTTCAATCGTACGTGATGAAAAAACAATAGCTTTTATTACTAAAATACCAAAAACATAAGTTAAAATTTTTGACCTATCATAACCAAAAAACTGTCTTGCAGGATCGGAAAAAACACTAGTCCACAAAAAAAACAGCAAAAAAATCTGCATTACATTCCTTACCCTCCACATAATGAAATTTAATCTATAAGCAAATTCTTGTTGAAACGTAATTTTTAAGACCTGAAGATATTTCTTCATTTTTTATTTTTTATAGATCCTTTAAATAAGGTTCTTATTACTTCTTCTATTGGGGTCTCCTCAATTGTTAAATCTTCAACTGGAAAATTTTGCAAAAGCTCCGCTGCAGCAACTGCAACAGTTTGCCTTGGAACTGATAAAATAACTAAGGGATAAGAAATTTTTTTTACTTTTCCAATTTTTCCAATTTCTTTTATGTTTTCTTCACTTGATAGAGAAACTTTAATTATCTTTTCTTTAGCAAATTGGCTAACTAAATTGTCCAATATTCCATCAAAAATAATTTTCCCCTGATCAATTACAATAACTCTTCTTGCTAAATTAACTACATCATCCATATTATGTGACGTAAGAAGAATTGTGGAATTATATTTTCTGTTGTAATTATATAAAAAATCCCTAATTTTCTGTTGAGCTACTACATCAAGACCAATTGTTGGTTCATCAAGAAAAAGAATTTCAGGTTTATGTAAAAGTGTAGCAATTAATTCAAGCCTCATCCTTTGACCTAACGAAAGCTTTCTCACTTGAATATTTAAGATCTTTCTTACTTCCAATAAATCAACAAGCTCTTCCAAATTTTTGGCATATTCATGTTGAGGTAACTCATATATTTCTTTATAAAGCTCAAACGATTCTATTGCGGGTAAATCCCACCACAATTGCCTTTTTTGTCCCATAACCAAAGATATTTTCTTTAAGAATTCTTCCTTTCTTTCCCATGGATCATAGTTTAAAACTTGAATAAATCCATTTGTTGGATATAAAAGCCCTGATAACACTTTTAATGTGGTTGTTTTCCCTGCTCCATTGGGTCCTATAAAACCAACTAGCTCTCCTGGTTGCACTGAAAAAGAAATATTTTTTAGTGCTCTTACAATTTTCTTCTCAGGCTTAATCAAAGACAAAACCGAACCCGTGAGTCCTGGTTTTTTTACATTAACTTCAAAATTTTTTGTTAAATGATCAACAACAATTGCTCTATCCATATTAAGCACAAGTATACATCAAAAATTAAACTGAACTGAATAAAACTAAACAAGAAGAATTTATCTATTTACTTGTCTTTTGAGTTTTTTTCCTGCAACAAATTTAGGAGATCTGTGAGATTTTACAGTTACCATTTTTTCTGTGTTAGGGATTTTAACGGTTTTTCCTTTCATATTTTTAACTCTGAAAGTTCCAAAACCTGAAAGAACAATTTTTTCTCCCTTTGCAAGAACTCTTCCAATCTCTGATAGAAAAACTTCAACTGCTTCTTCTGAGGCTCTTTTTGTTAAGTGAGCTTTTCTGGCAACAAGCTCAATTAAATCCTTTTTTGTCATATTAGTTTGAAGAATAGAGAAATTTAATTAAAAAGTCAAATTTTGGGGAAATTTTATTTAGCAGCAGTTGTATCAATCACTCTAACTTCTCTAATCGCAGTCACTTTTATTTGTCCTGCATATTTTGCCTCTTTTTCCAAAGCTTTAGAAATTTCATGAGCCAGTACTGTCAATTTATCATCACTTACCTCTTCCGGATTTACAATCACTCTTACATCTCTACCTGCTTGAAAAGCAAATACACTATCCACTCCTTTAAATTTAGATGCAATTTCTTCAATTTGTGCCATTCTTTTAATGTATCCCTCATGAGGTTCATATCTAGCTCCGGGCCTCGCACCACTAATTGCATCAGCTGTCCAAACTATAACCGACTCTATTGAAGAAAATGGTTTATCTTCATGGTGTTCTGCAACTGCATTAACAACTTCTTTTGGAATACCAAATCTTTTTAAAGTTGAAACACCAACCTCTACATGGGTTCCTTCTTCTTCTGTAACAACCTTACCAATATCGTGAAGTAAGCATCCTAATTTCACAACATCAAGATTTGCACCTATTTGATTTGCAATCGAAACACCCATCTTTGTCTCTTCAATCGTATGAAGAGCAAGATTCTGCCCATAGGAAGTTCTAAATTTAAATCTACCTATTAATTTCAATAATTCATTTGGCAAATTAAAAACACCACATTCTTGAGAAATGTTTTGTCCTTCTTCCAGTAAAACATCATCCATTTGATTTGCTGTTTGTTTAACAACTTCTTCAATTCTTGTAGGTTGGATTCTGGTATCTTTTATTAATATCTCCAAAGCTCTTTTGGCAATTTCACGTCTTATTGCATCAAATGAAGAAATCCTGATTTCATTACTTTCATCAAGTTCTATCTCCACTTTTGCAGCTCTTTCAAAAGCACGAATATTTCTACCCCCCGCTCCAATAATTCTTCCTTTTACACTTTCATCTGGAACAATTATTGAGGATATTGTATATTCCGCAACATATGAAGTTGCTGCATGTTTCATTGCATCAGCTAAAATTTCTTTAGCTTTTCCATTAGCTTCAAGCTTAATTTTCTCTTCAGAGAGTCTAATTTTTTTGGCAATTTCAGAAGTTAAAGATTTTTGGACTTGGTCCAGAAGCTCCTTTTTTGCTTCATCTACAGTCATTTTAGAAACTCTGGATAATTTTTCAATTAATTCCTCTTCATCTTTCTTAATACGTCCTTCTTTTTTCTCCAAAGATTTTCTCTGATCTTTCAAGTCTTGAACTAATATTTTTAAATCGTCTGATTTGTTGTTCATAGTATTTACCTAAAATATATTATAAGAAAGACAAAGAAGGTTTAAAAAGCCTTAATTTAAGACTTTTAAAGAAGAGAATTTATTGCTTCTTTTTATCATATTCCTTGACTCTCTAAAAGATAATTTTACCTTTTTTACAACCTTTGGTCAATTTATAAGTTTTTTAATTGAATCCCAAGAAATACCTTTTCTCGCTAAAAATTGACTCTTTTTTTGCTTTTCTTCTAAGCCTTTGTATTTTTTCCACTTATAAGTATTTTTTTCTAATAGTTTTTTTCCGATTTTGGCTTCAT
>JAHKAL010000069.1 GCA_018826545.1 Patescibacteria group bacterium | reverse complement strand
TAATAACAGATCCTATAAATAAAGATTGTTTTCTACCTATATAATCTGCAACAGCTCCTGTTGGAATTTCTAAAATAAAAATCCAAAACATAAACCAAGATTGAAGTATTTGAATCTTACCTTGAGATATTCCTCCCCAATCAGTGAAAAATGGAACCAATACAGCAGAAAATAAATGCAGGGAAATAAGAAAACTATACAAATAATATCTATTAATTGTACTTTTCAATTTTCCGTTTATTTTATTCATTATCTTTTTCATAATAACCTTTTTAAAACTAAAAAAACCAGCTTTTAATTTAGCTGGTTTTACTTTATTTGTTTATTTATTCTTCTATCTCAAAAGAAAACCAGCAAAATGTCCACAGTTTAAAACTGTGTGAGCTGATTTAATTCCAAGATACATTTCTCTCATAAAACCTATTATATTCAATAATTCATTAAAAAACAAAATGTGGTCGGTGAGGGACTCGAACCCCCGGCCTTACGAATGTGAATCGTACGCTCTAACCACCTGAGCTAACCGACCTTTATTAATATTATATTTTAACATCTCAGTTTTATATTTCACAGATTGACAAGGTTTTCACGAATCTATATATTAAATTGTAATGATTCATATCATTACACTTTTTTTGTATGAATCAGGTTTTTGGAACAGGTTTAACTTTTGACGATTTACTTCTTATCCCAAGGTACTCAAAAATTATCTCCAGATCCGAAGTGGATATCTCCTCATCTTTAACTCCTAACATTAAGTTAAAAATTCCCATAATAAGTTCGAACATGAGTGATATTACTGGAGTAAAAATGGCAATTACTTTAGGTAAACTTGGTGCCTTAGGGGTTCTTCCGAGGTTTGTAACTCCAGAGGAAGAAGCAAATAATGTTGAAAAAATCAAAAAAGAAAAACTAATTGCAGCAGCCTCAGTGGGATGTAAAAAGGGAGAATTTGAAAGAGCAGAAAAACTTGTTAAAGCCGGTGTTGATATTTTAGTCCTTGATGTCGCTCATGGACACATGGAGCAACATATTAAAATGACCAAAAAAATAAAGGCTATATTTGGAAAAAAAGTTGAAATTATTAGCGGAAATGTGGCAACCTATCAGGGGGCTTGCGATTTATTTAAAGCAGGTGCAGATGCTTTAAAAGTGGGAATCGGACCTGGGTCAGTTTGCATTACAAGAGTTGAAACGGGATTTGGAGTTCCACAAATGACTGCAGTTTTTGAAACGGTAAGAGCAGCCCATAAATACAATAAAACTGTGATATGCGATGGAGGAATGAAATCTTCAGGAGATATAGTTAAAGCCTTAGCTGCTGGAGCATCTGCTGTAATGACTGGATGCCTTTTTGCAGGAACTAAAGAAGCTCCAGGAAAAGTAATTACCAAAAAAGGAAAAAAATATAAAACTTATAATGGGTCAACTTCCTTAAATGAAAAAATTTCACAGTTAAAAAAAGTTGGCAAGGTAGTTAATGCAAACTTTTTAAACCAAATTGAAGGAGTGGAAAGTATAGTTCCTTTTAAAGGTCCTGTTAGTAAGGTATTAGAAAAATATTGTTCAAATATTAGATCTGGATTTAGTTATTGTGGTGCAAAAAACATTAAAGTATTATGGCAAAGGGCAAAATTCATGCAAATAACCAGTATTAGTCTAAAAGAAAACGGATCACATGATGTAATTGTCAATTACGGAATGGAAAAATCTAAAAAAGAGACATTTGCATAAAATATGTATATAGAAAGAAAACCAGAGGTTAGAAAAAATGCATGGGTAGTAATGGGAGCTCAGTATGGAGATGAGGGGAAAGGTAAAATCTCAACCTTTATTTCATTAAGAGAAGGATCAAATATGGTGATTAGAGCTGGGGCTGGGCCTAACGCAGAGCATGGTGTATTTTTGGATGATAATAGTGAATATCTTAAAGCAAACCAACTACCGCTAGGTGGAATTTTCTTAAAACATATCCAAATAAGAGTAGGAAGAGAAGTTGTTGTAGATCCTGAAAAACTTTTGGCAGAAATTGAAAAATATAATCTCGCTGATAGAGTGAAAGTGGATAGATGGTGTGGAATTGTTGAACAAAAACATATTAGAGCCGAGCAAAGAAGCAAACATTTAAAAGAGGGTCAGGGTTCAACTTTAACAGGAACAGGAGAGGCAAGAGTTGACTATGTCAGAAGAAAAAATAAATATGCTAAAAATATTCAAATTCTTCAAGATATGAATTTATTGACCAATGTTGAAGAAGAAGTAAATAACGATGAAAACATGTCAACTATTGAACTGTCCCAAGGTGCATTACTTTCAAGAACCCATTCCCTTCAAGAAAATGATTCTTGTACATCAGTTGCAATAAACGTTGCAGCTGCAATGTCTCAAGTACTATTAAATCCACATAGGCTTAAGGGTTCTACCTTACTTGTAAAAACTATGCCAACCCGTGAAGGAGAAGGTACATTTGGAAAATCCAGAGAATTAACTCAACAGGAAATAATTGATAGAGGTATTGTTGAGTATAGTTCAATTGGTAATAAAATTAGAAGAAAAGCAGTAGAACCTGACTGGGATTTACTTCAAGAAGCAGCTAGGATAAATGGTCCTACAGAAATTGCTTTAACTTTTTGTGATCATTGGGATCCAGATATGAAAAATGTCGTCGATAGAAATAAAATTACAGAATCTACAAAAAAATTAATTCGACATGTTGAAGCTGTAACAAATGCTCCAGTTACAATTCTAGAAACAGGTAAACCATTTGGTTGCATTATAGATTTATCTGATAAAAATATTGACTTTAATTCTTATATTCACGGAGAAGTAATAATAAATACCTAAGATAGTCATTGCTTCTTAAGTTTCAGCTTTTATAATTAATAAATATGTTATTAAAAAGACTTGGTGCATTTTTTTTGGACATTTTAGAAGTTGTTGTATTTGCAATAGCTTTCTTTTTATTTCTTTATCTCTTAGTATTTCAACCCCATAAAATAAAAGGAGCATCAATGGATCCAAACTTTAAAGATGCAGAATATTTACTAACCGATAAGGTAACTTACAGGTTTAATGAACCAAAAAGGGGTGATGTAATAGTTTTCAAAGCTCCGGGACTGGAAGGTGAAGAATTTATTAAAAGAATTATTGGACTTCCAGGAGAAACCATATCAGTTAGCCAAAATACAATTTATGTAAATGGTGAGGTTCTAAGTGAAAAATATATTGGATTTGATAAATACACAAGTTCTGGTGCTTTTTTAGAGGAAGGTAAAACAATTAAAATTCCAGAAGACAATTATATTGTAATGGGAGACAACAGGCCTCATTCTTCTGACTCAAGATCTTGGGGTTTTGTTCCAAAAAATGATATTTCAGGTAGAGCTTGGTTTGTGTATTGGCCAATAAGTATTTTAGGTACAGTAGAAAAAGTAAATTACAATTTATAAAAGAAGATAAATTATTTTATTATTGCTTTATATATTCTTTGAAGTTTATCCTCTGTCTTTTCCAAATCACCTTTAAAGGTAAAAGTTAATTTAGTTTCTCTTCTTGATCTAACTAGTTTTACTTTTGTATCAATTTCTTCTTTCTTTCCATTGGCAAAAGACTTTTGAAAATCTTCCTCCATTTTATCGATTTCTTCAGAAACTACTCTTAATCGATTTTTCCTAACTCCACGCCTATCATTGGATTGACCAGATTTTGATTTCATTCTTCTTGCCAACTCCTCTGCCCTTCTGACAGATCCTGATTCACGAAGAATTATCTTATATGCTTCAACCATTAGGTTTTGATCATCAATGGCTGCAAGGGCTCTTGCATGACCTTCAGATATAAGTCCAGACAGAAGTCCATCTTTTAGGGCATCTGGAAGGGAAAGAAGTCTAATTGAATTTGAAACATAAGAAACTGATTTTCCAATTCTTACAGCAATTTCACTTGTGGTTAAACCAAATTCATTCATTAATCTTTCGAATCCTTTTGCTCTATCTAATGCGTTAAGATCAACTCTCTGGACATTTTCTACCAAAGCCATTTCAAGCATGCCTCTTGGAGAAGTCTCTCTTACAATTACTGGCACATGGGTTAAACCTGCTAGTTTTGATGCTCTCCAACGTCTCTCACCTGCAATTATCTGGAATCCTGCTGGAGTTTTTGCAATAATTAAAGGCTCTAAAATTCCATGTTCTCTTATCGAATCAACCAAATCAACCAAGCTTTCAGGAGTTATTGATCCTCTTGGCTGCAAAGGATTTGCTTGCAATTGATTAACATCTAATTGAATTATTTCTTCTGCCATTTTATTTTGAAATTATTGAAACTATCTTTTTACCAAGTTTCTGAAAATATTTAACTACTCCTTCTTTTACTGCAAAAAGTGTAAAATCTCTTCCCATTTTTACACCTTCTCCTGCTTTAATTTGTTGACCTCTTTGTCTTACTAAAATACTTCCAGCTTTAACTTTTTTTCCATCAGAAACTTTAACACCTAATCTTTTTCCTTTGGGGCTTACATGCTGTCCAGTTTTTCCGCCTGCTTTATGTGTTGCCATACTGAAATGAGTTTAAAAAATATTTTCACGGATGTCAAGAGACTAAAAAGATATATATTGATATATAAAATATTACTTAGAAGAAATTTTCTCAACTAAAAGCCTTGTATATTGAGCTCTAAAACCTCTATGCCTTCTATATCTGGACTTAGATTTAAATTTGAATACCTTTATCTTGTCACCTTTTTCTTCACTAACTACTTTAATTTTAATTGAAACATCTTTTAAAGTAGGTTTACCTACTTTTACCTTATCTCCATCAACAAAAAGAAGAACTTCAAGTTCCTTACCTTCAGACATCTTGTCAACTAATATCTCATCATTTTCTGAAACTTGATATTGATGACCTTGTAATTTTATGATCGCGTATTTTTTCATATCTAACTTAAGGATATTTTACTCAGATTTTAGGCTAAAAACAAGCCTAGTTAATGAATTGCTCCCAAAACAATGCCTAAACTCATCATTGTTGCAATTAGAGATGAACCACCAGCTGAGATTAAAGGAAGAGTAATTCCTGTAATTGGCAAAAGTCCCATGTTCATACCAATATGAACAATTACTTGAACTAAAAGAACAAAAAATAGTCCAGATATAAAAGCTCTTGCAGATAGATCACTGGTCCTATTAATGAAAGATGCAAGTTTATACAAAAGTAGTAGTAATCCAATAATTAGAACTATAGCTCCAAAA
The DNA here is from genome assembly GCA_018826545.1 of Patescibacteria group bacterium. GTDB lineage: Bacteria > Patescibacteriota > Microgenomatia > UBA8517 > UBA8517 > JAHKAL01. The sequence goes on along the minus strand of JAHKAL010000069.1, from coordinate 3,644 downwards.
AAACCAAGTTCTTCAGATATTGAAGCAAAGATAAAGTCTGTATGTCTTTCAGGTAAAAAAGCTAATTGAGTTTGTACGCCTTTACCAAGTCCCCTGCCCCAGAACTTACCAGATCCAACTGCTATCATTGACTGCATAGAATTGTACCCTCCTCCTAAAGGATCCGATTGGGGATTTAGAAATGTCATAACTCTTTGCTTTTGATATGGAGCTAAAATACTCCAGGTAATTGGAATTACTAATAATAGTGATAAAAAAACAATAACTAAATATTTTTTGTCAAAATTACTTGCAAGAATAATTCCAAAAAAACCAATAGCCGTTAAGACCGCCACCCCCAAAGAAGGCTGAATTAATATTAATATAAATGGTAAAAGAAACAAAAGTAGTGATTTAATAAATTTATTAATTTTTAAATCTTCTCCTGCAAGAAAATTAGAAAAAAATATAAATAAAAACGGCCTTACTATTTCGGAAGGCTGAATAGTAGATGGCCCCAAATTAATCCATCTAAATGTTCCTCTAGTTATTTGACCAATAACCACAGGTAAGATTAAAAGAATAATACTTCCAATATAAAATTGTTTTGAGAAAAGAGTAAATATATTAAAAGTAACTTTTGAAAACAAGAAAAATATTACTATAGAAAAAATAACATAAAATAAATAGGTTGGAAAAAGAAAGGGAGCAATAGACCTTAATACAAATACACTATACAAAAGAAGAAAAAGTATTATTCCGACAAAAACAAGATCTTTGGGCTCATTTATTTTTTTAACAAACATCAAATTTTTGAAACTTTAAAAGTTCCTTTTTTAAGCTTTGAGGTGAAAGTTTTTTTCTTAATAGCCTCTAATATTTCTTTATTTTCTGGTAACCAAGTATTAAAAACATCAACTTTATCATTAAGAGTAAGATTTTGTGATTTTCTTTCGGATTGAATTTTTCTAATTAAATCTCTAGCTTTTGATTCTTCGATTAATCCAGGAGTTAATTTAATATCAAGTACTACTTTTATTTCTTTCCCTTTTTTAAAGGTAATATTTTTGATATTTACTTCTTTTTTGAGAATATCGAGTAATGATTCAGAAATATTAGTATTAGATACTCTAACTTCTACACTATTTAAAGGCTGTCTAACTGGAATATTAAGTCTCTTTCTTTCAGAGTGAATTTTCTCAACAATTTCTCTGACTAAATTCATTTCATTAATTAGTTTATTGTCAATTTTGTTATTTTTGAATTCTGGCCAAAAAGTAAGATGTACAGATTCTTCTTTTGTAAGATTTTTATACATTTCCTCTGAAACAAATGGAGCAATTGGTGCAAGAATTTTTGAAAAATTAAGAAGAACAAAATAACAAGTATTATAAAATGAACTTTTATCTTCTTTATTATCTGAAATTGGTCCAATTCTTTCTCTGGATCTTCTAATATACCAAGTGGAAAAATCTTGAATAAAAGCTTTTAGTGCATCGACGCTTAAAACGGTATTATATTTTTCTAAATTTATAGTTACTTGCTTAACAGTTTTTAATAATCTATTTAAGATCCATCTATCCAAAATCGATAAATTCTTATCATTAATATCAAAATCTTTCTTACTTGGCTTCCAATTATCTAAATTAGCATAAGTTATAAAAAAGTTATAAGAATTCCACAAAGTCAGAAGGAAATTCTTTATCTGATTTCTATATTCTTCTTCTGAAATTCTTATATCCTCTCCGTGCATTACAGGACTCCCCATCAAGTAAAGCCTCAATGCATCTCCTCCATATTTTTCCAGCATTAACCTTGGATCGGGATAATTTCCAAAGTTTTTGCTCATCTTTCTGCCATCCGTTCCAAGTACTACTCCTGTCACCACAACATTTTTAAAAGCATTAGAGTCAAAAAGTACAGTTCCTATTACATGAAGAACATAAAACCAAGCTCTAATTTGACCTGTATATTCAACAATAAAATCAGGAGGGAAAAAGCTTTCTAATTTTTCTTTATTAAAAGGATAATGTCTTTCTGCAAATGAAGCACTTCCAGCCTCAATCCAGCTATCCAATACCTCAGGTACTCTAGTTGCCATTTTTCCACATTTTTTACATTTTACTTTTACTTCATCAATTTCAGGCTTATGAAGATCTAAAATCTTTATTCCTGATGCTTCTTCTAATACTTTGATAGAGCCTGGTACAAACCTTTCACCACATTCACACTGCCATACAGGGACTGGAGAACCCCAATATCTGCTTCTTGATATACACCAGTCTGGAGCTGCCTCTAAGCTTTTTAAAAACCTTCCATACTTAAAATGTTTTGGATACCAATTAACTAACTCATTTGTCTTTTTAAGTTCTGGTTTTAAAGACTGAATATCTACATACCAAGCGTCCTGTGGAGAATAGAAAAGCCTTGTCTGACATCTCCAACAAGTAGGAACGGTATGGGTATAAGATTCTTTTCTATATATTAAGCCTCTTTTTTCCAAATCCTGATCAACTTTTTCATCAACATCCAAATAATACATTCCTGCCCAATTAGGAACATCTTTTGTAAGATATCCTTCCTCATTTACATGCATCACTACCTGAATATTCTCTTTTTGCATTACAGTCAAATCATCTTCTCCGTATGCAGCAATTGTAACTACTCCGGTCCCCTCGTCAGCTGTTACAAAATCTCCACCAATAATAACAAATGCCCTCTTTCCTTTATCAATCTTATAAAAATCATAATGAGTAGTAAATTTCTTACCAATTAAATCTTTTCCCGAAAACTCATCAACTATTTTATAAGGTTCATCTTTTAAAAAGCCTAATGTAGATTTTGCGAGAATATAGTACTTACCTGCCTGTTTTACTTTTACATATTTAAGTTTGGGATTTACCGCCAAAGCTGGAGTTGCAATTTTATTCCAAGGTGTTGTTGACCAAGCCAAAATGTATGTATCTTCTTCTCCTTTTATTTTATACATATAGGTAGTTGCATTTTCTGTAATTTCCTTATAATTGTCCTTATCCATTGCAACCTCAAAATTTGATATTGGAGTTGAGCAGTGTGGACAAAAAAGTGAAACTCTTAAACCTTTATATATGTAGCCCTTATCATACATATTTTTAAAAACCCACATAACAGTTTCCATATAGTCTTTATCCATAGTCCTATATGAATTTTTAAAATCTACCCAGCGTCCTATATGATCAACATACCATTCCCATTCAGAAGACACCTGACTTACATAGGATTTACATTCATCAATAAATTTTTTGACTCCAATCTTTTCTTCTATCTCCTTTTTGCTTTTTAAACCCAGTTTGTTTTCTACTTTATTTTCTGCAGGCAAGCCATGACAATCCCAACCCCAAACACGTCTTACTTTGTAGCCCTGCATTGTTTTAAACCTTGGAAATATGTCTTTAGGAATACCAGAAAGTAAATTTCCATAGTGAGGCATTCCTGTAATAAAAGGTGGACCATCTAAAAATGTCCATTTTTTTTCTTCAGGCCTTTGGTTAACCGACTTTTCAAAAATTTTGTTTTCTTTCCAAAAGCTGATTATTTTTTCCTCAATTTCTGGAAAGTTAACCTTAGGATTAACTTCATCAAAATATTTTTTGGCCATATTATTGTTATTTTACACTAAATGAAGC
>JAHKAL010000068.1 GCA_018826545.1 Patescibacteria group bacterium | reverse complement strand
TTGGAATAATTATTCATGGTGACGTTCCTGTTCATTATTATCTTCCTGTATTTTCTATTCCTATAATTATATTTTCAGCCTTTTTTGTAAAAGTATTTCAAAGAAACAATAGTTTTATTAAAAGTATTCTCTCAGGAGTAATAGTTCTTATGTTGTATATTAATATTTCTTATTTTATTAACTATTACAGAAGTTTTGATGAAAGTACTTTTTCAATTGAGCCTAATTTTGTTTCTTTAGAGTTACAGAAACAAGTTTCAAATTATATAGTGAATGACTCTGAAGGGAAAAATTATTCTCTTGTTCGTGTTGGGCCTAATGATCAATTCGAAGAATATTATTCTCAAAACTACAAATATCTTTTATGGCTTTATGGAACCGAGCCTATTGAAAACTCAAGCTTAAGTTATACTGTATATGAAAATGTGGACAGATTATCTAATCAAGGTAAAAAAATAGTTAATTTTGTTGGACCCATAGGAATTGTAAAAAATGAAAAATAAAAAGATCGTTATTGTAATGCCTGCATATTTTGCAGAAAAGACTTTAGAAAAAACATATAAAGATATTCCTTTGAAATATAGGAAAAATATTATTGTAGTGGATGATGCAAGTAAAGATAAAACTGTTGAAGTTGCAAAAAAACTTGGGTTAAAAACAATTGTTCATAAAAATAATCTAGGATATGGTGGAAACCAAAAAACTTGTTACAAAGAAGCTTTAAAAATGGGTGCAGATATTGTTGTAATGCTCCATCCAGATTTTCAATATGATGCAAGAATGATTCCAGCTTTAGTTAGACCGATTGAAATAGGATGGCTTGATTTTATGATGGGAAATCGCATTAGAAGCAGAAAAGAATCCTTGGGTGGAGGAATGCCAATCTATAAGTATTTATTTAATAGGTCTCTTACAATTTTAGAAAATATTCTTTTGGGACAAAATTTAGGTGAATTTCATAGTGGTTTTAGGGCTTATTCTTCCAAAGTATTAAAAACTTTACCTTTCGATAAGTTTTCTAATGATTTTGTCTTTGATCAACAGTTTATTGTTTCAGCACTTAACGCTGGTTTCAAAATTGCTGAGGTACCAGTTCAGGTCAGATATTTTACAGGAGCCTCTTCAATAAGTTTTAAAAGATCTGTTACTTATGGTTTAGGTGCTTTTTTTACTGTATTTCAGTACCTTTTAAAAAAGTGGGGTCTTACAAATCCTAAAATATTTAATAAATGAACATTTCTTCAATTATCATAACCAAAAACGAGGAAAAAAATATCAGAAGATGTTTGGAAAGCGTTAGCTTTTCTGATGAAATAATAATTGTTGATGATTATTCTAATGACAAGACCTTAGAAATTGCACAAAATTACAAAGCAAAAATATTTCAAAGAAAACTAAATCAAAATTTTGCTGATCAAAGAAATTTTGGGCTTTCCAAAGCTAGAGCTAAATGGGTTTTTTTTATTGACGCAGACGAAGAAGTCCCTGTAGATTTAAGAAACGAAATTATTCAAATTACTTCTGACCCTTTAAATACAAAAAATGGTTTTTTTGTTAAAAGGAAAGATTATTTATTTTTTAAAAAATTAAATCATGGAGAATGGGGAAATAAAAGAATCTTAAAACTTATAAAAAATGAGTCTGGAAAATGGGTTAGAGACGTTCATGAAGTTTTAAAGGTTGATGGGAAAGTAGATACATTAAAGTCTGAACTTAATCATTATCCACATAAAAGTCTTAATGATTTTATAAAAAGTGTTAATTTGTTTTCATCCATTCATGCAGTTTCAAATAAAAAAGAAGGTAAAAAGGCAAATATGTTTAAGGTTATCTTTTATCCTTTTTTTAAGTTTATTTATAATTGGATAATAAGAGAGGGGTTTAAAGATAAAGACTATGGTTTTATAATGTCTCTAATGATGTCTTTTCATTCTTTTTTAGCTTGGTCAAAATTATGGCAAGAAACAAAAAAATAAGTATTGTTGAGAAACTAATATTTTTTTATATTGTTTTATTTCCTTTTGGCCATCTACTGACATTAAGGTTGACTCTTTTTGGAAAATCTATTCCTCTAAATGTTTCCGATTTTATATCATTAATCTTTTTGATCTTATTTTTTATTAAAAAGATTAGGTACCCAACAGTTTTTAAATATTTTAAGAATTTTTTGATTTTGGCTATTTTTTCTCAATTATTTTTTATTGCAAGAAATGGGATAGTGAATTCAATAATAGGAAACCTTTATCTATTAAGGCTTATTTCATATACAGCAATGTTTATAGTTATTTGGAATTATGTTTTAGAAAATAAAAAGGTAATTGATAGGATATTCGACTCTCTGATTGTCGTTTCTTTTTTCATTGCAATTTTTGGCTGGTTTCAATATTTAATTTATCCAGATTTAAGAAGTCTAATTTTTTTAGGTTGGGATGATCATCTTTTTAGAATTGTTGGAACTTTAATTGATCCAACCTTTACAGCAATCCTTCTTGTTTTTGGAGTTATATTATCTTTGATTAAATACCAAAAAACAAAAAAGAATATTTATGCCCTTGCATTAGTACCAATTTTATTAGCTTTGTATTTTACTTATTCAAGAGCTGGTTATATATCTTTAATTGCAGGAGTATTAACCTACCTTTTTATAAAAAAGAAGATAAAAATTTCATTTATTGTAATCCCGATATTTTTACTTGGACTTATCCTTCTTCCTAGGCCTTCAAGTGAAGGAGCACATTTGGAAAGAACCTTTAGTATAAAAGCTAAAGTAACTAACTATTATGAAACATCGAGTATCTTCCTAAAAAATCCAATATTTGGGGTGGGCTATAACAATCTTTGTTGGGCAAGAAAAAATTATTTGAATGATTTAAATATTAATTCTCACTCATGTTCTGGATCGGATTCTGGAATACTACTACTTCTAGCAACAACTGGTGTAGTGGGTTTTCTTATTTTTATAAGCTTTTTATATATTCTCATAAAAACTTTAAAGTCGAATTATTATGGAGTTGCATTCATATCTTGTTTTTCGGCAATTTTAGTTCATTCACAGTTCTCGAATAGCATTTTCTATCCTTGGATAATGGGTTTCTTTGTGTTTCTTACTGCAATTTCTCTTAAGGAGTAAAGGATACTGTAATTGTTTTTTCAGTTTCATTTTGGGCCTTATCAATTGCTTTAAAAGTGAGTGTATTTTCCCCATCATTCAAGGAATATTTATATTTAAAGTTTCCATCATCATCAATGGTAATAAATCTATCATTTATTGTTAAATCTCCTTGGGGATCAGTATTTCCTGTTATTTCAATTTCTTTTTGACTTTGTCCATAATAATTTTCTCCATCAGATGGGGAGTTAATTATTATTTCTGGGGCTTCATTATCATAATTTATTACATACGTTTTGGATTCTGTACTTTTGTTACCTGATTGGTCTTTTACAGTTGCATATATAATATTTTCACCAAGTTCTAAGTTAGCCAAAAAATTAAACTCTCCATAGTTATCTGAAATAATTTCATTGTCTAGGCCATTTATAAAAATAGTTACAACTGAACCTTCTTCAGTATTTCCTGATATATTAATTTGTGATTTATTTATTTTATCAGGTAGGTTATTAAATCTTGGAGGAGCCGGAGGAGTATTGTCCTTTAGAATTATTGGAGTATTTTTCTTTGTAAGGTCAGTAACGAATGAAGCAAATTTTGCAATTAAAGGAATGCCAAAGAAAAAGAGAAATAAAATAGTTGAAAAAGAAAGGACAATAAAAGTTAAAGCTTTTTTCTTATTTTTCCTTTCTTCAACTGCGATTCTTCTGGAATAATTTTTTTTCATTTTGAGCCGATGGGTGGAATCGAACCACCGATCTTTCCCTTACGAAGGGACTGCTCTACCAACTGAGCTACATCGGCAGTAGTTGTATTTTACAACTATATGGGGTGTTTTTAAAAACTTAATTAATTGGACAAAGAAGGAAGTAGTGGATAAAAACAGGATTATTTTTAAAAGTGATACTTTCTTGACCTAAAGTTAAAGAAAAATTTATTGCTACGCTTATTGAAGTAGAATCTTCGTGAGTAATTGTCGTGATATGTCTTTTGTTATAAATTAAATATATTTTTATGAACTATATCAACTTACACAATATTTATCTTTTTGAGCGGGTAAGGGGAATCGAACCCCTCTCTCCACCTTGGGAAGGTGGCGTTAGGCCTATTAACTATACCCGCTTGAAATTAGTAATATTTTATCACTAAAACAATCAATAGACCTTCTACTTAAGAAGTTTCTTAATTATATTTGAAAAATAAATTATCTAGGCAAAACTAGAATGTTTCCGCTAAAAATAAGATCTGGATTTGTTAAGTTATTTGCCGTAGCAACTTCAACCCATTTATATCCATCTCCATATGCTCTAACAGAAATATCCCAAAGATTATCTCCTTTTTGGACTTCGTATGTTGCACCTGAAATAGTATCAGGTGAAGACTCGTCCATGATAGAAGATACTGTTGCTAATTTTGGTTCTACATCAGGAATTGATAATTCTTGTCCTTCATTTAACATGTCAGGACTAGTTAGATTGTTTGCTTCTGCAATATCAACCCAATTATAGCCTGAACCATATGCATTTTCTGCAATTTTCCATAGGTTATCACCTTTTGAAACTGTATAAGTTTTTCCAACTTCAGCTGTTTCAGTTTGATTTTCAGTGGTTGCTTCTGGAAGTAAGCCTTGGCTTTCTTGATCTTTGAAATAATTTACTACTAATACTCCAACAACAATAATTACTAAGGCACCAAGAATCATACTGATTGTTGATTCATTGAGTTTAATTGCCTTAAGTATGTTTTTAATATTCAAATATGTTCACCTCCATCTATTTTATTAAGGCAGTACTATAAGGCAGATAGTAAAGAAGAATTTAGATTATTACGAGTATAAAGTCAAGCATGTTTTATAGTTATTTAAATTAACTTACTAATATACTAGTTTTTTTTTTCTTATTAAGGAACCTTTTTGCAAGAAGTGCGATTTTATGATGATAGTCATCAAAATTATATGGGAAAGAATCTTTTTTCACGGTTACTTCCATGTTTTCACCGTTATTTTTAATCCCCTTAGCCTTAAAAGTGTAGTTTTTCACAGTATGAACTTTAATTAATTTATCTATGGGGAGAAAAAATATTGCATATACTTCATCTTTTTGTAGTTTGTAGCTTTCCAAAGGACTGTTATCTAAAACCATGAAAATATCGACAATATAATGTCTCATTACTTTTTTTAAATCTGGAGATACAAACATTCTTCTTCCCAAAAAAGACAATTTGCCAAAATCATATGTTTTATTTAATTCTTCTTTTACTTCTCTTAACCCTCCCTTTTGATCCTCTCCAGCCTGATAATGTCCTCCAACTGAAACATCCAACTTATTTGGGAAAAAGGAAAGTTTAAGATTTCTTAGCTGATACAAAATTGTTGGAGTAGGTTTATCTTGTACAATCCACAAATTAAAAGTACCAAGCCAGTTTCCATCTTTAAAAGCTTTACTTCTAGGTTTCACAACCCCACTTTTTACGAATTTTGGAGGGGTTAATGTATCTACTTTTTCTTCCATATACTTATTTTTGAAACATTATCTCTCAAATTGATATATAAATACAATGACCTTTTCAAGCAGTCTATATATAGTCATCATACGCAGGAATATGTTAATATATGGCATGGAAATTTTAAAAGGTTATTTCAGAAGTTCAATCCAATTGGCTCAAAAAAAAGGTACAGAAAATCAACAAATAAATATTGAAGGAGTTATTGCACAAACTGCTCAGTCTGCTGGAGAGTTAAAAGATTTATTATCTGGAAAAAAAGACAGAAAGAAAAACAAGCATCATCCAATACCAGCCCTTGCAATGAGTGTTATTTGTGGAGTAAAAAGTATTGCCAAAGTTCGTTCAGAAATAAAAAAGAATATAACTTAATAAATTCTTCAATTTGTGCCTAAAGTCTGAAGCGGGGTCAATGGTACAAGTTTAGAACTTTGAACATACTGCAACAAAATATCTAGGTATGTTGTCGTTCATATTTAATACACTGGTCTGTCTACCGTTTAACATTCCCACTATCCGATTTACTCTTGATTGAATCGAAGATGGTTTTTTTATTTCAAAATCTTGCAGTTCACCTTGTGAATAATATTTGATTTTTTTAAATACCAACCCTAAGGATGTTTTAAATTCAGAAATCCCAAATTCTTTTGTATGAAAGTGGTTTATTGGTTGATTTGAGTTAGAGCTAAACACTTCTTTGTTGGAAGTAGATACTACAAACTTTCCATCGTCTTTAAGTATTCTTTCAATCTCTTTAAGAAGTTTTGATTGATCTGTTATATGTTCTATGGTTTCGAAAGAAATTATAGTATCAAAAGATTTATCCTGAAAAGGAAGAGTAAAATCGGCATTCAGTTGCAGAAGTTCAAGATTTGACTTGTCTCTGATCACTTCTTTTGCTCGAGTCAGAGCTTTTCTATTTAAATCA
>JAHKAL010000067.1 GCA_018826545.1 Patescibacteria group bacterium | reverse complement strand
CTCCCAAAGATTTCTTTTTAGAAATGATAGGAAACATTGCAGAAGATATCGGACTTACTGCAAAATAAATAATTTTCCCTAAAGTAGATAAAGCTGCATATAAACCTGCTTGATATGCCGTTAAAAAATGCTTTACTAAAATTAAATCTATAGTAAAAAAAGAAGTGAAAGCTAAAGACTGCAACAATACTGGCAAAGCAAATTTTACAAAAGGTTTCATATTAAACTTTGTTTTATTTTTCCTTGTCTTTATATCTTTAACGTATCTTAATGAGACCATAAAAGCCAAAAGTGCTGAGATAACTATTCCAGCCATGGCTCCAAAAACAGAAAATCCCAGAAAAACTAAAATAAGACCAAATACTAGTTTAGCCAGTGAAGAAACGATACTTGGAACCACAAAACCAAAAAAATTAATTCTTCCTTGACTAGTAGCTTGATTAACTAAAGTTAGTAAACTTATAAACAGTATTGGTGTTAATAAAAATACTGAAGAAACATTGCTTATATGAAGAAACTTTGAAATAAAAGGAGTTAAAATTGCCAAAATTAAACTTAATACTAGAGCAAGTCTAAAAATAAAATCTTTTATTCCTTGATATGTTTCTCTTAATTCTTCACTGTCTTTAGCTGAAGAAATAAATTTTGCAATTGCCACACTTGTTGAAAGAGGAACTATTCCAATGATATAAAAAATTGAAAAAAGGCTAGCTAAAACTCCATAATCAGAAGGACCTAAAATTCTTCCCATTAAAAGGTGATAAACATAATTAATTACGTTTGCTACCATACTTCCCACCATTAAAATCGCACTTCCTGAAAAAAGTGGATGTTTAATTAAAGTTTTTATTTTTTCTTTCATATTAATAAATTAATAACTAGGAAACCCAATAACCTCTAGAAAATAAGGCTGTAGTTATTGTTAACAGAATAAATAATAAAGCATAAATAACAAATCTTAAAACTTTTGGGAGTTTAACCATAAGCTTTCCTAAAATAATAAAGCCGGGAAAAGAAACCAAAACATATCTTGGAAGTGAAGAAAAACTTCCACTTAATGTTGGAATTAAGTAAGTTCCCAATAGATATACAAAATAACTTAAAGGTAACTTTTCTAAAGAATATAAAGAAAGAAATAAAAATATAACTCCAACAGCAAATTCTAAAAATGCTGTATAGACTCCTGGCAAATAAGAAAAACTTAAGTTAGGCAAGATTTTAAAAATGTATCTATAAAAAACCTGAGGTAAAGAGACAATCCTTGAGGATCTTTGATCCCCGAATATACTTACAGTATTCACAAAAACCATAAAATCTCCAGTTTCTTTTTGTAAATAGAAAAGATAGAAGATGAGTCCCAAAGCAGACAGTAAGACTATTGGAACTAAATTCCAACTTATTAATTTTCTTTTTCCTTTATTTTTATTCTTTAAATAATATTCAACTAAAATAACCGGTAGCATCACAATTCCTATTAATCTTGTTGCTGATGATAACCCAGCAAGAATACTTGATAAAAACCATTTTCCCTTTCTTGCAAAATAAAATGACCAAACAACTAAAGCTAAGAATAATGACTCACTATATAAACTTCCAAAATAAAATGAGGTTGGAAATAAAAGTAATAATAAAATTGTATTTATCGCAATATTTTTTTTGAAATCAAGATTTATAAGTTTCCATAAACCCAAAATCGCCACAAAAAAAGAAACATTCGATATCAAAAGACCAGATAAAGCAAAATCTGTTTGTAATCCTCCAAAAAGGTTTCCAAAAAATCTAATAAGTATTGGATAAAGTGGAAAGAAAAAATAACTAAGAGGCTGATAGCCAATCGTTGCTATAGATAAAAAACGTTTACCGTCAAAGTTCAGAAAACTCCAAACAAGAGGGTTTGTTAAATAGATTTCGCTACCATCACCTAAGTACTTTGACTGAAGAGGAAGTAATATTACTCCGATAAAAACAAATAAAAAAATCAGAAATCTCCAAGATATAAAGGAACCAATTAAAAAAAGTTTATTATTTTTCATCTTAAATTAAATTTTTGTAGATTTTAAAAGTCTGTTGAGCAGTTTTTTCCCAAGAATAATCTTTCAATTTTTCATATCCTTTTTTGATTAAATCTTTTCTTGATGTTTCACTTTCTAATACTTTAGAAATTTTACTGGCAATATCTTTATAATCTTGTGGGTCCATATAAACTACGGCATCTCCAGCAATTTCTACATGTGCTTGAATTTTTGATGCAACAACTGGAACACCAGATGAAAAAGCTTCAAGTATTGGAAGACCAAAACCCTCATAAAAAGACGGCTGACAATAAACAGTAGCTAAATTATAGATATAAATTAAGTCACTATCTTCAACAAATCCAAGTCTTTTAATATCTTTATTATTTCCGAACTTATCCAGTAATTTAACTAAAGGTTTATTTTCGATGTGATTTCTATCAAATTTTTCTTCTTTTGCTTGTTTACCTACTATAACAAGCGGAATTTTAATTTCTTTAGAGGCTTTTGCTAACGAATAAAGATTTTTATTGTAATTAACATCTCCTACATATAAAACAAATTTTTTCGGTAAACTATATTTTTTGGAAATTTCATCTAATTTTTCCCCATCGGTAATTTTTTTGAATATCTTTCTGGAAGCCAAATATGT
>JAHKAL010000066.1 GCA_018826545.1 Patescibacteria group bacterium | reverse complement strand
TAATATTGGTATTTTCCCCAATAACTTTATTTTGTTAATTTCGCTGATCTTACTTCCATAATAGTTTCCATCATATAAATTTGTTTCTAAAAATTCCTGATTAGCGATTCCTTTTTCAAATTGTCTTAAGGTTAATCTTATGTATGGATCATTTCCGATTTCTTCAGATCTTATTGCTCTTGTAGTGCAAGTTTTAACTCTTCTAAAATTATCAGGAAGTAAATTCACAATACTATCTTTTCCACTTCCCGATGGTCCACTTATTAAAATTGCTAGATTGCCCCTTTTATACCTTTTAGATAAATTTTTTGTATTTTTCCTAATTTCAAAAATATAGTCGTTATTTTTTTGTAGCTCACTTTCACTAAATCTTTTATTTAATATTGGAGAAAAATTATTTAGTTCCTTCATCAAGAAAATTTTAACATTTTTCTAGAAAAAGGATATAATAAATTTATGCAAGGATTTATAACAAATAACTCACAATATATTTTCCCAATTATTTACGTATGGAGTGCTATTTGGAAAGCAATAGCTCTTTGGAAAGCAGCAAAAAAAGATGCAAAAGTGTGGTTTGCAATTATTTTTGTATTTAACTCATTCGGACTTCTAGAAATATTGTATATTTTCCTTCTTTATAAAATTGACTTAAAAAAGTTAATCTCCAACTTAAAATCAAAAATTAAAATTAAAAAATGATTGAAAAGATTATTGGCTATATACTTCTCTTTTTTGGAGTTATGGCAATAATTTTATCTGGATTAAATGCATTTAACATTCTTACAAGAAAATCTAATCCAATAGAATTTATAAATAAAGAAATAGTTTCAACAATTACTCCAGGCGAACCTTCCAAAAATCCAATCTCTTTAAACCAAATGTTAAATATTGATAATGACACTATTGCTTTAATTACAAATATTGGTATCCATTTACTTATTTTAGGTTTTATTATGAAAGCTGGATTTCATTTAGCATCTTTAGGAACCATGCTAGTCCGTCCAATAGTGGTTGATCTAAATTCCAAACTTCCCACAAAAAAAGGATTAAATGGCAAAAGATAAATATAAAGCTCTTTGGCTCTCCCATTCTTCTATCTCAGATTTTTTAAACTGTCCCAGGCTTTATTATCTTAAAAATGTATATAAAGATCCAAAAACTGGCCACAAAATTACAGTAATGAAACCACCCTTAGCATTGGGGCTTATTGTCCATAAAATCATTGAAGAAGTGTCAAAAAAACCAACTGACCAAAGACTTAAGGTACCTTTAAAAAAATATCTGGAAGAATCATGGCCTAAAGTTTCAGGTAAAAAAGGAGGATTTAAAAACCAAACCCAAGAAAATGAGTATAAAGAAAGAGGCCTTAAGATGCTTAAAAATATTGAAGAAAACCCTGGACCTATTATTAATAAAGCTATTAAATTAAAAAGTGAGGATGGTCTTCCTTATTATTGGTTTTCAGAAAAAGATAATATCATCCTTTGTGGAAAAATAGACTGGATAGAATATTTAGAAAAAACCAACAGTATACATATAATTGATTTCAAAACTGGGAAAAATGAAGAGTCTAGTGGATCTTTGCAGCTTCCAATTTATTTACTTCTTGCAACTAATTTACAAAAAAGAAAAGTTGAGAAAGCAAGTTATTGGTACCTAAATTCTTCAAAAAAACCTGCTGAGGTAAAGCTTCCTAAACTTGATATGGCACATGATCAAATAACTAACGTTGCAAAAAGAATAAAGTTAGGGCGGCAAATTAATTACTTTAAATGCCCAAAGGGTGGATGTTTTGCTTGCAAAGATTTAGAAAAAGTATTAAATGGAGAAGCAGAATATATTGGAGTTTCTGGATATAATCAAGATACTTATATATTAAATGAAAAATAAAATAATCTTATTTGTTTTTTCATCTTTTCTTGTAATTGGAATTATTATCTACAAAAATAACAAAGAAAACATTAACCAAGTTCCTCTTTTAAATGAATCTTCTTCTGAAAACTTAATAATTGAAGAATATTTAAATAATAATATTCTTAAACCTGAATATGAAGGAAAAGTCTTTTGCACTTTTCATAAATATGGATCAGAAGAAAGAGACGGTCAAATAGCTTATTATCTTTGGGCATATTGCGAAGAATACTATAAAAAAGGTGAAGATGTATTAATGGGAGCAGGAGTAAGTATGCCTGTAAAATTAAATGCAACCAAAAGTGGAAATGAAATTAAAATACAAAATTTTCAACAACCAGTAGACGGAGAAGGATATTCAAAATCAATTAAAAATATGTTTCCAGAAAATATTGCCAAAACTGCCATAAATGGTTTTGATATTAGTAAATTTTCAGAAAATCTAAAGACAAAAGCCTACGAATTTTATAAAGTTCAATAAAACTTATTGACAATCTTCTATTAATTCTATAATTTATATTAACGTGAGTTATCACGAGAGTGGGGGAAAGTACTAGCTTTATGATCCCACCGGCAACCTCGAAAAAAACCATTCGAAAGGTGCCAAATCTAGCCCGAAAGGGAAAGATAAAGGTATTTTTTTATTTTAAAAATAATTAAACTCTTTTCCCTTTAGGAAAGGAGTTTTTTAGTTTATGAATCTAGATTATAAAACTTATACAGTAGAATCAGTTACTTCAGGTCATCCTGACAAAATCTGTGATCAAGTATCAGATGCGATTTTAGATGAATGCATTAGACAAGATCCTAAATCAAGAGTTGCGATTGAAACATTTGGAAGTCATGGCCTCTTTGTTATTGGAGGAGAACTTACTACAACTGCTGAATTTAACGCCGAGAAAATTGCAAGAAAAGTATATAAACAAATTGGCTACAGAGATAAATTAAAAGTAATTACAAATATTGTTAAACAATCGCCTGATATCGCAATGGGAGTTGATACTGGAGGAGCGGGGGATCAGGGAATAATGTATGGATATGCAACTAATGAAACACCTGAGTTTTTACCTCTTGGAGTTGTTTTAGTACACAAACTAACAAAAGGCCTAGAAACTTTAAGAAAATCAAAAAAGATTCCTTGGCTTATGCCAGATGGGAAAGCCCAAGTAACTATTAAAAATGGAAAAGTAGATACAGTTTTAGTTTCAACACAACATAAAGATAGTGTCACTCATGAGGAAATAGAAAAAGTCTTAACTCAAAAACTTATAAAACCAATCATTAAAAATATTGATAAGGTAAAAATACTAATTAATCCAACAGGAAAGTTTGTAACGGGTGGATTTTTTGGAGATACGGGCCTAACAGGGAGAAAAATTATGGTTGATACTTATGGGGGAATGTTTCCTCATGGGGGTGGATGTTTTTCAGGAAAGGACCCAACAAAAGTGGACAGAAGTGGCGCATATATGTGTAGATTTGTTGCAAAAAATCTTGTTGCAAAAAAACTTGCTAAAAGATGTTTAGTGTCTGTTTCATATGCGATTGGAAAGGCAGAACCATTAATGGTTGAGGCAATAGATGAAAAAGGAAAATCGCTAGCTTCATACGTGAAGAAAAACTATGATTTTAAACCATTATCAATTATCAAAAATTTAAACTTAAGAACTCCAATATTTCAAAATACCGCTAGTTACGGTCATTTTGGAAGAGAAGAATTTTCTTGGGAAAAAATTATTTAATAAGCTCTTCTTTACTTTTAGTAGAAACATAAATTTCTAATTGTGTATAACCTATTCTATCTGACTCTGTAGCATTAATGTCTATATCTACTGGTGAAATATCTTCTCCAAACATGGGTGGACAAAACATCTTGTAAACTCCATCTTTATCAGAATTATTATTAACTATAACTCCTTTATTAACTAAATAATTAAAAACTTGAGTATCACATTTGGAACATAATGTTTTGTTACCTAACTCATCTTCGACTTCAAAAAAGTCTGCAATATTGGGAACATTATTTTTTATTCTTTCTTTAATTTTTAATGCTTCTTTTCGACTCCAAATTCCCTCAGCTAATAGTAGATCTCTTCCGCTAATTTCAAGGGAAATACTCATGTAACGATATTTATTAAATTTTCCTCCAGTATTTTTTAATGTGTTATTAATTACTAAACCCCACACAGATCTATTATTTTCTGAAGTTACTAATCCATCATCACTAAGTACTTTTGGCTCAGAAGTTATTTTAGTTTGGAGAAATAATCTTTGTTCTTTTTTTAACATATCCCGAGAATTTATCAGATTAATTTATATTGTCAATTTAGTTATTTTAAACAGAAAAAATTTCCAACTATTGTTGATTCTGTAAGATTTGTGTTTTTTTGTTAAATGTTGTTGGTGTACCACCATCAAGATTCATCGCGTCCGCAAAAACAATTCCAGTTTCGTTTTCAAATTCTTTTATAATTTCTGGTAAGTCTTTTAAATAAGGCCCTATAAATACCGATTCAGGATTATAAAAAATCATAAAAATAGCTTTGTTTTCTCCAGTTACACCTAATACAACTCTTCTTGCTTCTTCATCATTTTTTAAAGATAAATTCTTAAATCCATTATTCTCTTTTAACAATGGTCCTGCTTGCAGCGCCATACGAAGTCTGTCTCTTGGAACTTGGGGAGTAATTCTTGGAGTTGCAAAATCATTAACTGAAAAAATCCCATTTGCTAAACTTGAATTTACAAATGGACTTATTTCTTTGTACTCACTTATTAGTAAACCTGTTGGAGAATAATCAGTTTTATAATATCCACCACTTGATAAAAATATACACATTTCTTTTTCTTTAAATTCTTGAGAAGTTAATTTATCTGAATTTACCAATAAAAATAGATTATCGATATTTCCTATTTCGTACCAATTAACTCTGTATAAATTGTCATTAAATTTAATATCTACTTCTAAATTATCGTAACTATCTGGTAAACCTAAAACATTTGGACTAAGTTTTGGATTTTGTCTTTTATAATTACCTTTAATAAAAAAACTAACAGAAAAAACTGAAACTAATACAAATGTGATTAAAAATAACTTTTTTATTATCTTTTTCATCACCACAATTATACACATTGATTAATAAATAGAATATAAATAGAATATCTATAGTTTTAATGACCATAAAAGAAACACCAGCAGAACCTTTAGATAAAGAATAGAAGGAAGGACTACTTATACAAAATGAATTTTAACGACTATCAAAAAAAAGCCAGTAAAACTGCAGTTTTCCCAAAAGTAGGGGAGAGATATGTATATCCAACCCTTGGATTAGTTGGGGAAACAGGAGAGTTTGTAGAGAAAATAAAAAAAATATTTAGAGATAAGAATGGAAAAATTTCTAAAAGAGATAAACAAGAAATGGTTAAAGAACTTGGGGATATTCTTTGGTATTTATCCCAAGTTGCAAAAGAACTTGATATAACATTTGAAGAAATTGCACAAAAAAACATTAAAAAACTTTCATCAAGAAAAAAACGTGGAAAACTGCATGGAGATGGTGATAATAGGTAAAAATAGCCTTAAAAAATATCTTTTCCCCCTTGAGCTTAAAGTTTAGAAAGGCTACAATGTATTAAGGCTAATTAGCCTTAATTTTATTAAATGGAAATTGGAAACGTAAAAGTATCGAATATAACAGACGAACTTCAAAGGTTTTATTTAGATTATGCAATGAGTGTAATTGTTGCTCGTGCTCTTCCTGATGTTAGAGATGGATTAAAGCCGGTTCACAGAAGAATTCTTTATGCAATGCATCAGATGGGTTTAACTCATACTTCTGCAAATACAAAATCTGCAAAAGTAGTTGGAGAAGTTTTGGGAAAATATCATCCACATGGAGACATGGCTGTTTATGATTCCATGGTTAGAATGGCACAAACTTTTTCCCTTAGATATCCACTTATAAAAGGACAGGGAAACTTTGGTTCAGTTGATGGAGATTCTGCAGCTGCGATGAGGTACTGTATTACTGGAAACAGTCTCGTAATTACTGATCGCGGAATGGAAAGAATTGAGAATATTGGTAAAAGAAATAAAGTAAATATTCTTTCCTGGAACAACACTGTCAGGAAAGCACCAAAATGGTTTGACTCGGGAATCCACCCTACTGTCAAAATAGAAACTTTCAGAGGTTATTCACTTAAAGGTTCTCTTAATCATCCTGTACTTACCTGGACTGAAGATATCCAGAACGGTCCTTCACTCCAATGGAAAATGCTTGGAGGAATAAAGAATGGAGAATACTGTGTAATAAATAGAACTTCAACCTTCTTTCCAAAAGATCCCTCCTTAACTATCTACTTCCCAAAATTGAAAGATAATCGAACAGATAGACATATCCTACCTTCAAAAATGACTCAGTCTCTTGCTTTTATTTTAGGAGCTTTAATTGCTGAAGGAGGTATTCCAAAAAAACAAATCAGTTTCACCAACAATAATAAGGAATATCTAAAAAAATTTAAAGATGCTTTTAAAAAGGTATTCCCGGATTGTCGCCTCCATGAATTTAAAAGAAAACCGCAGGGTTATACGAAAAAAAGTTATTCGAGTTTAGAAATACATTCCCTTCAGGTAATCCAATTTCTTGAAAATCTTGGCCTTGATCCTGTTCGAGCAATTAAGAAGGAAATACCTGAAATAATATATTCTTCCTCGAAAAAAAGTTTATCCGCATTTATTAGAGGTTATGCTGAAGGAGACGGAAGTGTATATCTTTCAGGAGCTCCGGAAATAAGTTTTATATCCAAAAGTAAAAAACTTCTTTCACAATTCCAAATAATACTTTTACGATTCGGTATTGAATCCTCAAATCGCTACCAACCATCAAAAGATATATATAAACTTCTTATCAGGGGGCATACCAATTTAACAGCTTTCAAAAAAGAGATAAATTTTGTTTCTAAAGTCAAAAAACAAAAACTAGCAAAAGTCAGCAAAATGAACAGTGATGGATGGGTAATGTCCAAAACAGATTTTATTCCCTATATTTCAGATTATATTAGAAAGTCACAGAAATATAATAGCAATATCGAATGGCTGAAAAGACATAATTTTGACAGACTACCGAAACTAAAAAGATTATGGCCTAAATTAGAAGAAATATTAGATAAGAAAGATAAATTAATTTTCCAAGAGATTTTAAAAAATGGATTTTTATTCGACAAAATAATTAAGGTCGAAAACTCCCAGAAAGAAAGAGTTTACTCTATTGGTGTTGACAGTTCCGATCACTCGTTTATCTCAAACGGTTTTATAAGCCATAATACAGAAGTTAAACTTGCTCCAATTTCCCAAACAATACTTCAAGATATTGAAAAAGGCACAGTTGATTACATTGATAACTTTGATTCAACTCTAAAAGAACCGATTTATCTCCCTGCACTTTTACCAAACCTTCTTTTGATGGGTGCCGAAGGAATTGCGGTTGGAATGGCAACAAAGATTCCACCACATAATTTAACTGAAGTTGTTGATGCAGTTATGGCAATGATCAAAAAAGGAAAAGTTATAAGTGATGAAAAAACCCAAGAAGAAAATACTAATTTTGTAATTAAAAAGATTAATCTTGTCGCTTCAGGTGAAAAAGAAAAGTTAACTGAAAAAGAAATTTCACCTGAAAATATTTCTTTTAAAAGTGAAATCACAATTGATGAATTAACTGATATTATTCCGGCACCGGATTTCCCCACAGGTGCAACTATCTATGATGCAGCAAGTTTGAAAGAAATGTATGCAACAGGAAAAGGAAGAATATTAATAAGAGGAGTTGCAGAAATAAAGGAAGGCCAAAAAGGTAGACAACAAATAGTAATAACAGAAATTCCATATCAAGTTAATAAAGCCGAAATGGTTGCAAAAATTGCAGAACTTGTAAAAGATAAAAAAATTGTAGGGATATCAGACTTGAGAGATGAATCAGATAAAGATGGACTCACAGTAGTAGTTGATTTGAAACGTGATGCAAAACCAAAAGCTGTTTTAAATAATATTTATAAACATACAAAACTTCAAACCACTTTTTCTGCAAACTTCGTAGCTTTAGTTGACGGAACTCCACATACTTTAAACCTTAAACAAATCTTAATTGAATATATAAAACACAGACAAAGAGTAGTTGTTAGAAGAACAATCTTTGAACTTACTCAAGCAAAAAAAAGAGCTCATATTTTAGAAGGATTAAAAAT
>JAHKAL010000065.1 GCA_018826545.1 Patescibacteria group bacterium | reverse complement strand
TCATATTTTTAATATTTTTTTACTTAAAATATGTGTTTAATGCAAATTTATATTGATCTAAAATAATTTGTTTTAGATAATAAAGGCTATTTTGTTCATAGAAAAGAACTAAAGCTTTTTTATAAAATGTTTCATCTACACTTCTGTAGGAAAGTGGGTAATAATCATTGGTCAAAAGAAGGGCATTAGCTAACATCCTAGCTGTCCTTTTATTTCCGTCAACAAAAGGTTGGATATATGAAATCATTGCGATTGTGATAAGGGCTTTCTCTAAAGGATCCTTTGTTTGATTAATAACTCTTATGAGTTTTTCCATTGCTTCCTGAATTTGCCATTCATTATCGAGCGGTTTGTAGGTAGTTCCTGTAATCCCAACCGCTTGTTTTCTGATTCCGGAAGATACATTTAGATTTTTTGTCAGAAAATTATGAAGTTCGGCAATTTTTTTAGATGTCAGGGTTTTATAATCTTCCCTTTTTGTTAAAATACTTTCGAATGCTTTTTTGTGGTTTAGAATCATTATGGCCTCTTCCTTCGAGTGACCCTTAGCTTCAATTTTATGTTTAATTAAAGTTTCTGTATCTAAAAGAGAATAGGTATTTCCTTCAATCTTTGATGATTTCCAGGAAAGTTCAATAACAAATCTCTCTATCTCTTTTAGATAAATGTCTTTATTTAAGGATTCTGACTCACGGCCGAAACTTTTGTTAATTTTGTTTAATTCTGCAGCTTCCAATGGAGTTAATAAACTGGTAAGTTTTGTAAAAATACTAAAATCAAATGATTTTTTAACATTAGTTCTTTGATCAGGATCTAAGGAAAAATACTGATCAATATCAAAATATCTGAGTAAAAGGGCAGCATTGACAGGAGAATAGTTGGTATTTCTCCCTTTTCCGTGTATGGCAATTAATCCATTTTTCAGTAAGTAAGCCAAATCGCGGGCAATTGTTGGTATGGAAGCCTGAAATTGGTCTGCCAATTTTTCTTTAATTTGTAGTCTTGAAAGAGTATTGTTCCTTTCAATTAGCTCAATTATCTGTTTTTGACGAGAATTAAGATTCGTATCAATCATATGTGATAATCGTATCAAAATGATACGAATAAAGTCAAGTATATTTTGGAGAATGAAGCTGCAGATAGGAATTGTCAAAAGGCAATTATTTAGGTTATTAAAACTTCAGCCAATTTTTGAACTTTTTTAACAAGTAGTATTTTGAAATGTTTTTTTCTTTTTAAATACATTTTTCCGAATTTTTAGATAATGAGTTAAAATACCGATATGGTTAATAATAAAAATATGCGTAAGAGAATTAGTCAAATATCAAGAGAAACTGGTATATCTACTAAGAAGGTATTAGATTTTTTATTTGAACTACACACAGGTGAACCTATGGAAAATAACGAATTAGTTCAAAGAATTGGTGTTTCTAAAAATGCACTTAATCAATTAAAAGAACTTTTTTCTTTTCTTTTAAAACCTTCTTCGAAAAGTACTCAGCTTGATTTAACTGTCATTCAAGAGGTCCAATCTATTTTCAAATTAGGTTACAAATCAGAAGAGATTTTATGGTCTTTTCTAGAAAACAAAAATTACAGACGATCTATAGAGTTACTTGAAAGATTAACAGATCAGAGACCTCCCTCTGAAAGAAAGTACGATCAGTTTACAGCTACCATTGAAACAACAGCAAGACGTGCTTCTTTACTGAGTTTTTTAGGAGATATACAAGATAAAAGACTTTTATTCTTAGGGGATGATGACTTTACCTCTATAGCTTGCGCAAACCTTAGAGAGGCTAAAGAAGTGTTTGTTGTAGATATAGATGAACGGATTTTGGAAAATATTAGAAATATATCAGAAAATAATAGTTTGGGAATTAGGACTTTAAAATATGATGCAAGGCAAAAACTCCCTAAAGAATTAATAGGTAAATTCGATGTTATTTTTATAGATCCTCCATATACCTCCAAGGGAGTGGGGTTATTTGTATCACGAGCTATTGAATTATTAGATAGAGACAATAAGGCTGCAAGAGTGTATGTGTGTTATGGCAATAGTGATAGAGCAAAAGAAAGATTTTTAGCGATCTATGAGGTTTTTATAAATTCAGGTCTTATGATGAGATGGGTATTTGATAAGTTCAATAGATATCAAGGTGCTGAGTCCATAGGAAGTTCCAGTAGCCTGTTTATTGCTGAGGTTACACCAAAAACAAAACCCATTATTAAGGGAGATTATGACAGACCAATCTATACCAATAATTAATCACTATATTGCCTTGATTAAATTTAAATTTAATGATGCGTCATCAAATTTCATAGAAAAAATAGCACAAGATTTGATCACATAATGAAAAAACTTCTTACTTCAGACAAAGTCTATATTAGTAAATCAAAAATTTTCAATGCCGGTCGAGGAGTTTTTGCAAGGGATGATATTAAAAAAAACAAAATTATTGAAACATGCCCAATTATTGAAGTTTCAAAAAATGATAGGTCTAATTTAAGAGAAAGTGTTCTTGTTACTTATTTTTTTTACTTCGGAAAAAATAAGGAACGATTAGCAATTGTTTTGGGTTTTGGATCAATTTATAACCATTCATATAAACCAAATGCTAAATTCAAGATAAAACATAAAGAAAAGATAATTTCTTTTATTACCTTAAGTGATATCAAAAAAGATGATGAGATAACATTTAATTATTACAACAGCGGGAAACCTAAAAAGAGTCCTTTATGGTTTGAAGCGGATTTTCCATCAAAGGTTAAATAAAGTTTAGTTGAAGTATTAAATCAGAGTCTAATAATTATTATGTATTATGTTTATATTCTTCGAACATCTTCTAATACTCTTTATACTGGTCAAACAAATAATTTAGAAAAACGTTTAAGGCAACATAAAGAAAAATCTAGTAAATCTGCAAAGTATATTCGCTATTTTTCGTTTTTCAATTTAGTTTATTTTGAAAAATATAAATCTAGAAAAGAAGCCATCCAAAGAGAGATTCAGATTAAAAAATTGACTAAAGCTAAGAAGGAAGCCCTTATTACAGGAAGTTTGGAGTACTGAAAAAACTTAAAATTTACCTTCTTGACGAAACAAGACATTCAATTGACATGTTGCCATTTATTAATGTAATTTATTTGCGTTGTTAACTGCTATTGATATATCATAAAAAGAGGATGAATCTTAAAAGATTATTGTTGATGGTGTTATTTTTCTTCTCTATTAGTTTTTTTATTCCAAGAACTTCAAAAGCAGTTGATTTGCAGGATGTTTTAACTTCAGAGGATTCAATTGTAGTAAAAATACAGGAAGGAATTGAATATTTCTTTGCTTTCAGAATAGAGAAAAAAGTAGAAGTATTAGAAAAACATGCTGAAAAAAGGTTAGTCAGGGCACAAGGTTATGCAGAAGAGGGAAATAATGAAAAAGTACAAAATTCATTGCAAAACTATCTTCAAATAAAAGAAAAACAAAACAACTTATTAGGGAAAACTAATGATGGGGATGTTTTGGGAGCAGTTACGGAAAGAACTATAGAACAACAAAAAACAATTGAGGTAATAAAAACAAAAATTGATGTTGATGTGAAACAGCAAGTTATTCAGGTACAGGAGCAGGTTGTAAATCAAGTAGCAGAAAGAATTGTTGAAGTTAACGGATCAGAAGGACAAACTGAATTTTTTCAAAAAGTTGAACATGTGTGGGCACCCGGTACAGGCCCAGGGGGAGAATCAGGAGTAGTTATCGAAGGTGGAACTATGCAGTTTGCACCAGGAACTTCCGCAGGTGGTACTAGTGGAGCTGATATTCAAAATGTAGTAGTGGAAAGCGGAGAAGGTTCGGGGGGTGGTAGTGAAACAACTGTTGTAGAAGGTGGTAATTAAAACATGGGTTCCAGATATTTCTTCAGGTGGGGAAGGAAAAACAGCTGTTGAAGAATAGATAATAGTATAGTATCCATTTCTGATCCATTATTTGGTATGTTTCTGTGTTATAATGACATATAAATACAAATCCTTCAGTTGACAAATTGGTTGAAACACTACTCGAAAGAGGTGGTCATGTTAATGAATATTACCTTAGGGATTTAAATAAAAATAAACATGCGGTAGTTTTTCTTAACAGTTGGATTGGCGGAAAAAACATTCGTGAAGCCTTAACAAAAGCACTTGCCTAAAAGAAGTTCGTACCCCATAGTCATTTGACTAATCAAATACTTAAAGGTACAATTACCTTTGTATTTTAGAGATTTCAAAGAATAAATCTGCTTAAATTTAAACTTATTTTTAAGTTTTGATAAGATAAAAGATACCTCAGTTTAGTTTATTTTGTATCTTTTCTCCTTAACTTTATATTTTTTCTTATTTAGGCAGTTTTATTTTTTGAATTTAAGTAAAACTAAAAAAACATGTACAGACAATCTAGAAAACAATCATTTAAGAGGCAGAAGTTTAACCGTTATAACGGAAGATCATTTCGTGGAACAAGAAGGATCAAGTCGTTTAATCCAATTGATTTAATAAATAGTCCTCAGATTAGTGAAAAACAAGAAGAGTATTTAATATCTCACTCATTTTCCGATTTTCAGATATCAGAAGAGTTAAAAAGAAATATATTTGAAAAAGGTTATAAAATTCCCACTCCTATTCAAGACCAGGCAATTGAACCGATTCTTGAAGGAAGGGATCTAGTTGGAATCGCAAATACCGGAACAGGTAAAACTGCAGCTTTTCTCATACCTTTAATTAATAAAGTCTTAAAAGACAGTAATCAGAAAGTATTAATTCTTACACCTACACGCGAACTGGCAACCCAAATTAAAAATGAATTTCTTATGTTTTCAAAGTCTCTTAGGGTTTATTCATGTCTTTGTATTGGTGGAGAAAATATAAAAAGACAAATACGTGAGTTATCCAGAAACCCACAGTTTATAATTGCAACACCCGGAAGAATTCAGGATCTTATAAGGTCAAGAGTTGTTAATCTTAGTAACTTTTCCTCAGTTGTATTAGATGAGGCTGATAGGATGGTTGATATAGGGTTTATTAAAGATATTAAATATATCGTTTCACTCTTAGCTAGTAACCGACAATCACTTTTTTTCTCTGCAACTATTAGTAATGATGTAAAACAAATTTTACAAAGTTTTGTTAGAAACCCTGTTACCGTGTCTGTTAAAATAAAAGATACGATTGATAACATTTCCCAAAAAGTTGTTAATTTCCATGATATGAATAAAAAAGTTGATACACTTCATGATTTGCTTATCCAAGAGGATTTCTCAAAAGTTCTTATTTTTGGACGTACTAAACATAGCGTTCAAAGGCTTTCAGAAGAATTAGTTATGAGAGGTTTTAAATCAGGTGCAATTCATGGAAATAAAAACCAAAGTCAGAGAAGAAAAGTTTTAGAAAAATTCAAAAGAAGCGAAGTTCAAATACTTGTTGCAACAGATGTTGCATCCCGAGGACTTGATATTCCAAATGTAAGTCATGTTATTAATTATGATTTACCCGAATCTTATGAAGCTTATATCCATAGGATTGGAAGGACAGGAAGAGCTGATAAAAAAGGTGTTGCTTTGACTTTTGTTAATTAAACTTCATTTTGAGAAGG
>JAHKAL010000064.1 GCA_018826545.1 Patescibacteria group bacterium | reverse complement strand
TATAAATAAAATAAATTATGAAAAAACAATACAAAAACGGTGACGGATTAGTTTCAGAGATTATATCTTCACTTAAAGATCTTAATGGCTGGGGAAGTTTGGAGATATTTGTTCAAGACCACAAAGTGACACAGATTACAAAAAGAGAAATCAATAAAACCAATCATAGTTTGAATAGTTTTGATGATAAGTAATTATTAAATTTTTTGCTGGGCGCAAACGTAGGCGAATCTCTTAAGGGGGATTCGCTTTTTTATTTGAAAATTCTAATTGATTAATAAAAGAAAGGAGGTGAAAAAAATATGAGAAAAATTGCAAGTTTAGTTGGAGTAGGAGCTTTAATCTTAGCTTCGACAGGTGCAGTCTTTGCTTATGATGTAAAAGTTATCAATAAAGGCGATGCCAGGCAAGAGATTACCACAATGGCAGCTGCTATCAGTGGTGATGTCAAGCTTTCAGTAAAAGACAATAAGCACTTCGGCAGGATCAAACTTGGTGGAGGATTAATGACAACTGGTGATGTACAAGCTTTTTCGACAACGAGAGCAATTGCCAACCAGTTTACAACCGACGTCGAAAGTTTATCGGCTAAAGTTATCAATAAGGGCGAAGCCGCCGAACAGACCTTGATAACCGATGCTAGTGCTTTTAGTGGTGATATTAAAGTCAAAGTAAAAGACAATAGGCACTTCGGCAAGATAAAAATTGGTGGAGGTGAGAAAACTACTGGTTTTGCTGGAGCTGATTCACTTACTAAGGCTTGGGCAAACATTTTTGATGTCAAAGTACATTAAAGTGTTTTAAGTGAGATTGAGTGAGGGGTAGAATCCCCTCACTCAGCCCAAAGTAAAAAAGAAGGAGAAATATATATTGAGAAAATATTTTTACAGAAGTTTTATTATTTTGCTTGCCCTTTGGCAGGCGGTTTTTTCTACCGTCTATCCGGTTGTGGTTTTAGCCGAAGAAACTCTTCAAACTGGAGATGCAGCCTCGCAAGCTTCAACTCAAACCGAAGCCAATCTTTCTCAAACAAAAATAAGCTTAGATGAAGCATCGACAGTTAAAGTTGACTCTCAAGAACAAGCAACGGTTGATAGCCAGACGGCAGCAGAGGCAGCTTCAGGAGAGGTTACGGCTGAAGTTTCAAGTGAGACTCTTTCTGCCCAAACAGGCTCTGCAGATGCTGTAGCAGCAAGTGAGACTTTGACTAATACTAGTAATCTGGCTGTTTCCGGTTCGACAGAGTCAGCTAATCTTGAAGCAATGACTAATCAAACCGCCAAAATCAATTCGACTTCTTCGACAGCAACTCTTTCCGGCGCAGCCGATATTGTCAGTGACGGAACAGTAGACGTTTTAACCGGCTTTGCTTTGGCAGTTGCTGATAATGTTAATCTTACTAACCTCAATGTTGTCGGGGCTGATACGCTTTTATATTTAAATACAATAACGGGGGAAGAATCTAAAGATATCAACCTTTATACTCTTTATGAAAATTTACTTAGTCAGGATGTTTCTTTGCCGCAGGATAGTGTTATCTCTGTTTCTCAGGATGCAAATATCAATTTACAAACACAAGCAGAAGCGGGTAGCGGCAATGCTCTAGTGGAGGCAGATTTGGCCAATTTAGAAACTGGCCCGGTTGTTGCTGTTGCCAACTCTGTTAATTTAACTAATCTTAATTTAGTTGGTGAAACTTCCACAGTTTTTGTAATTAATATTCTTGGGGATTTTTTGGGAGATATTTTAATTCCGAACATAAATCAGATGCAGACTCTAACTCTACCAGGTAATTTAGAAATTATTAATAATCAGCAGGCAAATCTTGATTCTTCAAACCAGGCAAATGCAACCTCAGGAGAGGTTTTATTGGAAGGAGAGGGAACGGTAATAACTGGAGATGCAACCTCGATTGCCAATACTGCTTCTTTAACCAATTTGGTAAAAATCAGTAATGTTTGGGTTTGGTTGCTTTTAAATAATTACGGTAATTGGAGTGGATCTTTAAAAAATTGGGATGAGCCGGGATCGATAAGAACATTGGACAAAGGAACAGAAATCTTAGAAAAGGAAAAAGAGGCTAAGGAAGAATTGGGGAAAGAGGGTAGCTTGACGGTTATAACCAATCAGAAAGCGGAAATTAAAAGCCAAACTAGCGCTGATTCCAAAAGCGGAAATGCAACTCTTAAAGGAAATGGGAATATTAGATCAGGAGATGCTTTTTCTTTGGCCAATGATGTTACTTTGGCGAATTTTGTTGGAGTCGGGGGATCGGTTTTCTTAGGAATTTTAAATATCTTGGGTAATTGGTTTGGTGATCTTAATGTTGCCTATCCGGATTTACAGGTTTCACTTACCGACAATAAAGATTCAACAACGGCTGGATCTTCTCAAAAATATATTGTTTCAGTTTCCAACCAAGGGAAAGCAAAAATAAAAGGAATTGATACTGATTTTACAGTATCATCAGATGTTGTTAATTTTTCCGAAATTAATCGTCATATAGCCCAGTTGGCTCCTGGAGAAAGTTATTCCTATGAAATTGATGGAGTAATCTCATCAACAGTTTTGGTAAATACACAAATTAACGCTTCCGTCTCAGTTTCCTCTGCTGAAGAAGAATTATCGAAAGCCAACAATATTGCTTTCGATACTACTTTAATTCTATCTTCTTCTGAAAGTGAAAAAGACAAAAGAACTCCAGATTTAAAAATAGATGTTTGGAATAATGTCAATGAATTTGTTTATCCTGGAGATACGGTTTTGGCTAGGATAATTGTTGTAAATCAAAGCCCTTTTATTGCACATGATGTTAAAGTTGATGGTTCTCTTTCGAATGACTATCCTATGTCGGCAATTCCAATGGATTGGGATTTAGGAGATTTAAAGCCGGGTGAAAAAATTGAGATTGATTTTTCAATAGGATTAATAGAAGAATTGCCAGCTGGTGAATATTATATTTCTGCTCAAGCAAAAGGAAAAAGTGAAAACGGTGATGAGATTTCAACTAATTGGGTAAGTTCAAGTTTTCTAATCAAACTTAAAGATTATGCTGGTTCACTGGGCAGCGAAGTTTTGGCGGATAATTTGGAATCAGAAGAAGTATTGGGAAGTAGTAGCAATTGGTTAGTTAACAAAAGAAAATATTTACCTTATATTTTTGGGACATCCTTATTACTGCTCCTTTTTATCTACTGTTTAAGAAAAAGAATGGATGGAAAAAGATTCTTACCCATTTTAGTAAAAAAGAAAAAAGATGTCCCAAAATAAATGGAGTAGTAGAAAGATTTAACAGAAGTTTGCAGGAAGAGTTTATTGATCAAAACCTTCACCTAATCCACAATCCCAAAGAATTCTCTTTTAAACTAGCCGATTATTTATTATTCTACAATCTAGAAAGAGTTCATCAATCTCTAAACTATATGACACCCATAGACTATCTTATCCAGGAAGGAGGAATGTCGAATATGTACTGGCCCCGTACAATTACTTGACACGATTACTTAAACTGTATAATATTGACAGTATATGGAATCGTATAATCTGGGGGTGTTAACTAAAAAACTCCTTGAATCCGGAATCGGATTGACAAATTCACAAACACTTAAAGATATACTTGAGGTAAAAAACGATAGAACCTTTTACCGAATTGTGAAAGATTTTGAAAAAAATAATATTGTAAAAAACATCGAAAAAAACAAATATTGCATAATCGGGAGGGATGTTACCACTTTTGAAATCGCAAACTATCTATATCAACCATCGTATATATCACTGGAAACAGCGCTTAACTACTGGGGAATATTGTCACAATTTCCTTTTGAAATAACCAGCATCACTTCAAAAAAGAGCGTTACTAAAAATTTTGAAGACAAAACATACAGTTACAGTCATATTTCAAATAAATATTTTGGCATGTTCACCAAGAAAAACAACGTCTTGATCGCCCTACCGGAAAAAGCACTTTTCGATCAAATATATCTAACATCAAAAGGTATTAGAATGGCGCATTTTGACGAATACGATTTAAAAAATATTAATAAAAAAAGGTTTTTCGAAATATGTAAACAGTTAAACGCCGACAAAAACATTATTGCTTTGGCGAAAAAAATAAAAATCTAACATGTTGAGTCTAGATCAGGTAAAAGAACTATCAAAACAGTTGAAAATAAATGACAGTGTCATTGTCAGGGAATATTACCAATTAATTTTTTTGAAAGAATTGTATGAGGAGAAATATTCAGAGCACATATTTTTTAAAGGCGGTACTGCAATACGGTTAATCTTTCGCGGCTCCAGATTTTCCGAAGATTTGGATTTTACGGTAGAGGGTAAACCCGAAAATTTTAATATCTTTGTTGTAAAGTTTTTTAAGAAACTGGAAAAGCTGTATGATTTCAGTTTTAAAAAGAGAAAAACTATTACTGGAGAAAGATATTTGCTGACAACAAATTCAAGTACCGGCGATTATAAAATATTTATAAATCTGGATTTTTCATTCAGGGAAAAAGTCCTCACGCCCACCAGGGCAATTATTAAAACCAGCTATCCCGTAATATTTACGTCCTTTGTGAACTGTCTGTCCAAAGAAGAAATACTGGCTGAAAAAATCAGGGCGATAATGACTCGTGATAAAGGCAGAGATATTTACGATCTGTGGTTTTTGTTAAGTCAAAACATACCAATACGCAGCGGGTTGATAAGAAAAAAGCTTGAGTATTACAACCTTAAAAACTTTAATATAGGTCAGTTGGTCACCAAAATTAGTACAATAAATAAAGAAAAATTTATATTAGACGTTCGTCCCTTTGTACCTGTAAATGAAAGAGAAAAATTGGGTGAACTTTTTGATTACATTATCTCCTTTTTAAAACAAGCATTGGAATAACCGTCTACAGGGAAGCTTTTTTTGTTTTGATTAGTTTAACAATCAGGATAATCACTACCAATACCAACAACCCGATAATGGCCATGGCCAGAGGTGATAATAGAACTTTCTTTTGTTGAACGGTTACATTTAGGTTAAACTCCTTTACGTCTCCTTTTAAGTTTACCGTTTGTTCTCCTTACCGAAAGTAATGAAGTTAATACTGGTACGATTATCGGAGCACCCGGAGTTCCTGCAGGCGCTCCTGCAGAAGGTTTTGCACCGGAAGTTCTTGGAGAAGAAACCACTGTCGGTGAAACATCTCCCTCTCAAGAACCAGTCAAAGAAGTTATCAACAACATTCTTGGTGCTGCCACCAAAAAAGAAAATCGAAATTTTGTTGTCATCGGTATCGGACTTCTTATTCTTGCTATAGTTGGATATATCATCTACAGGAAAAAAATCTCAAATCTTAAATCCTAAATCTCAGATAAATAAGAGTTCACTTCATTCTATTAAATTATTGATTCTTAATTTGTGAAAGGTTAAGATTGATTGTAATGAAAATTGCCCACAAATTAGCTCATCTTATTTTTCCTAGAGAATCAAACAATCAAAAAGCAAAGCTATTGCATTCTTCTTCTTTGACTGTTTTTATTTTCTTTTTGGTTATATATCAACTTGTCTTAAATTTTCTTCCCAAGTTTAGACCTGATATCTTAGGGTTTGCAGCCAATATTCCACCCAATGAGGTAATAAGACTTACTAACGAAAAAAGAGCACAAGCAGGACTTTCCACTTTAATTGAAAATGGAACACTATCCCAAGCTGCTCAAGCAAAAGCTGCTGATATGCTAAATAGGGATTATTGGAGTCATATTGCACCAGATGGGACACAACCTTGGACTTTTTTCACAAATGCAGGTTATAAATATCGCTACGCTGGGGAAAATTTAGCAAGGGATTTTTCATCCGCTCCCGCTGCAGTTGAAGCATGGATGGCATCTGCCTCTCATAAAGAGAATATTATGTCTGCCAAATATAAAGAAATTGGGATTGCTGTTATTGAAGGGGACTTGGCGGGAGTTGATACAACAATAATTGTTCAGTTTTTTGGAACTAAGTATGCAGATTCTCTTCCTGCAGTTCCTATAGCTGAAGCAAAATCTATATCAACAACTAAACCTGCTGCAACTATAGCTCCAAAGTCTACAATTCAAGCTACGCCTTTGGGATATCCAAGCTCATCTCCTGCATCGTTTGTAGCTATGAATGAAGGAGAGGAGCCACCAAGAGCTCTTAAGAGTAAGATTACGATTTCTCCTTTTGGTACAACAAAAAGTGTTTCTTTAGTAATTATTGGGGTACTCCTATTTATAATGGTTATAGATTTTGTTGAATCAAATAGAAAACAATTAGCAAGAGTTAGTAGTAGAAGTTTTAGTCATGTTGCATTTTTCGGAATGATTTTTGCAATTGCCTTGATTTTAAAAGCGGGACAGATTATCTAATATGAAAAGTTTTATTAAAAATATACCATACTACACTCCTTTAATTGGAATATTTGTTGCTGGAGCTTTGGGTTTTGCTTTATTTTCCTATGATAGAATTTTTCAAGTTGCCATAGCTATCGCTGTTGCTCTTTCCTATGTTATTTGGGGAATAATTCACCATAGTTTGGAAAAAGATTTATATTGGGAAGTAGTTGTTGAATATTTAGTAGTAGCTTCCTTGGGGTTAGTGATACTTTTTTCTCTAATTTTTAGAGCTTAAGACCCTTTAAAAAGCTTTTAAAATTAGGACCAATGTCTTCTCTTTTTAGGGCATACCTTACTTGGGTTTTCATATATCTTAATGGATCCCCTGTTGTCATCCATTCACCTTCAATTTTAGCCGCAAATACAGGGTTTTTCTTAGCATATTCTATTATGGAATCAATAATCCAAAGTTCATTATCTTTTCCTAGTTCATTATTTTTATATTTTTCATTTGTAATATTTATAATTTCTTTATTTAATACAAATCTACCGAACTGGGCTAAGTAAGGAGGTTTTACTTCTTCGGACTTAGGTTTTTCAACTGCACTTTCAACTCTATCTTCTGTTCCTTCTTTAATATTGTAAATTCCGTACCTGCTTACTTCCTCTTTTTGAATTTCTTGAACAGCAACTGTGACTGCTTTATTCTTTTTATTAGAGTAATCAATAAGTTGTTTTGCACAAGGAGTTTTGGAAAGAACAAGATCATCTCCAAACATATAGACGAATCTTTCATTTTTACCTATAAGATCTTTGACTGAGATAAGAGGAGTGCCGTTGCCATAAGGAAGATGTTTATGTTGTCTGACATATATAAAATTTGCCATTCTTGAGATTTTTTTTATTTCCTCAAGTTTTTCAGTTTTCCCATTTTTTTCTAGAAGGTGCTCTAGTTCGAAATTGCTATCAAAATGGTTTTCCATTGTAGATTGGCCCATTCTGGTGACTAAAATTACGTCTTCTATTCCACTTGCAACAGCTTCCTCAACTAAATATTGGATAATTGGTTTATCAATAATTGGAAGCATTTCTTTTGGTTGGTTTTTAGTCGCTGGAAGAAATCTGGTTCCAAAACCCGCTGCAGCAATAACTACTTTTCTTATCTTTCCGTTGCCATTTCCATTCATAGGCTTATAAGAAGAAATTATATCAGAATGTACTAATTAGCACAAAAATTGTTGTAATTTATGCCTAAAGGTTATAATATAGCCTATTATGATTAATAAAAATAAAAACTTTATAAGTCCAAGTAAGGGGGAGGTTACTATTCCTGAGATGATTAAGCTTATCTCTGCTTTTGTTGAGGAAGAATCCGGAAGCTTTTATAGGCTTGTAATCGGGACCGACTCTCAAACAAAAAGATTAAATGGGCAGCCTGAAACAGACTATGTCTCTGCGGTTGTAGTTCACAGGCGAGGTAAAGGGGCAAAGTATTATTGGAGGAAGACAATAATTAATAAAATACCTGTTTTAAGAGATAAAATTTATACAGAAACACAAATGTCTCTAGATTTAGCTCAAGAGATAGTTCCCCTTATAAGAGAATGTGTCAAGCCTTCAAGGTATGACTTGGAAATTCACATTGATGTGGGTTCTTTAGGCCCCACTAGAGAGATGATTAGAGAGGTAGTAGGAATGGTAAATGGAAATGGATATACTGCAAAAACCAAACCTGAAAGTTGGGGAGCATCGTCGGTTGCTGATAAGCATACTTAATTTTTTTTAAGTTTGTATTTAATAATTGATTTTGTATAATTAGATTTATCTTAATATGAAGGGAATAATACCTACAGGTGGAAGAGGGACAAGAATGCAGCCCATGTCTCTTTATACCAATAAACACTTTATTCCTATTGGGAATAAACCTCTTATTTACTATCCGGTAGAAGCTCTTGCTGGTGCTGGAATTAAAGAAATTGCAATTACTTATAATCCCGGTGGACTAGATCTTGCAAAAAGTCATTTGGGGGATGGTAGTAAGTGGGGAGTTAAATTTACCTATATAGAACAAAAAGAGCCAAAAGGAGTAGCTGACATTATTAAGGTCTGCGAAGATTTTGTTAATGGAGATAGTTTTGTTTTTCATCTGGGAGATAATATTTTTACTGAAGGAATTAAAGAGGCGGTTGAGCATTTTAAGAAAGAAAAACCAAATGGCATGGTTTTGATGGTAAAGCATCCCGAAAATTGGAGATTAGGGGTCCCCTATTTTGATAAAAATAAAAGACTTGTCAAATATGTTGAAAAACCAAAAAATCCACCTCATGACTTTGCTATTCCAGGACTTTATTTTGCAGATTCTAATATTTTTAAATCCTTTAAAGGAAAGGACAAAATTCAACCTTCAAAAAGAGGAGAATATGAAATTAGTTCTCCTTTTCAGTGGATGATTGATCATCAATATAGAGTTGATGTCTTTGAATATAAAGATAAATGGCTTGATCCCGGAAAATTTGATGATTGGATAGATGCTAATGAATATTTATTGGATAAATTTATTATTCCTAAAATAGAAAGTAAAGTTGATAGTACAGTTAAAATAAAAAATAGGGTTTACATTGGAAAGAACTGTTCTATCAGTAATTCTGAGATAAGAGGACCTGTATCAATTTTAGATAACGTTACAATAACTGATGCTTATATTGGTCCTTATACTTCAATTGGAAAAGGTTGTGTAATTCAAGAAGCAAAGGTAGAAAATTGTGTTTTGATGGATGATGTGACCATCTCTCATGTAGGGCAACAAATTGACAATAGTTTAATTGGTACCAGTTCAGAGATTACTGGTAATGGTGAAAAAAAGAACTGCTATGAATTCTTTATTGGAGAAAAGGCATCAATAAAATTATGAAATTATTAGTAACTGGAGGAGCGGGGTTCATTGGCTCCAACTTCATTAGATATTGGTTAGAAAGATATCCTAACGATCAGATTACCAATTTAGATAAACTTACTTATGCTGGTCATCTTTCTTCAACTAAGGATTTTGAAAAAAATATAAACTACAAATTTGTACAGGGAGATATTTGTGATTCAGAAGTTGTTAACTCGCTAATCAAAGATACAGACATTGTTGTTAATTTTGCGGCTGAAAGTCATGTAGATAGATCAATCGTAGGTCCTAAAGATTTTTTAAATACAAATGTAATAGGTACACAAGTTCTTTTAGATGCTTCTCTAAAACATAATATAAAAAGATTCCATCACATTTCAACCGATGAAGTTTTTGGTGCCTTAAATCTGGAGTCAAAAGATAAATTTAACGAAAACACTGTCTATAATCCCAGAAGTCCTTATTCAGCATCAAAAGCCGCATCTGATCATATAGTAAGGGCTTATTTTCATACCTATGGACTGCCAGTTACTATCAGTAACTGTGCTAATAATTATGGTCCCTATCAAGATCCTGAAAAGTTTTTTGCAAGATCAATTACTAATTTGATTGAAGGAAAAGAAGTATTTATTTATGGTGATGGGAAATATGTACGAGATTGGCTTTATGTTGAAGATCATTGTAGTGCCATTGATTTAATAATAAATAAAGGAAAAATAGGTGAAACATATATGGTTGGAGGGTTAACTGAAGATATTTCAAATGAGGAGATTGCAAAATTAATGGTTTCTTATTTTAAAAAAGATGAGTCTTATCTTAAGTATGGAAAAGATAGATTGGGTCATGACAGGAGATATGCTGTCGACTGGAGTAAAATTAAAAGTGAATTAGGTTGGGAACCTAAACATGATTTTCAAAGTTGGCTTACCAAAACTATTGAATGGTATAAAGAAAATGAATGGTGGTGGAAACCTTTGAAAGATCAGGCTGAAGAGCTTTATAAAAAAACAGGACAAGTATAAAAAATGGATAATTACATCAAAGAAACTAATATAAAAGGTCTTTTTGTAATAGAAAGACCGATATTTACAGATGAAAGAGGATTTTTTAGAGAAATTTTTAGATTAAAAGACTTAGAAGAGACAATT
>JAHKAL010000007.1 GCA_018826545.1 Patescibacteria group bacterium | reverse complement strand
AGCAGTAAAATCTGGATGGATAAATATGTATCTTCCGAAATGGAATATTACGCATTTTGGCCAAGTTTCAGCAGGGAGTGAATATGCATTGATTAGCGAATATAAAAATCTATGTCTCTTTTATAAAAAACATATGAAAGGTTGGAAACTGCCTTTTCTTAAATTGCTATTAAAACTAGGCGCGATTTTAAGAATTGTTGTTTTCGGCCTAATTAAAGGTCAAAAAGTCGCAAATATATATGCAAAAGCTTATAAATCAATTTAATAGTTACTTGAAATACTTTGTTACTGCCTTTTTGTTAATTATTCCTTTGTATCCAAAGTTTCCTTTTATTAAAATTCCATTTACATATGTTTCCATAAGGTTTGAGGATTTTCTTTTAGCGATATTGGCTTTGGTAGTGTTGACAAATTTTGCTCCAAAAATAAAAGAATTTATAAAAAAACCTTTAGAGAGATCAATTTCGCTTTATTTATTAGTTGGTTTACTTTCTCTTTGTTCAGCAATATTTTTAACTAAAAGTGTTACAAGTTCGGTTGCCATTCTTCATTGGTTAAGACGAATCGAATATTTTATTCCTTTTTTTGTAGCCTTAATTGCGTTTAATAAAGATAAAGATAGGTTTTTGGAGTATGTTATTAAAGTTTTCACACTTACTATATTTATTATCTTTATATATGGGTTTGGACAAAAATATTTTTCATGGCCAGTTATCATTACTCAAAATCAGGAATATTCAAAAGGCATTGCTCTAAGATGGGTTCAGGGTAGCCATATTAATTCTACTTTTGCCGGCCATTATGATTTGGCCTCTTTTTTGGTCTTACTACTCCCGATTTTTGTTAACCTTTTTGTTTTACTGAAAAGTAAAAAAGAAAAGATTGTATTTGGTTTAATTATTTCTTTTGGATATTGGTTACTGACTAATTCTGTATCTAGAATTTCAGTCGTATCTATGCTTTTTGGTGTAAGTTTATCTTTATTTATTTTGAAAAAATACAAAGAAATTGCAATATTTTTAGTAATTTCTTTGATTGCTTTTGGTTTTTCATCCGCCTTAAGAGCGAGATATTTAAGGGTAATACAAGTTTCAGTAGCTAAAATCAGACAGATAATCCTTATTCCTACAAAAACTGTATTTGCTTTAGAGGATGTGGTTCAAGAAGAGAGACAAGAAGAAGTTTTTGAAGATAGATCTTCATCCATAAGGTTAAATGTAGAATGGCCTAGGGCTATAAGAGCTTTAAGTAAAAATCCATTTTTGGGTACTGGTTATTCCTCTATAACATTGGCAACAGATAATGACTATTTAAGACTGTTTGGAGAAGTAGGAATAATTGGTTTTTTAGCTTTTATGTTAATAATATTCATTATTGGATCAAATATTGTTAAGATAATTCCTTCAATTTCTACTTTACCTACAGTTGAAAAAGCTTTTATAGCAGGGTTTGCAGGTGGTTTTTTTGGTATATTAATAAATGCTATATTTATTGATGTTTTTGAAGCTTCCAAATTTGCAACAATATTTTGGTTTATAACGGGCGTATTTACACATATATATAGAAAATATGAACAAAATAATTAATCGAATACTAACTTATAGATATATTGAGTATATATTATTACCAGTAATGCTTATTTTGGGCTTTATTGTTAGGTTATATAAAATTAGTAATCCTATTGCTGATTGGCATTCTTGGAGGCAAGCAGATACGGCTTCTGTCTCAAAAACTTTTTTAGATGAAGGAATTAAACTTTTATATCCAAGGTACCAGGATATCTCAAGTATCCAAACGGGTTATTTAAATCCAAATGGTTATAGATTTGTTGAGTTTCCTATTTTCAATGCAGTGCATTCTATTTTGTATAAACTTATTGGGAAGGTTTCTTTTGACACTGTGGGGAGATTGGTGTCAGTTATTTGTGCATTAATTTCTTCTTACTTTATTTATAAGATTGGGAAAAAATTCTTAGGGAAATGGGGTGGTCTTTTATCTTCTTTTTTCTTTTTATTCATTCCGTATAACATTTATTTTACGAGGGTAGTTCTTCCAGAACCAATGGGGACAATGTTTGCTTTGATTGGAGTTTGGTTTTTTATTCATTTTTTAGATAATAACAAAAAGGTAAATCTATATCTTTCAGGAGTCTTTTTTGCACTTTCAGCTTTAATAAAACCTTTTCTTTTGTTTTATTCAGTTCCATTAATATATTTATTATTGAGTAAATATTCTCTCAAGAGAATATTAAAGGAAGCTAATTTACTAATTCCTCTTTTAGTTTTTGCAGATATAGTATTAATTCCTCTTTTGGCCTGGCGAATTTGGATGAATCAATTTATTGAAGGTATTCCTTTTTTTATCTGGGCATTCAATGGAGATAAAATTCGATTTAGACCTGCATATTGGTATTGGATTTATGGAGAGAGAATTGGAAAAATGATTTTGGGAGTTTGGGGTTTGGTACCTTTTATTTTTGGTATTTTATCTACCAATAAGAAAAAATTGTTTAATGTATTTTTTATGTTAGGGATGATTTTTTACACTTTATTGGTTGCAACAGCCAATGTAAGACATGATTATTACCAAATATTTCTAATTCCACCGATGTCTTTGCTATTAGCTCAAGGATCAATCTATTTATGGCAAAATTCAGCTTTTAATAAAAAGCTTTCAAGATTAATATTGATTTTTTCCGTAACTATGATGTTTCTTATATCGGCTTTTCAGATAAAGGAATTTTATAAAATTAATCATCCAGAAATTATAGAGGCAGGAAATGCGGTAAAAAGATTAACAGAAAAAGACGCAAAAGTAATAGTTCCATATAACGGAGATACAGCATTTTTATATCAAACAGGTAGGTGGGGATGGCCCGCCATAGATAGTTCAATCGATAAAATTATTGAGAGAGGTGGAGATTATTACGTTTCAGTTAATTTTGCTGATAAAGCTACAAAAGAGGCTATGGATAGATTTGAAACAATTGAAAGAACTACAAACTATGTGATAGTAGATTTACATAAACCTTTTTAAAAAATGAAAATATTAATGCTCACGCCATATTTACCTTTTCCTTTAATGTCAGGTGGACAAACTCGTTCTTATAACTTAATTAAAAACCTTTCAAAAAAACACGATATAACTTTATTTTCTCTTATAAAAAACGATCAAGAGAAAAAGTATATCCCAGAACTTAAAAAATATTGTAAGAAAGTATTTGTATTCAACAGATCAAAGACGCCTTGGACATTGCGAAATATTTTACTTACTGGTTTTGGTCCATACCCTTTTTTAGTTATCAGAAATCTTGCACCTGATGAAAAATCAGCAGTTAAGAAAGAACTGGAAGCAGAAAAGTATGACATTATTCATGCAGAAACTTTCTATGTAATGCCTCATATTCCAGATACTAAAGTTCCAATTTTATTAGTAGAGCAAACAATTGAGTATTTGGTTTATAAACACTATGTAGAAGATCAAGCTTCACTTTTGGTAAAAATTCCTTTTTCAATAGATGTAATGAAATTAAAATTTTGGGAAACACACTTTTGGAAGCAGGCTAGTAGGGTTGTTGCTATGTCAGAATCAGACAAAAAAGAAATGTTGACTCTTGCTCCGAAACTAAAAATTGACATTGTTCCAAATGGAATTGATACTGATTATTTTTCTGCTAGACCTAGAAAAGAAATTGCTCCAGCAAAGGTACTTTATGTAGGAAATTTCAAATGGATTCAAAATGTTGAGGCTGCGAATATTTTAGTTAATGAAGTTTGGCCTAAAATTAAAAAGGAAATAAAAAACGTAAAACTTTGGATTGTGGGAATGAATATCACAGATAAATTGAAAGAATATGCATCAGATGATATTGAAATATCCGAAGCTCTTCCCGATATTCGTGAAGCTTATTCTAAGGCAAGTGTACTAGTTGCTCCAATAAAAGGACCAGGTGGAACAAGACTTAAAATACTTGAGGCAATGGCATCTTCATTACCGGTTGTTACTACATCTGTTGGGGCTGAGGGATTGGGAGTTATTGATGAAAAGGAAGCTCTTATCTCAGATGATTTAGATGGAGTATCGGAAAACGCCATAAAACTATTAAAAAATAAGAATTTATCCAGAAGTCTTGGACTTTATGGAAAGAAGTTCGTAGAATCAAAATATACTTGGGATAAAAGTGCCCAGGTATTAGATAATATTTATTCTAAAGTTGTATATGGCAAATAATCCTGAACTTTCAATAATAATTTTAAATTACAATACCAAAGAACTTTTGGCTGATTGTTTAAATTCCATAAAAAAGTATGAGAATGAAATTTCTTTTGAAGTAATTGTTTCAGATAATGCTTCTCAAGATGGAAGTGCCCAAATGGTTAAAAAAGATTTTCCTTGGGTAAAAATGCTGGAAGGAGAAAATGTTGGTTTTTCAAAAGGTAATAATAGAGCAAGGAAGTATGCGAATGGAAAGTTAGTTTTATTCTTAAATCCAGATACTGTTGTAAATAAAGGAGTCTTAAAAAAAACTACAGATTATATAAAAAAGCATAAAGAAGTTGGGGCTTTAAGTTGCAAATTAGTGCTTCCTAGTGGAGAAATTGATAAGGATGCCAGAAGATCTTTTCCAACTCCTTGGGTGGCCTTCACCCATCTTGTTTTAAAGTTGGACAGGATTTTTCCTAAATCAAAACTTTTTTCTAAATATTGGTATGGATATTTACCTGTAGATAAAACCCATGAGGTTGATGTAATTCAAGGAGCTTTTTTTTTAACATGGAAAAATATATTGGACAAAGTTGGCTGGTTTGATGAAGATTATTTTTTTAATGCAGAAGATATTGATCTTTGCTGGAAGATAAAAGAAGAAGGCTACAAAATTATTTATTATCCAGATGTTTTTATTTATCATGTTAAAGGAGCTTCAAAAGGAAAAAGTAAAAAGTGGAGACATAAAGTGACCTTGAAGCATAGAGTTAAGATGAAATTAACCGAAGCAACTTCTATGGAAATTTTTTACAGGAAAAGACTTTGGAATAAATATCCAATTTGGTTTAATTGGTTTGTTATTTTTGGAATAAGAATATTTAAAGGGATTAAATTTCTTTCAGTAATATTTAGCTTCTGATGAAAATATTAATTGATGCCAGACTCTATGGTCTTGAAAACGCAGGTTTGGGTAGATATCTAATTAATCTAATTTCTAGTCTCCAAAAACTTGATAAAAAGAATAAATATGTAATTATTTTAAGAAAAAAGTACTTCAATGAATTGAATTTAAATAGTAATTTTAAAAAAGTGCTTTTTGATAAAGGACACTACAGTTTTTCTGAGCAGTTTAAATTTCCTGCAATTGTTAGAAAAGAAAATCCTGATTTAATTCATTATCCACATTTTAATGTTTCTATTTTTTCCAATAAACCTTTCATGGTAACTATTCATGATCTTTTAATGCATAAACAAAAAGGAAAAGAAGCAACTACTCTACCTATGCCCATTTATTTATTTAAAAGAATATTTTATAAATTCATTTTTAACTTTGCCATAAAAAAGTCAGTAAAAATTATTGTTCCTTCGAATTATGTTAAGAAAGAAATACTTGATTATTATCATATTTCTGAAGATAAAATTTCAGTTTGTTATGAAGGCGTAAGTTTTAACGAAGAACATAACCAAGATCCTAGTGCTTTCCTAAAGAAAAATAAAATAAAATCTCCTTATCTTTTGTATGTAGGGAATGCGTATCCCCATAAAAACTTGAAAAAAGCTATTAAAGCTATTTCTTCTTTACAAAAGAAAAGAAAGATAAATTTTGTAATTGTTTCTGCAAGAAGTGTTTTTTTTGAAAGATTGAATAAATTTATTGAAAATAATAACTATAGTGATTTTGTGAAAGTGCTGAGTTTTGTTCCAGATAGTGATTTAATGATTTTATACAAAAAGTCTGAAGGATTTTTATATCCTTCGATCTCTGAAGGATTTGGTTTGCAGGGATTAGAGGCGATGACTCAAAAAACTCCTTGTGTAGTATCAAATATTGAAGCGTTCAAAGAAATATATAAAGATAATGCAATATATTTTGATCCAGCAGATATAAAGTCAATTAGCTCTGCAATAGAAAGACTATTTGGTTTTGATATAAGCCAAAGGGAAGAGATAGTTGCTAAAGCCTACAAATTTGCCAAAAACTATTCATGGGATAAAATGGCAAAACAAATATTAAAGATATATGAAGATAGCTTTAGTCTACGATAGAGTTAATAAATGGGGAGGTGCAGAGCAGATATTGCTTTCTTTGCATGAGATGTTTCCTAATGCTCCTTTATACACCTCTCTTTTTGATTCTAAGAATGCATCATGGGCGAAAGTATTTAAAGAAATTAAGACTTCATTTTTGCAAAAAATTCCATGGGCAAGAACAAGGCATGAATATTTAGGGACTTTTATGCCAATTGTTTTTGAATCTTTTGATTTTTCAAATTTTGATTTAGTTATTTCAGTGACTTCAGAGGCAGCAAAGGGAATATTAGTAAAACCGCCAACTAAACACATAGCCATTGTTTTAACACCAACTAGATATCTGTGGAGTGAATATGAGGTTTATTTCAAAAATCCAATCTTAAAATTTGTCTCTTATCCATTTGTTAGCTATTTGAAAAAGTGGGACATAATTGCTTCCCAAAGACCAGATAAACTTGTTGCTATTTCAAAAGAGGTTAAAAAAAGAATTTTTAAGTATTACAAAAGAGATTCAGAGATCATTTACCCTCCAGTTGATTTAAGTAAACTTATACCATTGAAAGAATTAAATAACATTAAAAAAGATTACTATCTTTTAGTTTCAAGACTTGTTGCCTATAAAAAAGTTGATTTAGCAATAAAAGCATTTAATCGATTAGGTAAAAAATTGATTATTGTTGGTGGAGGGACTTCTGAAAGAAAATTAAAAAAGATTGCAAAGAAAAATATAAACTTTCTGGGGATAGTTGAATTAAAGAATTTGACAAGGCTTTATCAAGAGGCAAGGGCTTTAATAATGCCACAAGAAGAAGATTTTGGTATTGTGTCAATCGAATCTCAATTTTTAAATACTTCAGTAATTGCTTATCAAAAAGGTGGTTCTTTAGATACTGTAATAAATAGAAAGACTGGAATATTTTTTCAAAAACAAACAGTTGACAGTTTAGTGTCTGCTGTGAAAGAATTTGAAAAACAAGAATTTTTAGAACAAGATCTTTTGCAAAATTCTAAGAAATTTTCTAAAGATGTGTTTAAAGAAAAAATTTTAAGTATAATAAAATATGTCTAACGATTATAAAGATCATATTTATGCATTAATCCTGGCTGGTGGTGGGGGTACAAGACTCTGGCCTAAATCGTTAAATAAAACTCCGAAACAATTTTTAAAACTTTTTAATCATAAAACTCTACACAAATTACCTGTGAAAGGTTTTCAAAAACAATAAAGTGGGAAAGAATTTTTTGTGTCACGGTCTCAGAAGAATATAAGAAAGAAATAATAAAGGAAGTACCTGATTTTATTCCTGAAAACATTATTGTTGAACCGTGTAGAAGAGAAACTGGTCCTGCTCACGGAATTGGGGCAGCCTTTATTTATAAAAAAGATCCTGATGCAGTAATAATAACTGAAGCAGCCGATAGATTAGTTGATCCAGTTGAGAAATATCTTGATACTTTAGAAAAAGCAGCCGAAGTTGCCTATAAAGAAAAAGTATTAGTT
Source organism: Patescibacteria group bacterium (assembly GCA_018826545.1). Lineage (GTDB taxonomy): Bacteria > Patescibacteriota > Microgenomatia > UBA8517 > UBA8517 > JAHKAL01. The sequence continues at coordinate 1,964 of JAHKAL010000007.1, read as the reverse complement.
TCAGTAGGTGTAACTCCACGCTATCCCCACACAGGATTGGGACATATAAAAATCGGAAAGGAAATGTTTAAAGCTAATGGAAAAACATTCTATAAAGTTGATAAATTTGTTGAGAAGCCTCCACTTGATTTAGCTAAAAAATATACAGAATCAGGTGAATACCTTTGGAATGCTGGACAATTTGTTTGGAGAGCAGATTCAATCCTAGAAGCACTTAAAAAATTTGCTCCAGAGGTATATAAAAACCTAATGATTATAAGTGAAAGTATTGGGACAAAAGACGAAGAAAAAATTATAAAGAGTTCATATGAAGCAATGCCCAAAATTGCAATTGACTATGCTGTTGCAGAAAAAGCTGATAATTTAGTTGTTGTTCCTGCTGACTTTTTCTGGACTGATATTGGTGATTGGAAAGAGGTTTGGAAAAACTTGGATAAAGATAAAGACAATAATGTAATTATTGATGGAGAAGAGAAAGGTGGAGAAGTTTATAACATTGATACTTCGGATTCTTTAATCCATACAGATGGAAGACTAATCGCGGTTATTGATGTTGATAATATTGTAATTGTTGATACTAAAAAAGCTCTTTTAGTTTGTTCCAAGGAAAAAGCACAAAATGTTAAAAAAATCGTAAATAGACTAAGAGAAGAAAATAGAAACGAACTTTTGTAAATATGTTATAATTCCTGCCTAAGTATGTGGTACGAAATTCAAAAAAGAATAATTGACCTAGTTGGAGGTATAATTCTCCTAGTTATTTTTTCCCCAATAATGCTTATAACAGCAATTGCTATAAAACTAACATCCGAAGGACCAGTATTCGCTGATATTCCAAAAAGAGTAGGAAAAAACGGAAAGCTTTTTAGACTTTACAAGTTTAGATCGATGTTTATAAATGCACATAGTCTTATAAGAACGGATCCAAGATTTAAAAAACTTTATCAGGAATACAAAAAATCAAGTTATAAACTTTATAAAGACCCAAGAGTTACAAAGTTTGGGAAATATATAAGAAAATATTCAATAGATGAAACTCCTCAATTTATAAATGTATTAAAAGGAGAGATGAGTATAGTAGGACCCAGAGCATATTTTCCTGATGAGCTTGAACATCAACAAAAGAAATATATAAAAACAAAACCTTTAGTTAGGGAAATGTTAACAGTTAAACCAGGTATTACTGGTTATTGGCAAGTGACTGGAAGAAGTGAAGTAAATTTTGATAAAAGAATTGAAATGGATTCTTATTATGCCAGAAAAAGATCAATTTTTTTAGATATATTAATCCTTCTTAAAACTCCGTGGGCAATGATTAGTGCCAAGGGAGCAGTTTAGAGATACTAGACTTCTAAGTTTACATTTGATTAAATGAATGATATGTCAAAAGATATAAATATTCCACAAATTAAGCCTGAAAATATAAAACAGGGAAAAGTTCAAGAAAATGATATTTCAAATATTCCAGTTCCTTCAGGAGACGAAGAGGAAAATACTCCTTCTATTTCTCAAGATCCAAATGTTGAGAAAAAGAAAATGGGAAAAAAGAAAAAAATATTATTGATTTCAGGTAGTGTTTTTTTGGTTATCTTAATTTTATTGATTGTTCAAAGTCTAATGATTTTTGCTTCAGCAAAAAAATTAATTCAAAAAGGCAACGAATTAAAAGAAGCAGCTACTTTACAAGATATCCCTCTAGTTAAAGAAAAATTAACTGAAACAAAAGAATCTTTGGGAAGTTTAGATAAGTCATTAAACATGCTTTTTTGGATTAAACCTATTCCTTTTATTGGCAGTTATGTAAAAGATGCCAGTAATGTAACTAAAGCTGGTTTATTAGGTTTAGATGCAGCAGAAATTGCACTTGGGGCTTCAGAACCATATCTTGGGATTTTGGGTTTTGGAAATGGAAACGGCCAACAGAAGGATTCAGAAAAGACGACTCAAGAAAGAATAGATTTTGT
>JAHKAL010000063.1 GCA_018826545.1 Patescibacteria group bacterium | reverse complement strand
CGCTTCGGCGAACATCTAACCGTAAAAAAAGCAACTAATACTACATTTATTGTAAAAAATAACGCCAAACTGACTTGCGAGGAAACCTAAGTCAGTATCTCCGATGAAAATTAGTAATTCTATAATTTAAAGAAATATTAAAGTAGGGCAGAGCCCTACTTATTCTACAAAAACATAGAATGAAAATATTAAAGACATTCGTAAATAAATGTCTTTCGCTTTCATATCTTGGTGAAAATTGGAACAATAATTTAATACAAAGTATTATTGAAGCAGGGCGAACTATTAGCTATGTTGAAACTTTAAATCCAAGTAAGACAGATAAATTTCACCTTGAGATAAAACAAAGAGATGAAAAAACATTTATGCATGAATTTGAAAAAGCGGTGAGGTTCGCTATAGCGAAGCTTAAACTAAAAAAAGTAAAGATTGCATTTGATACCACTGAAGATTTAACATGGATGAAAGAAAGTTATAATCTTAGACCTTCTGCTTATGACAAACATCTTCCTGCTTGGCAATATCTTAATGTAAGCATAGTTGAACCTTTCTTTTTACCATTAATGAGCATACCCTATAGACAAATTGATCATCTAGATAAGTTAGTAATAGATTTACTTAATTATATGAATTCTCTTCGGTTAAATATAAATCTTATACTTTTTGACAGGGGTTTTTATCATGGATATTTAATTGATTATTTAGAAAATAGAAAAGGTCAAAGACCTTTTCCATATTTAATGTTAGTGCCCAAAAAAGGTAAAATCAAAAATTTTGCTAATGAAACTCAAAATTTTAGATATTATGAACACACGATCAAATATAATAAAGATCAAAGTACATGGAAAGTTCAAACTAAAATTATTACAAGAAGGATTGATGAAAAAACATGTTGGTGTTATGCAACTAATCAGAAGCCAAGTTTACTTTTGGTTTCACAATATGGTAAAAGATGGAATATAGAGACTGGATTTAGAATCCATGATGAAGCAAGGATTAAAAGTAAAAGCAGACATTCAACTATAAGATTCTTCTACCATTTATTGGGAATGTTATTAGTTATTTTATGGAGACTGCAGAATAAAATAAAGTATTATGTATTCAAAAGATATTTGAAATATGTTGAGTATCAATTTTATCCTTTAGAGATTAAAGAACTACTAGCTCCGCCATAGTTCTTTATAAGTATCGGAGATACTGTACTGAAGTGTAGAGTCCGAAAATTAGTTCGCCTAAAGAATCCTTGCGAACTAATGGTTAAATTAAATAATAAAAAGATCAAATACATTATTGATTCTAGAATAAAAAATAAACATTCGTCTAAAGAATTATCTGAGATTTATAATCTTACCCAAAGGCGAATACAAACTCTTGTTAAAAAATTCAAAGAGACAGGAGAATATCCAAAGATGAATAAAAACAGAAGACCAAAAACCTATCTCACCGATGAGAAAAAAAGATTAATTGATGAAGAATATCCTAAAACTTTTTTCGGTGCAAGACTTCTTAGACACCATATCTTCTGTAAACACAATAAACTTATCCCGCAAAATAAAATGCATAAATATATGTTAGAAAAAGGATATGCCAAAGAAAACAGAAGAAAACAAAAGAAGAGAAAAAGATGTAGATATGAACGAGAGCATAGCTTATCTTTGCTTCATATGGATTGGACAACTCATGATGAAAAAGAGGTGATAGCGGTTCAGGATGATGCCTCAAGAAAGATTTTATCTTTAATGGAATGCCAGAGAGCCAATTCTCTAAATAGTATTAGAGCTTTGGAAAAAGCCCAGAAAGAATTAGGAGAATTGGCTCAATTTATTAAAGCAATTAACACCGATAGAGGAACACAATTTTATCCAAATAAATCAGAAGTTAAAGAAAATCATCAGTTTATTTTTTACTTAAATAAATGTGGAATTAAGCATATCCCGTCGAGGGTTAAGAACCCTCAAACAAACGGGAAGATGGAAAGATGGTTTCAAGAATACAAAAAACATAGGGATAAATTTAAATCTGCTGAAGAGTTTAGAGTTTGGTTTAACAACAGGATTCATGGAGCTTTGAATTACAGAAGAGGAGAGACTCCAGAGAAGTCTTTTATGAAAAAGATTGATCCGACAATCTGGGTTGGACTAAATTTTAGGGCAATTGGGTTATAAAATGATTAAAATAAAAGAAGAAAATAAAAAACGAATTAATATCGGGACTCTACAAAATCACAATCCTGAGCTTGAACAGGATAAGCAAAAGCTGATGCAATAAATATTCTCCAAGGAAGTAATTTATAGAGTAATTTATTTTTCATTTTATCTTTGAAAACATTTTGATT
>JAHKAL010000062.1 GCA_018826545.1 Patescibacteria group bacterium | reverse complement strand
TGCCGCCAAGGATATCGCCGACAAAAAGCGCGTCAAAGCCATGCTGAAAACTGTTCTCAAAAATCTTGAGGACTGGCTAAAAGTTGAGTTAACTTACTCCTCAAACGCCATTGAGGGAAACACTCTTACCCGCATAGAAACAGCAGAGATTATCGAAAAAGGTATATCGACTGCATTAAAAGGCAAATCTCTTAAAGACCAATTAGAAACAATTAACCATGCAAAAGCTATTGAATATATCAAAGAGCTTGCTAAACAAAAAAGAGGTCATCAATACCTAACAGAAAAAGATATTAAGGCAATCCATAAAATCATTCTTACAAGTATCAATGACGAATGGGCAGGTAGATACAGAGAGAGTGATGTCTTTATTAAGGGGGCAACTATTGAGTTTCCCCCACCCCAGAATGTTCCTTATCATATGAAGGAATTTATCCAATGGCTAGAGACGCAACAGGACATACACCCTGTTAGGGTTGCTGCTGACGCCCATTTCAAATTCGTATCTATCCACACTTTTGTTGACGGCAATGGAAGGACTGCAAGACTTTTAATGAACCTTATTTTACTAATCAACGGCTACCCTATGACAATCATCAGAAATGAAGAAAGGATAGGATACTTTGAAGCAATTAACCTTGGTCAGACAAAAAATGACTTACAGATGTATTATTCCTTAATCAATGAAGCCGAAGAGCGCTCTCTTGACGCATATCTTAACGCAACAGAAGGTAAACCAGTTATTCCAACACTAATGGGCAAAGGCAAAGAAACCAGATTACTTAAAATCGGAGAACTTGCAGAAGCAACTAGAGAAACAAAAGCAACAATTAGATTTTGGACTAATAAAGGACTATTAAAAGTTGCAAAGACCACAAAAAGCGGTTATCAATTATATAAGCCTTCAATGACTGAACGGGTAAGTAAAATAAGACGGTTACAAAACGAAAAGCGATTAACCATTGCCGAGATAAAGAAGAGACTATAGCTAAAACACCATTAACAAAAAACCCATTAAGAAAAGGAAATCAAACCTATTTTAAAGGCGAGACAGCGACCAGACTTTTATTTAATTCACCTCGCTTTTCCGAGGATCTGGATTTCTCAACCACCCACAAAAATGAACTAGTTAAAAAGATAAAATCATATCCCTCTAGAATCGTATAGATCCAGATTTAGAACTTACGAGAGGAACATTAAAGTACAGGTGATATAATCAAATTGTGGCATTTATTTGGGATTACGACAAAGAGGATCTTAAAAAGACGGAAACTGGAAGAATTCTTCTTTTAGAGAGAATGATTAATTATGGGCCTGAAAAGGGTGAAAAAATATCCCTTTCGAAAGTCAAAAAATATTGGAACAAAATTAATTTATTTCCAAACAACAAACGTTTGATGGAACTTTTAATATGGGGCAAGGTACTATCCTAAAAGAAAAACAAAAAATAATACTTGCTGAATTTAAGGCAGATGAAAGATTGTCTTCATTTTATTTTACGGGGGGAACAGCCTTAAGTGAATATTATCTTAAACACAGAGAGAGTGAAGATTTGGATTTTTTTACTAAAGAAGATTTTGATTCCCAAATTGTACTTGAAGCAGTAAATCTATGGTCTAGAAAATATGATTTTTTGATCCAGTCAGAATTTGTTGACCCAACATACAGATACACCTTGAAGTTTAAGAATGGAGAAAAACTGAAAGTAGATTTTGCTAAATATCCCTATCCAAACTTGAAAGAGCCGAAAAAACACAACGGTCTTAAGGTAGATAGTTTTTTTGATATTGCCACCAATAAGTTCTTGCTGGCAAATCAAAGAACTGAGGTTAAAGATTTCGTGGATTTGTATTATATTTTTGAAAAATTTAACTTTTGGGAGTTGAAAGACGGAGTTCAAGCAAAATTCAATATAGAGATAGACCTGTATATGATGGCAACTGATTTTATGAAAGTAAAAAATTTTGAGAATTTGCCAAAAATGCTCAAAGACTTAAAACTAAAGACATTGAAAGAGTTTTTTATAGAGAAGGCTAGAAAGCTAAGTAAGGATACAATAGAATAAATTTTCCCTTCTGTGCAGGGAGTAAAGAAAATCCTTTTTTACTTAAAACTGCGAAAGAACACAGTTGAACCTTGCACAGACTAGTAAACTTTGTCGGGAAATTCTTTAGATGTAAATATTTCTGAATTGATATGGAAGATACTATTGATTAATATCTATGATTTGCAATAATAAAGTTATGTCTGATACTAAAATATTACAGTCAATTCTTGATGGGCAAACTTCGATAAGAATGGACATAAAAGAAGCTAAAGAAGAGTTAAAAAAAACAGAAACTAGGTTAACGAAAAGGATAAATACGTTAGGTTTGCAAATTGCCAATTTAGAAGATGATGCACCAACGGTGGAAGAATTTAATAAGTTAGAAAAAAGGGTTTTCAAATTAGAACAGGTTACAAAAAATTAACTTCAAAGTTCGATTATCTTCAGGGTTTAGTATAGTCTGACATAGTTTCTTGAAGCTAAATTATCTGCAGACCTGTCAGGATTTGAACCTGAAAGAGTGGTTCACCATAAAACCATTTCGTCACAGATTTATATTACCAAGATTGTATCAGTTTATTTCAATTTTAGAAGTTTTAAAAATTTGAGTGTGGGAGGGTTTTTATATTTTAGAGATCATAAACAACTTTGACCCCAACTTCTGTCACATACTCATCTTTCTTTTTAAGTATAGAGTCTCTTAATTTAACAATTTATATGCTTTTTATATACTTCCTTTAAAACAAAGTGGATTTCTTCTCATTATCATCTAAAATGATATCTATATGGCA
>JAHKAL010000061.1 GCA_018826545.1 Patescibacteria group bacterium | reverse complement strand
ACTTTTACCTTTCCTTTGGATTCATCCATTTCATGAATTGTTCCAAGAAAATCTGCAAATGGTCCGTCTGATATTTTAACTGCTTCACCTACTGAAAATTTTGTTTTATATCTTGGAGCTGGAGCTGATACGAATTTTTGTATATTTGCTACTTCTACTGCAGAAAGAGCAGTAGGTTTTCCGCTTGAACCTACAAAACCAGTGATTCCTGGAGTAGTTCTAATTGCTAGCCACCCTTGATCATCAATAATCATTTTTACAAGCAAGTATCCAGGAAATATTTTTTCTTTAATTGTTGCTTTTTTTCCACCTCTTATAATAACTCTATCTTGAGTGGGGACTAGAAGTTCGAATACTTTATCAGTTAGATTCATTGTTTCTATTCTTTGTCTTAAAGTTTCCATTACTCTTACTTCATGGCCACTTGCGGTATGGACTACAAACCACTTAGCTTTATCATCTTTGTTAACATTAATGATAATATGGCCCGGGATTTTTCTACTTCCGGTTCCTTTCTCTTCTATTTTTATGTTTTTATTATCGTCCATTGTTACCTTTTAACAATAAATTCCAAAGCTTTGGTAAAAATAAAGTCTAACCCTCCAACGTAGATTGCTACAATACCAGAAATAACAAAAACTATCAATGTTAGTTTTATTACTTGGTTTTTCTTGGGCCAGGTAACTTTGGAGAGTTCCAACTTTACCTCTTTTAGGTAATTTATGACCTTGTTCACGAGTACAAATTTTAACATACCCTAAGAGTGGAAACAAGAAACAGGAATGTCTTTCTCGGGCATGATATAATCGGGGCATGTTTAAAGAAACTAAAAGACCGTTTTTAGAAAGTGATTCTAGTGTTGTTGAAAGTCCGAACGGAAAAAGAATTTTCATAATAGATTCTGAAGGTAAGGTTAAGGTAGTAAAAAAATTAAGTGAGAAGGATTTAATAAAAGCTAGGAAAAGAGAAGAGACTTTAAAGAGAAAAACAGGACTTGCGCTGACTGCCTTAAGGCCAATAACGCTTGAATTGGCAACAGGTATTAAGGAGTGGCCGGATACGCCTGCTTTTTCTGCTGATTTATGGGAAGAGGTTGATAAAAATACTTTTTTTGTCAGTGGTGAGAGCGATGAAACTTTTAGAAAAGCAACCAACTTTTTGCTTCAGAAAAAAGGACAAAATTTAGAATGGATTGCAAAACAGCTATTGGCAGACAGCAAGATAAGAAATTTTGATTTTTCTGGGCTATATGAGGAAGCAAAATCTAAACTTATTGGTCTAATAAAAAGCAAAAATCCAGATAGGTTTAGCGGAAATTAAATTGTTAAAAAAGAAGATTAATACTTTCTTTTTTTCTCCAATTCAATCATGTGAGCAACTCTGTATTTAGTTTCTTTCTTTCTTTCTGAAGGTTTTTTGTATCTTTCTCTGTCTCTCACTTCAAGAATAATACCTTCATCGAGGGTTTTTTTCTTAAATCGAGAAATTAGTTTGTCTTCTGATTCTCCCTTTTTTTTCTTTACAATAAACATTAAAATCGCCTCCTTTTAAGTTTTTTATATTTTTCTTCATAAAAACCACATCCTTAAGACATATTCTAACAAATGTTTGCTAAATAATAAATGTTTGAATAGAATGTATTTCCCTTTTTAGTATTGATTATTGTTTGCTAATAAGTAAAAATTAGTGATACTATATTTGGAATGCAAAAGGTTAAACATCAGAAAAAAGCATTAATTACTGGAATAACAGGCCAGGACGGAAGCTACTTGGCAGAATTTCTTCTTAATAAGGGATATAAAGTTTCTGGAATGGTTAGGCAGACAAGTGCTCTTTTGTATCCCAATATTGGTCGTATTCAACAGAGATTAGAGCTTATTCAGGGGGACCTTTTGGATCCAGTTTCTATAAGAGAAATTGTTCAAAAGACTCAACCGGATGAAGTATATAATTTAGCATCTCAAAGCCATCCTTCAGAATCTTTCAAACAACCCATTCACACTGCTGAAATAACAGCAATTGGAGCACATAGAGTTTTGGACTCGGTTCTAGATGTTTGTCCTAAGGCAAGGTTTTATCAAGCTTCATCAAGCGAAATGTATGGGTGGGTTAAAGAAATCCCACAAAATGAAGAAACTCCATTTAATCCTGCTAATCCATATGCTGCAGCAAAATTATATGCTTTTAATTTAACAAAAATTTATAGAAAAAGTTATAAAATGTTCGCGGCTAATGGAATTTTATTTAACCATGAATCTCCAAGAAGACATTTAGGGTTTGTAACACAAAAAGTTTCTTATGCTGCAGCTTGTGCAAAATTAGGAGTAAAAAATTCAGAACATTTAAACGAAGAAGGGGAACCTATCATGAAAAATGGGAAAGTCTCTTTAGGAAACTTGGAAGCAAAACGTGATTGGGGATTTGCAGGAGATTATGTTAGATCAATGTGGATGATTCTTCAGCATGATAAACCTGATGATTTTGTTGTTGCTACAGGTGAAACTCATACAATAAAAGATCTATGTAAGGTAGCTTTCAAATATGTAGGAGAAGATTGGCAAGATTATGTTCTTATAGACAAAAGATTTATAAGACCTACAGAAACTGGTCCTTTGATTGGTGATTATTCTAAAGCTAAAAAAGAGTTAGGTTGGGAACCAGAAGTATCTTTCGAAAAACTAGTGCAAATTATGGTTGATGCTAACATCGCAAGGTTAAAGTAATCCTTTTTGCTTCTTTAAGTAGTTTTTATTGTTTCTGGAGTATTGGAGTTGGTGCTGGCATAAAGACTTTACTTTTTTCAATAGGAGGGAGTTTCTATTGATATCGGAGAAGCTGATGGAGAAGATGTAGGACTTGAATTTGGTGATTCTTCTGGATTTGGGCTTTCTT
>JAHKAL010000006.1 GCA_018826545.1 Patescibacteria group bacterium | reverse complement strand
AATTAATTTAAAAGAAAGTCAAAACTAAAAAGATCATAAATTGAGAATCAATATATTAAAATTTAAAAAAGTGGCAAAGCTAACCCATATTAAATACGGAATTAATAAGTATGCAGTTAACTTTTCTATCTTATAAAACTTTTTAATTATTATAATTATCAAAATTAGCATAAAGATAATTTCTATAAACCCACCTAAAATATTCCTCATACCAAAAAATATAACCGACCATGCAGCGTTAAAAATCAAATGAATTAAAAACAAATTAAATGCATTTTTGACTGCCTTTTTATTTAGTCCTTTTTTCCAAATTAAAAAAAGGCTTATTCCCATTAATGTATAGAGAGTTACCCAAACTGGACCAAAAATCCAATTAGGAGGAGAAAATGTAGGTTTTTGTAAAAACGTATACCAATCTTTAATAGCAGATACAGTAAAAAAAGATCCCACAATACCTGCAAGTTGACATAAAATTATTGAGATTGTTAATTTTAACCAATTCTTCATTTTAGTAAATTCGAAATATGGGTAATAATAAAGCCACCCAAGCCATTAACAAATATTCCCCATAAAATATCAACAATAGTAAGTTTCAATGTCCAATTTGCAAGAATTGCTAAGTTAGTTAAATTATATACACCATAAACAACAAGCCCAAATATTGCACCCCACATTAAACCTAAAAGTGGGTTTCCAGAAGCCTTAGGTAAAACAAAAAGTAATATCCCTAAAGGAATAAGGATATAAACAAAAATTGCAGCAGGCCAATTTAAAGTTCTTTCAAAAGCTTGAAATTCCTTGTCATAAAATGACTTTGAAATCTTTCCTAACCAAATTAAATCAATTCCTAAAAATATTGGAAAAAAAATAAAGAAAGTCTTTATGTTATGAAGAAAGGGCATACTTAATACTAATACATAAAATAACTATTATTCAAGAATTCTTTTCCCAACCCGAGTGGAATTTATATTTCTTTCAATTACAGCTTCTAAAACCTTATCAGGATTTACAAGTACTTTTCCCTTAGGCCAATAACCTAAATTAATAAGAATATCTTTAACAAAATCTTTACGAACTTTCGTTAAATTGTCTTCTTTTTCTAAACGTAAAAAATAATCAATAATAAATTCTAAAAAACTAAGATGTTTTTCTTCTTCTTTTGTAATTTTACCAATTACTTCACAAAAATAATAACCAACACTTATTTTTTTTAAGTTTTTTCTTATTTTAGGGAAAGAATTAATTAAATCAGCTTCAATCATAATATCAAGGCCTTTGGATTTAACCGCAGAAAATTTTAAGTAATTAAATATTTCTAAGTGTCCTCTTTTTTTACTTGTAGTTTTTCTAACTCCTTTGGCAATTAATGAAAGCTTCCCAAAATCTTTCGTATAAACAACTAAAATTCGATCTGCTTCGGAGTAATCCTTGGTGGCTAAAATAATTGCTTCAGTGGAATAATTTCTCTGTCTCACAAAGTCATTCTAACAGATTTAAAAGTAGCAAGATTATAATTTTATCTTCAACTGCTCATCAGTTCTTAAAAAGAATTCATCTTTTGTTTTGCCTGACTCAATTGTGTAAAGGGGGGTTTTTGTCCCGGGTTGTTTTTGAATCAATAGATTAATATCCTTCTGCGCTTCAAAAGGAAGAGAGTATTTAAAAGTAACTTTTGCTACCCCTTCAGGTCTTAATTCAAAGAAACCTGCAAAAACCGTTTTACCCAAATCATCGTAAGGCTCTGCCTTGTCTTTTAATCCCTCTGAGGCGATAAGTTGACTTTGGTAAGGAACATATACTCTAACCCAGTTAGGCAATATTACATTTAACCAACCATCTTGTTTTTCGGGATTTTTATAAGTTATCGTTAATGTCTTTACGATTTTTCCTTTTTCAACTTCATATTTCTGTTCTACTTCTTGTGTTACATAAAGATTTGATTTTCTTCCTGCAAGGTTTGCATCATTTATATGAAGATAATCACCAGTAAAATCTTCAATTCTTCCAGCAATACCGAAAGATTCAACACCCTGTTGAGCTGTCTCGTCAGTCAGATAAAAAAGGATATGTTTTTCAAAAAGTGATTTAAATGCCGCATTAAAAAGGTCTGGAAGTTTCTCCTTAGGTTGGCCCAGTGCATTTGCTAAAATAGAATTCATTAAAGGACCAATTATTCTTTTTCTATTATCAGCATTTGCTGGCTGATAAACAATCTTTCCATCAAACCAAACAATAGGACCTTCAACGTCTGCATATTGTTCCAAATCATAAATAACCTGAGGACAATTACATTTTGGTTCTATTTTGGTACTAAAATTCCCATAACCTGGAACACCAATTGGTCCAATAACATCTAAAAAGTTAACTAAAGCTTGTGTATCAACAGCAATAATTCCATCAACATCTGGCACACCTGCTTTTTTAGCTTCTTTCAAGAAAAGTTCCATTGATTTTTTGAAATCAGGAGACCAGTTCATATCCCTAAGTCTTAAAACTTTACTTAATCCGTAAGGTTGTTTGATATAAGTTGCAATAGGATCCGGAACCTCCACACTACCTCTGTATTTTGCATCTAGATTATAAATATCATTTGAAGAAACATTATCAAATTTAGCCTTTTCAACATCCATAATTGCATACCCTGTTAAAAATCCCCCTGTTGGTCTAAGTTCAGTATCGTTTTGAAAAAGAATTAGATATTCTCTTGAATCATCTAATCCTAAAAGATAAGGGGCTACTTCAAAAAGAGGTTCACTTTTGGTAACAAATTTTGATACTTCATCAAATATATTCAATGCACTACTAAGAGGCACTCTTACTTTTTTACCAGAAAAAGTAACTGGATATCTTTCAGGATCAATATCCACCAAATACTCTTCAGCCTTTGAAATTTTTCCAGAAATTTCACCAATTTTTGGAGTAAGCTCCGGAAGTGCTT
>JAHKAL010000060.1 GCA_018826545.1 Patescibacteria group bacterium | reverse complement strand
TAGAAGAAATGCTTGCAAGTATAAAGAAAGGAGATATTCAAGATATTAAGTTCCAAACTAAACATCGGGATTTATTTCTTGTCAGTATAACTTTTGATTTTTGCTTCAAACCAAACATTCCAAAGTCGAAGAAAGAAAGAATTATTATGGAAAGGGGTGAATTAGGAAGAATTGTTTATTCAGCTCCTAGTCAATTTGAAACATTGTGCCATATTTGACATCAATTTCTCTTCATAAGAGTCTGGACCAAACGGTACTTGACATACATAAAAGTCTATACTAGTATGTATATACTATGATAGTTAGACATCTGGATCAGGCACTGGCCAGCCATTTTACTAAATATAACGAGGTTTTGGTTTTATTGGGAGCGAGACAAGTGGGTAAAACTACTATTCTTAAGAGGATTTTTTCTGATGCGCATTATTTAGTTGTTGACAATGAACCTATTAAAAACGCTCTCGAGCGTTATGACCCAGCTGTCTATAAGCAGTTGTTAAACTCTAATGATAGTTTGATAGTGGTGGATGAGATTCATAAATTAAGCGATCCGGGAAGGGCGGCTAAAATATTCTTTGATCAACTACCGGAGTATAAACTTATCATTACAGGGTCTTCTGCTTTTAATATTAAGAATAAGGCGTCAGAAAGTTTGGCAGGAAGGAAAATAGATTATTACCTTTATCCATTATCACTAAGTGAATATTTGGTACAAAACGGTCTCGAGAATACTCTATCATTTCGGCCCATGGAAAATTTACTTAAAGGAGGGGAAACAGAAGAAATATTTAGACCATATGACCATAAAGCAGTGCTAAATAATATTTTGGTATATGGATTATATCCGGCTATGCAATCTCATCCTAGTGATTCGGTTTACTTGACCAACTTGATTGATAGTGTCGTGTTTAAAGATTTGGTTGAATTATCACTTTTGGAAAACAAGCCTGCGGCTCTTTCACTACTCAAACTTTTGGCATATCAGATTGGTTCACAGGTTAATTATGCGGAATTGGCTTCTAAGTTGGGTATTGGAGCAAGGACTGTAAAAAGGTACATTGAACTCTTTGAACAAAGTTTTATTATTTTTACTATCAAGCCTTACACATCGAGAAAAAGAGATGAAATTGCAAAAATGCCCAAAGTGTTCTTTTATGATCTTGGATTGAGAAATGCTTTGATAAATAATTTTGATCCTGTGGAGAATCGGGGAGATTCTGGTCAGTTATTTGAAAACTTTATCGTAAGCGAACTTTTTAAATATAACTATTATGGAAACTTTGGATATAATTTTAACTATTGGAGAACCAAAGGTGGTTCGGAGGTAGATTTGGTTTTGAGCAAATCAAATCACGATATTATTGCGGTAGAAATAAAGAGTAAATCACAACGAATTAATCAGGCATTTATGTCCCGTTATCCGGAATCAAGAATGGTAGTTATTTCTAAAGATAATTATTGGGTTTAGTTCAGATGAAAATTGGGATCTTCATTTCACTAATCCAACCTTTGATTTTTACTTCAAGGTAGTACTTCCAAGGGCAAGAAAGGAAAGAGAGATCATAGAAAGAGATTACTTGGAGAGAATAGTTAAATCCCAGGTATCAAATGATATATACCCCCATAAGTAAGTTATGAATACATAAGCAAGACTAAATAATGTAGATAAAAGAATTAAAGTCAAATCTTCAAAGAATATTTACGGAATTTTAACAATAATAATTAAGATAGATAATTAGGTTTATTTTATTTTTATTGGAAAAATTTGGTGGAATTCAAAAATTTGATAAAATGCAACCTATATGGCAAATCTAGAACGTCAAGCTGGTAGTTACGATAGTAATGTGCTTGAAACAATAGCACTTTTTTTATTGGATAAAATTAAAAAGGAAGACATGGATGATAATAATAGGTTTGTTCTTGGATATTATTTAAGTTTAATGGATGAAGATCAAAAATTTAGAGATGCAGTTAATTCTAGGAAAAACGTAATAATAATGAATATGCGAAATGGAAGAAAAATTCCACTTTATACAGACGATGAACTTAAGAAAGCAAAAAGACACAAAAAACATAAAAAGCACAAGGAAGAAGTATGTTTCCAACCCAAGCTTATCAGAGAAGAATCATCTGTATTGACAACCAAGACACATGCTTATCAAAGTGTAATCGACCCGGAAAAAAATTTAGCGAGGCTTCACAGGGAATTTGAAAAACTTTCATATGGGTATAACAAAAATTCACTGGTAAAGAAGGATATTGCATACAACAAAAAAAAGTTTAAGGATGCTATTGGTTTACCTATTGCAAAGGGAAAAAATCCACATGTTAATGATAGCTATTACCAGTTTCTAGTTAGGAAAATTGTTGAATCTGATGTTTTTGGAATCGTGGGTATTATAAATGACAATGATGAGGCTACAGATTTAGATCGAAAGATAAGTCAAGTAAAAGGTTTTATTAGTGAAGTACTTAATGATGACAATATAAAGCTTAGAGAAAAATATAGTAAATATAAAGAGTTTGTGAATAAGTATAACGAGAAGTGGAAGATAAATCTAACTTAATTTTTCAAAGAGATTTTTTAAGATGTCAAAAAGGGAATTAACTGTGAATTTATGTATTCGGGAAATTTAAAGTGAGTGTAATAAAATTTAACCACTTCATCCTTAAAAGTTTGGATTCACTTTTTATTAGTCCAACTTTTGATTTTTACTTCAGAATGATATTTCCAAAGCCAACCAAATAAAGAAAGAATTATCGTTAAAAAGGATTCCTTAGGTAAAATTGTTAGTTCTAGAATTGTGAAGATAATTGATTAATAAGAATTAGAACCAATCCATTTTTATAAAAACAATGATTAGTATTATTGAGATAATAACGCTTGAGAAAACTAGATACCAGAAAGCAAAACCAGATTGGGCTAAGGGTAGTGCTACATTCATTCCGTAAAAACCACTTATAAGAACAGGGATATTTAAGACTACAGTTAGAGCAGTCAAAAATTTAATTATTTTGTTTAAATTGTTGCCCATGATAGTAGAATATGCCTCGCGAATATTAACAATATTTTTAAGATTAGATTTAGAAATTCCAATCAACTGATTATTATTCAAAAGCAAATCTTCTATTAAATCTTTATCTTCTTCAAAAAGTTCCAATATTTTTCCCGAAGTTAACATACTTATATTACCTTTAATCGGTTCTAGGGCTGATAAGAAGTCATTAAGGATAGTTTCGAAGCCGACAAGCCGAATGATATCACTATTTTTAATATTTATTTTTTCTAAATCAACATTCGTTTTTCTGATATCTCGACTGATGGTATTTAAAAATTTATTGAATGTATGGTTGATATTAAAAAGGATTTGAAGTGTGAATTTAGTTCTTTGTGTTGTCGAAAAATCTATGTCTTGTTTAAAAAGTTTTTCTTTCAATTGCAGGTCTTCAGAAGAAAGAGTTAGGATAAAATCTTCACATACCACTATTAAAAGGGGAATGGTGATTATCTTTCCGTTCTTTTCAGGTTGAATAGGGTAGCGGGTAAAGATATAAGCAGATCCGTTTTCAGTTTCAATACGTGGAACTTCATATGGATCAAGAGCGTCTATAAGATGACCTTTTTCTAACGAATATCTCTTTTCTAATGTCTCTAATTCCTTATCAGAAGGATTATAAACACGAATCCAACATCCAGATTTAAAACGAGCTATCCTTTTTATTTTTCGATCTCTTATGGTTTTAAAATAAAAGTTAATCACTAAATATTATATTAACACAATTTCTAAATACCTCTCCATTTGTGTTATATATGTTTGATTTTTACTTTAAAGTAGCACTTCCGAGGTTAAATATGGAAAGGATACTTAATGAATATGATAAAATTCTTGCATGAGATGTATAAAATGCGGGACACTCATTTCACCGTCCCAACTTTTGATTTTTACTTTAAATTTAAGATTCCAGAGCCAAATAAGAATAGAAAGATTCTAGAAAGAGATGAGTTGGGTAGAATATTATCATCTGCTGTTTCTGGTAACATAAATACATGAATACTAAACCAATTATAATTTTTGATTTTGATGGAACTATTTCAGATTCGGTAGTGGCGATGTTTGAGGCTATTAATGATTTATCTCCGCGTTTAGGATTTCGGAAAATTAAAAATGAAGAGTATGCCGAATTTAGAAAAATGAGCACAAAGGGGATGGTTAATGAATTGAAGATAAAGAAAGAATCTATCCCAGAGATTTTAAAAGGTATCCACAGGGGATTGGCAGAAAGAGCGGAAAGTCTTAAACCTGTTGAGGGAATAACTAAGGTTTTAGAATCTTTATCAGAAAGGGGGTATAAAATGTATATTGTGACGTCCAATACCAAAACAAATGTTGAAAATCTTTTAAACAGATTTAAGATAGACTTTTTCAGTGGAATATATTCGGAAAGTGGGTTATATGGAAAAAGTGATTTAATAAACAAGCTTATTGTAGATTCGGGTGTTCAGAAAGAGCAAATAGTCTATATGGGAGACGAAACAAGGGATGTAGAGGCGGGCAAAAAATGTGGAATAAAGACAATGGCAGTAACCTGGGGATTAAATGGCAAAGAAGCATTACAAGAGAAATACCCAGATTGGTTAATAGAAACACCTGAAGAACTTCTAAAAATATTTCGATAGTCATATGTTAAAATACTCTCATGTCAGCTTTAAAAGTCGGGATAGTAGGTCTTCCAAATGTAGGTAAGTCTACGCTGTTTAATGCACTTCTAAAAAAGCAACAGGCTTTTGTTGCGAATTTTCCTTTTGCCACAATTGAACCAAATATTGGTGTTGTGCCTGTTCCCAATGAGAAATTAGGAAAACTTGCTGAGGTAACAAAAGAAGCTGAAAGTATGCAAAGTCTTCCTCCAGAAGTTCCGGCAACTTGTGAATTTGTTGATATTGCAGGTTTAATTGCTGGTGCGCATAAAGGAGAAGGATTGGGAAATAAGTTTTTATCTCATATAAGAGAGGTTGATGCGATTTGTCATGTAGTTAGACTATTTAGTGATAAGGATATTGTTAAAAGTGGTTCAGTGGACCCTAAGTCTGATTTTGAGACAGTTGAGACAGAACTTAAACTTGCTGACCTGCAAACTTTAGAAAAACAAAAAGATCCAGGTAATACTCCTGATAAGGAACTTAAGTTTTGGTGGGACGTTGTAACTAAACTAAAGTCGGGTTTAGAAAAGGGAATACCTGCAAGATTAATAGACTTAAACGATGAAGAAAAGACAGTTGCAAAACAATTAAGTATGTTAACTTCAAAGCCAATTCTTATTGCTTTAAATGTAGATGAATCTGACTTGGTAAATTCATCAAAAATTGAAGATAAGTGGGCAAAGGAACTTGATGTCCAAAAAGATCAAATAGTTGTAATATCTGCAAAGATCGAGTCCGAGCTTGCATCTTTATCTAATGATGAACAAGCACAATATTTAAAAGATTTGAAAGTTTTAGAAAGTGGACTTGAAAGATTAATTAAAAAAGCTTTTTCTACACTCGGACTTATTACTTTTTTAACAGCTAGAGAGAAAGAAGTTAGGGCTTGGACAATTAAAGATGGAATTGATGCTCAAAAAGCTTCAGAGGTAATTCACACTGATTTTGAAAAGAAATTTATAAAAGCGGATGTTTGTTTATTTAATGATTTTATCTTGTCAGGTGGATGGAAAAAAGCAAGAGAACTAGGTAGGGTTAGATCTGAGGGGAGAGATTATATAGTTAAAGAATCAGATGTAGTTGAATTCAAGATTGGTTCTTAGTTGCCTTTTTATCAAACTCCAAAATTACTTTTTCAATCGCATCCGGAAAGGTTTCTCCATTTACAACTAATTCGGTTATTCTAAGATAGGCTTTTCTTATTTTAGAATTCGAGCCAAATTGAGTGGCCAAATGATCAGACTTTCTATTTAATTGTTCTATTAGATTATCTCTCTCCATCCTTAAAAGAATAATATATCACATATTGAATATGTCAAGCTCAAAATGATATACTTTACCCCGATGGATAAATACGAATTAACAATAGTGTTGGATGGAAAGTCAACTCCCGCCAAGAGAAAAACTGTTATTTCTACTATTGAGAAAATAATTACTACCTTTGAAGGAAAGATAGTAAAGACCGAAGATTGGGGAGAAAAAGAAATGTATCAAAAGGCTGGAAAAAATAATCCTGGATATTTTATACATTTTCTATTAGAATTTGAGAAAGGCTCTATAAAAAGTTTGAACTTAAAACTTAAAATGGAGGAAGATATAAGAAAGTTTTTATTAGTTAGAATTTAAAAATGGCAAGAAGTTTAAACAAAGCTACATTAATAGGAAATTTAACCAGAGATCCAGAACTCAGGTATACCCCTCAAGGAACTGCAGTTTGCACCCTCGGTTTGGCTACCAATAGACAGTGGGTTACTGAATCAGGTGAGAAAAAAGATTCTGCAGAATTTCACAAATTAGTAGCTTGGAACAAACTAGCTGAAATATGTTCACAACTTTTAACAAAGGGAAGGAAAATTTTTGTTGAGGGGAGACTTCAAACTAGAAGTTGGACAGGTCAGGATGGAGCACAAAGAACAACTACAGAAATTGTAATAAATGAAATGATTATTCTTGATTCAAAAAGAGATGGTGGTAGTACAGATAGCACAGATAGCACAGATAGTTTTGATGTACCAGAAAATATTGGTGAAGAAGTTCAGGAAGCACCAGTTGAAGAAGTTGAGGAAAAGAAAGAAAAGCAAGGTAGAAAAGAAAAACCTATTAAAAAAGAAAAAGAAACAAAAAAGGATGAATCGGAAGATGAAATTCCCTTCTAAAAAATAGTATGGCTAAAAAATCTTCAAGGCGAAAAATTATCAAGTTAAGACCAATTCCAACAAATTGTGAATTTTGTCATGCTAAAAAACTTCCAGATTATAAAGATGTAAATACTTTAAGAAAATATATGACTGATAGGGCAAAGATTATGCCGAAATTAAGAACTGGACTTTGTTCTAAACATCAAAGAAGAGTTGCTATTCAAATAAAAAGATCAAGGATGATTGGACTTTTACCCTTCACATCAAGCCTCTAATGGGTTATTATTTTTTGTATGGAGAAAAAAATTAAACTGCCAAAAATTTCTTTTATTAAGGCAAGAAAATCTGTTTTATATCTTCTTATATTTTTAGGTATCTTTTCAGGTGGATATATTATTGGGTCTTATGGTTACAAATTAGATTTTGCAGGTAAGAAAAATATTCAAATAGTTAGAGAAGTACCTTTAGATAAAGAGGATGTTGATTTTTCTCTTTTCTGGCAAGTCTGGGATATATTAGAAAAAAACTATCTTGATAAAACAAAAATTAATTATTCAGAGATGATTTATGGTGCTATTGGTGGAATGGTATCTTCTTTGGGGGATCCTTATACAGCCTTTTTACCTCCAAGAGAAAATAAAATTATTGAAGAAGATTTAAGTGGAGCTTTTGAAGGAATTGGAATCCAATTGGGTTATAAAGGAACTCAACTTTCAGTAATTACGCCTCTTCCAGATTCACCTGCAGAAAAAGCTGGTGTTAGAGCAGGGGATTTTATAATAGGTATTAAAGATGAATCTAAAAAAATTGATACTGGTACTGGGGGAATGACTCTGACTGATGCTGTAAAAATTATCAGAGGTTCTGCGGGAAGTAAAGTTTCTTTACTCCTCTTAAGAGATGGTTCAAATGATTCATTTTTGACTGATATTGTTAGAGCTAAAATAGATGTACCTACTTTGATTCTATCTTTTATTGGTGATAATGAGGAAATTGCTCATATTAAACTTCTTAAATTTGGGAGTGAAACTTTGACTGAGTGGCAAAAGACAGTTAGGGAAATCTTGAAAAAAGAAAGTGCAAGAGCAATTATCTTAGATTTAAGAGGTAACCCTGGGGGGTATATGGATGGTGCAATAGATATCGCAGCTGAATTTGTTGATAATAATTCTGTAGTTGTTATTGAAGAGCGCGCAAATGGAATAAGAAAAGAATATAAATCTGATAGAATTGGTCTTTTAACAAAAACACCTTTTGTAATTCTGGTAAATGAAGGTTCTGCTTCTGCATCCGAAATATTAGCAGGAGCATTAAGAGAGATTAAAAAAGTAACTATTATTGGAGATATCAGTTTTGGGAAAGGTACAATCCAAGAACCTATTCAATTAGAAAACGGAGCAGGACTTCATATTACTGTTGCAAAATGGCTTACTCCTAACGGATTTTGGATTAATGACAAAGGAATTGAACCCGATATCTTAGTTGAAAATAATATAGACACAACTGAGGATGAACAGTTATTAAAAGCAATAGAGATTATAAAAGAGAAGATATAAAAACCTAATTATTGAGCTTTGAAGTTAATTCAACTATTTTTTCCAAGTTTCCATCCATAATTGATTCCAAATTTCCCCAGGACTTTTTAACTCTGTGATCTGTGACTCTATTTTGAGGGAAATTATATGTTCTTATTTTTTCTGATCTCATTCCGCGTCCGATTGCGCTTCTGTATCCTGCAATCTTTGTTTTTTTCTCTTCTTCCTCTTTTTCCCAGAGTTTGGATCTTAAAAGATCTAGTGCATTTTTTCTATTTCGTTCCTGGAATCTTTCCTCATGTGCTGTGACTATTATTCCAGTAGGTTTATGGATAAGCCTCACAGCAGTTGAAACTTTTTGAACATTTTGACCACCTTGTGTTGATGCTCTAAAAAACTGCCAATTTAAATCTGCGGGGTTAATTTTAATTTCTTTTTCAGTAATTTCTGGAAGGACAACAATTGTTGCAGTTGAAGTGTGGATTCTTCCATGTCTTTCAGTGGTTGGAATTCTTTGTACTCTATGAACCCCAGATTCATTTTTAAGTAAGTTAAATACATTTTCTCCGGAAAGTCTAAGAACATCATCACTTACATTTGATACTTTCCAGTTTTTTTTATTAGCAAATCTCAAGTACATCCTCAAAAGATCGTTGGCCCAGATTTTTGCTTCATCTCCACCAGTTGCACCCCTTGCTTCTATGTAGATATTTTTATTTTCCATATTTAAAAAATTGTAGGAAAAAGAAGAACTAATTTTTCTTAGTTTCTTTTTTGGTTTTTTTTACTTTACGGAGTTCTGTAAGAGATTCTGGTCTTTCTCTGTCTTCTCGAATTTTCTTCATTTTTTTGATTTGCCTTTTTTCTTTTTTGGAAATAACTTTTTTAACTGCCTTTTTCTTCTTTGCTCTAAATGCCTCAACTCTTCCAGCTGTATCAACATATTTCATTTGTCCTGTATAAAAAGGATGACAACTAGAACAAATTTCAACTTTTATCTCTTCTTTAGTTGCACCAGTAGTGAAAGTGTTGCCGCAAGCGCAAGTAACTTTGGCTTTAGGATAATATTTTGGATGTATACTTGTTTTCATAGCCTCAAATTATATCAGTTCAAATCTTATCTAGCAAGGCTTTTCTTCTTATATTGAGCAATGATAATTCCTGTGATAATAATAATTACACTTATGATAAAACTTGAGCTAATTTCTTCCTTAAGCCAAATAATAGCTAGGGGAGTTGAGAATAAAGGTTGAAGATATGAAAAAATTGCAGCTTCTGAAGATTCTATAGATTTTTGGCCTAACTGAAAAAGATAATAAGCTAAAGCACCTGAAATTATTGCCATATAAAAAACTCCAAGTTGGGTTGGAAAACTTACGCTAGATACTACCGATACAAAATTTTTTGCTCCATGATTTTCAAGTACAGCCAAAGGAAGGAGTGTAATAAATCCAACAAAAAAGTTAGAAACAGTCATTGTAAGAGGAGATACTTTTTGCCTTAATTGTTTTTTGGAAATTATTACATATCCCACCCAAGAGACGTTAGCTAAAAGAATTAATATATTCCCAAATAGGTTATTGTAGGCTAAAAAGCCATTTTTTATTAGTGGTTGAATGATAAGCAGTATGGTTCCAATAAAAGTAATAAAAATTCCAACCCTTTCTCTTTTTGTTATCCTATCTTTTAAAAATATTGAACTTGCAAGTATTATAAATATTGGACCGGTTTCTGATATGAAAGTTTGATCAAGTACTGAAGTAAATTTAAGACCAACAAACAAAAATCCCAAATTAACAGTTGTACCCAAAAGAGATAGAACTAAAAGAGTCAGATTTTTTTTAGAGTCTTTTGGAAATTTTTCTTTTGAAGCTATCATTATTGGTACTAAAAGCAGTGAAGTAATAAAAAACCTATATGTTAAAAATGTAAATGGAGGAAGCTCTCTTAGGGTAAACTTGATTACTGGTCCTGCAGCTCCCCAAATTGCTGCAACAATAACTAGGTAAATATAAGATCTTAAACGTTTTGGATTCATTATTTAGAAAGTTTTAATATAACTTTTTCTAAAGAAAGTTTCTTCTGTGTTTTTTTGTTTAAGTCTTTTAAAGTAAGAACATTTTCTTTCATTTCTTCGGGTCCAATAATTATTGCAAAAGGAATACCTTTTTTATCTGCATATTTGAGTTGTTTATCCAAGCTTTCAATGCTTTGGAATATTTCTGTATTTATGTTTTTCTCTCTTATTTTTTGGGCAGTTTCAAGAGATTTTTCTATTAGTTTTTCTGAGAATATAGTTACAAGAACTTTTGAATTGGTTTTAAGAATTTCTGGCCATAGATTTAATTCTTCAATAACATCACATACTCGATCTAGTCCGATAGATGTTCCGACAGCAGGGTAGTTAACTCCGCCTAAATCTTTAAGCAATTTATCGTATCTTCCTCCACCTGTGATGGAGCCAATTTTAGGTTCTTCTACAACAGTTTCAAAAATTGGACCTGTATAGTAATCGAGTCCTCTTGAGAGTGTGGGTGTAAATTCTAGAGACTTACTTACATTTAGCTTTTTGGCTAACGAGATTACCTCTGATAAATATTTATCTGGTTTTACATTTTTTAGATTATCAAATAATTTATCAATGTTATTTTTTTGAACACCTTTACCCAGAAGTTCTTTTTTTACTTCGTCTTTTTCTTTTTTATCTAATTTATCAATAGATTGAGCGACTGTTAGCCATTTATCTTCCGGAATTCCCGCCTTTTCCATTGAAGAAAACAATATTTTTCTACTATTTATTTTTATTTTAAATTTTTCAAAGCCTAGTGATTTTAAAGAGTCATTAATTACAGCTAATATTTCTGCATCTGAAATAGGGGAGGAAGAACCAACTATATCTATATCGCATTGATATATTTCTCTATAGCGGCCTTTTTGTGTATTTTCTGCTCTATAGGCTGGTTGTATTTGATATCTCTTAAAGGGTTTAGGAAGATCTTGATTTGAAGTAACAACTCGAGCTAAAGGAACCGTTAAATCATACCTCAAACCAACTTTTCTATTCCCCGGATCTTGAAAAAGATACATCAGTTTTTCAGCTTCTTCACCGCATTTACCTAGAAGAAGTTCTTGATATTCGAGTGAGGGAGTTTGTAACTCATCAAATCCATATTTTTCAAAGACTTGCTTTAACCTTCTTATAACTTCATTTCTAATCATCATCTTGGAAGGTAAAAAGTCTCTAAATCCTTTTAATGTTTGTAATTTCTGCATTGTTTTAATCATATCTTTTTACGATAAAAAAAACCAGCCTTGGCTGGTATATTTTTTGCATAGAAATACCAACCAACTTAGGCTGGCTGGTTATGGTTTACATTTGTATTAAAAAGTCCCATAGTAAGCATTATATTATTATTTATAATTTAAAGTCAAATTATCTTTATTCTTCTGAAGTTACTTCTGGTGTAGAAGTTTCTTTTACAGAAGGAGATGCAGTTGGTGTAGGAGAAGGAGTTTCTGTTTCCTCAATAAGATAAATTGTTCTTGCTTCAAAATCTTCCTTAACAAGTGAGCCAAAAACATAGATAATCTGATCTTCCTCAAAGCTTGATAATTTAAGAGTGGATGCTTTCAAGTCTTTTATTAATACATAATCTGTATCTGAGTTAACTGAAATTGCTAATTCTTCCTGATTATTAAGATAGGAGGATGTGATTTCTGTTTTTGTAAGTTTAGTGATTTTTACTAGATTTATATTTCTAGTAGTATCTTCAGAAAGTTCTGTAACAAGTATTCTTTTGGCTTCCAATACTTCATTTCCATTTTTAAATCCCATGGCAATAATGGAGTCACCAATTGCAACATCGTCGGATGTAATGGATTTAGTTGTTTTATCAACTTTTACGAAAGTAGTATCTTCAGAAAAAGAGAGTTGTTCAATTTCTCCATTTTGATTTTTTATTTGGTAAGTTGATTTTGAAATATCTGTAATTGTTCCTATATAAGCTTTTGGATTTTTTAAGGCGTTGGCTAGCTTTTCTTCAACTTTAAGCCTTACTGAATCTGCTTCATCAGTAGCAGTTTTTTCTTCTTCATCGGACTGCATATATTTTGCAAACTCTGAAGAATAAACTAACTTTATTTTTGTTTCTGCTGAGTCTCCGTTTAGATCAAAAGCTTTAATAACTATTTCATTCAATCCCGCAACTAAAGAAATTTCTTTTTCGAAACTTCCATCCTTCTCTGGATCTAGAATGTAATCTTTTTCTTCAGCAGAAATTGTGATTTTTGTACCAAGTTTTGTAAGACCAGTTATGTTAAATGGATTTTCTGTAATAACATCTAAATCTTCTGCATTTGCAATTGTAACTAAAAAACCAGCATCTGGAGTGGAAGTTGCCTCAGAGGTTTGAGCTTGATTATTATCTGATGGAGTAATTGTTTTGTTAACTCTCCAAATTCCAAAGGCAATAATAAGGCCTAAAATAAGCCCAGCACCTATTGCAAAAAATAATTCTTTTCTCATCTAAATTTTATTAATTTTTCTTTGAATGCCTAAATATAGGCAAATTATAAGCTCTTGTCAAGCAAGTTTGCTTTTGTTAGTATTCTTTAAGAATACATATGGATATTTTTTATTTAGGACATTCATCATTCAAGTTAAAAGGGAAACATGGTTCAATAATTACAGACCCATTTGATTCCAAAAAAGTGGGACTGAAATATTCTTCAAATGAGGCAGATATTGTAAGTATTTCCCATGAACATGAAGACCATAATGCAGTTAGTGCCATAAAAGGAGAACCTAAAGTTATTTCAGGTCCAGGGGAGTATGAAATAAAAGGAATATCAATTTTAGGGTTTTCAAGCTTTCATGACAGTAAAAATGGAGAAGAAAGAGGTAAAAACACTATTTATGTTTTTGAAATTGACACAGTTAGAATTTGCCACTTGGGTGATTTAGGACAAAAGCTTTCAGATAGTTTAATTGAAAGTTTAGGAGATATTGATGTATTAATGATTCCAGTTGGCGGAATTTATACCATAGATCCAACTGAAGCTGTAGAAATTGTTAGAGACATGGAACCATCATTTATTCTTCCAATGCACTATTATGTTGATGGTATGGAAAAGGAAACTTTTGGCAAACTGGAACCAGTTGAAACATTTTTGAAAGAAGTTGCTTTGACAGTAGAAAAAATGCCAAAGCTTACAATAAAGAAAGAAGAAGTTGATTTAGAAGTTCAAAAAGTAATTCTTTTGGAGAAAAAATAAATACTGCCTCTTTACAAAGGATCTATATATCTTATATTTAAGTTCTTAAGATGGCTGAATCAAAGCAAATTAGAGTACCACCACATTCGAAGGAAGCAGAAGAATCAGTTCTTGGAGCACTTCTTCTAGATAAGGATGCCGTTATTGCTGTAGCTGAATTTTTGACAACTGAAGATTTTTATGACACAAAACATAAAGAAATTTTCCAAGCAGCAATTGAACTTTATGAAGAAAGAACTCCAATTGATATTCTCACAGTTTCTGAAAAGTTAAAGAAAAAAAAGCTTTTAAAAAATATTGGCGGGAGTTCTTATCTTTCGGATTTAGTTAATAAAGTTCCTACAGCTGCCCATGTAGAGCATTATGGAAAAATTGTTAAAGATGCTGCTACAAAAAGATCACTTTTGTCTGCAGCAACTAAACTTGTTGATCTCTCACTTGATGAGGGACTTAGTGCAAATGAACTTTTAGATAAAGCAGAAAGTGAAGTATTTTCTTTAACTCAAAGACATTTATCAAAAAGTTTTACCCAGGTAAAAGATGCACTGGCAGAAAGTTTTGACAGATTAGATGAACTTCATAAACAAGGTGAGGGTCTAAGAGGAGTTGCTACAGGCTTTAAGGATTTAGATGATGCACTTGCTGGGATGCAGAGGTCAAACTTATTAATTTTAGCTGCAAGGCCTGGTATAGGAAAAACTTCTTTAGCTTTAAACATTGCTCAAAATGTTGCTGTGAAATATAAAAGACCTGTTGGTTTTTTCTCTCTTGAAATGAGTAGGGAAGAATTGGTGGATAGACTTCTAGTCTCTCAAGCAGATATTGATGCTTGGAAATTAAAAACTGGAAAACTTGATGAGGAAGATTTTACTAAGTTATCTAATGCAATGGGGGAACTGGCTGAAGCTCCTTTATATATAGATGATACTCCAGGACTTTCAATTCTAGAGATGAGAACAAAAGCAAGAAGGCTTCAAGTAGAAGTAGGAATTGACTTTCTTATTGTTGACTACTTACAACTTGCTCATTCCAGAAATTTGGAGAATAGAGTTCAAGAAGTTTCAGAAATTTCCCAAGGCTTAAAAAATTTAGCAAGAGAACTTAAAATTCCTGTTCTTGCAGTATCTCAACTTTCTCGTGCAGTTGAGACAAGAGGTGGTAAAAAACCACAACTTTCTGATTTAAGAGAATCAGGATGTCTCTTTGGTGACACTTTAATTTCTACTCATAATGGTCAAAGATTGGCCATAAAAGATCTGGTAGGAAAGAAAAATATTTTAGTTTTAGCTTTAGATGATAATTTAAAACTACGTTTTGTTAAAGCTAGTGCTATTTTCCACAGTGGTAGGAAAAAGGTTTATGAATTGAAACTTAAAAGCGGAAAAATAATAAAAGCATCTGGCAATCATCCATTTTTTAAATTTAATGGATGGGAGAGATTGGACAAATTAAAAATCGGGGATAGGTTAGCAACACCTAGAATAGTAAAGTTTTCTTCTCAAAAAAATCAGTTAAGTAAGAATCGTTTAATTTTATTGGCTCATTTGATTGGAGATGGTTGTTATTTGAAAAGACAACCTTTGCATTATACGAATTCTGATATGTTATTAATTAAAGAAGTTAAAAAAGCTGCATTAGCCGAATTTAATATTTCTCCTAGGCTAATTAAACAGAAAAATTGGTTTCATCTATACCTCTCAGCAAAAGAACATTTAGCTAGAGGGAGAAGAAATCCAATTGTAAAATGGTTGGATGAGGAACTTGGTGTTTTTGATCAAGGGTCAAGAGAAAAAGAAATACCTGAAGTTATATTCGATTTAAATTTAGAAAATCTTTCTTTATTTATCAAACATTTATGGTCTACCGACGGTTGTATTTTTCATTACAAAGGTAAAACAAAACAAAAAATAACTTTATATTACGCTTCAGGTAGTAAGGTGTTGATTTTACAATTGCAAAGTTTGCTTTTGAGGTTCGGAATTATTTCAACAATAAGCGCTTCCAAGAAAGAAGGTTATAAAGATGTTTATAACGTTTCAATTCAAGGAAAAGAAAATCAAGTGAAGTTTTTGAAAGAGATTGGAATAGCGGGAGAAAAAAGTAAAAAGGTGATTGAAGCTATTAGTTTTCTGAAAGGTATAAAAATTAATCCCAATAATGATGTAATTCCTAAAGAAATATGGAATTACATAAAAGAATTAATGAAGAAAAAGTCTTTATCGACAAGAGAGTTTCATAAAAAATTGGGTTGGGCATATAGCGGTACTCAAAGATATAAAAATGGAATAGGAAGGGAAAGATTAGTAAAAATTAACAATGTTTTTAAAGATAAGTTTTTGAAAAATCTTTCTGAATCAGATATTTATTGGGATGAAGTTTCTTCAATAAGAACAATTGGTGTAAAAGATGTGTATGATATTACTGTTCCAAAATGTGCAAATTTTGTTGCTAACGATTTTATTGTCCACAACAGCATAGAACAAGACTCGGACGTTGTTATGTTTTTATGGAAAGAAGATGATGAAAAACCAGAGAATGTAATTTTAGATATAGCCAAACACAGAAACGGTCCAACTAGAACCATTAACTTATTCTTCAAGGGAGATAGAATCAAATTCTATGGAAGAGAGACCAAGAGAGATAAATAAACTTTGTCCGGGACTTCTTTTGTCTTACTGAATTTAAAATTATTTCTGCAGTTTCTTCAGGAGTTTCTTAAACTGAGTCAGTGATTTAGTATTCGTCGTGGGTAATAATATCTGTAAACAGGATTTTGTTATCAATAATCATAAAAGTAATTCTTAAGTTTCTTTCTATCCAGAAAGAATATTCATGTGCTCTTTTTCCAGTTAGTTTGTGGAGCTTGAGGGAAGGGTGTCGCAAATTTTCCCTTAGCAGTTCAATTTGTTTCTTAACTTTTGCTTTAAGTCGAGGATTTTTTCTTATTTTCTTTGAGAGGTTCTTGTCAAAATAGGCGGTAGTTCTAATATCCATTTCCTTACAGATTTGCAAGATAGTTATCTAGATTATCTATCACCTTGGTTTTTCCGCTTTTATAATCTTCCAATGCTTTTAAGGCTATTTTTTCTCTCTCTTCACTCATTTTAAAAACAGGAATATCAATATCCTTGACGTCGTTAATAATAAGGTTCCTTATGTAGGCTGCCGAATTTAGACCAAACCTTTCCGCCCTACTTCTAAGATGTAGATACAATTCGTTTGGGAGAGTTACCTTAACCTGTGTTGCCTGTGTGTTAGACATGGTACCATATTAGTACCTAAATAGGGTTTTGTCAAGTACTATTCAGTACCTATTTTGCAGGCCTTAGTAGCCACACTTAGAACTATTTGGCACGAAATAAGCTTATTTGATATAGAAAAGACTGGACTATTTCTTAATCCTCAAGCAGTTCTAAACCTCGCCTAATTTCTGGTATAGATATATAAAACTGTAAAAGACTAAAAATAAGAGATATACTCTCATTATAAGATGAAAAGAGAAAAATTTTCTCCTAGATTTTTGTCTATACTTACAAAAATTTTTACCATTGTTTGGATTTTAAGTATAGTTGTTTTTTCTGTTGTTTTCCTGATAGCAACAGATTTTTTAAGAGGAACAGTTCAAGAGACTCAATTTGGCAATTCCAATCTATTTACACCATTCTTTTTAGGTTCAATAATTGTTGGTATTTTAGCTTTTGGATTGTTAATACTTACAATTATTATTAAAACAATTTTAGGAAAAAGAATTATTAAGTTTAAAAAATCCTTTAAGGGTTTTATCTTATCTTCAGTCGCACTTTTTCTTTTGTTAGCTTTTTTGCCTTTGTTTTTAGTTTATGAAGTGAGTGGAGTTAACGATTTAATTAAGAGAATTAAGAAAGAAAAGTTTAAAATATCTTTTCTTAGACCTAGTGGAGTTAAATCATTTGTTGTTCGTATAGTAAGTGTTGTTGCAATTTTGGTTACTTTTTTGCCTCTTTGGTGTGGAGGGTATTGGTTAGTGGGTACTATCATAGGAAGCCAGTTAGGATTTATATCAGAACCAGTTACTGTTTCTGGCACAGGCTCAATGTATCCGACATTTCCGAAAGGAGAGGGTAAAGACCCTAAAGAATTATCAAAACAAATTATTGCCACTTCAGGAATGTTTCCGTATCCAAATGGACTTGTCTTGTTTGGAAAAAGAGTTTTTGGTTACCAATTAGGGCGAGGAGACATTGTTTTAGTTGAAAACGATAAAACAAGAGAGATGACGGAGAAAATGTATGGAACTCCTAGTGGTTGGATTAAAAGAATAATTGGAATTGGAGGAGATAGTATTGAATTAAAAAATGGAATTGTTTATTTGAATGACAAACCACTTCCTGAGCCCTATACTGCAAAACCCCATTCAACTTTTGGAGAAGCATTTCTAAAGGAATGCCAAAAAATAACAGTACCTGAGAATTCTATTTTTGTAATGGGTGATAACCGAAAAGGAAGTGGAGATTCAAGAGAGGTTGGTTTCTTTAGTGTTGATAGTATAAAAAATATTCTTCCTTTGAAAAGTCAAAAAGGAGATTTGGTTAAATACTGGAGAGATATCTCCAAAGATTTTGATGATTCTTCAAAAATCCATCTTAATAAAGAGCAGTATCTTGAATTACTGAATCAGAAGCGAGTAGAAGCTGGCGCAAAGCCTTTGAAGTATCAGCCTAAATTGGAATTGTCTGCACAAAAAAGAGGGGAGATTATCTTGAAATATGATGACTTTTCTTTTGAGGCAACAAGGAGTGGATACCCAATGAGTAAAGCTATGCGTGATGCAAACTACTCCAATATCGTTTGGGGAGAAGCTCCGACACTTGGATATTATGAGGCAGATGAATTAGTTGAAAACCAATTTGAGTTTCCAGAGTCAAAGAAGTTTTATACAGATAAAACCTACCAAGAGGTGGGTATTTCTGAAGTAGAAGGAAGTCTTAATGGTTGTCCTGCACAGATTATAGTGCAACATTTTGCAGGATATGTTCCTCCAAATTATAAGCAAGCAGACATTGATGGATGGAACAGCAATCTTTCCAGATTAAAAGAAATACAACCAAGTTGGCAAAATTCCAAAAATTATGCTTCTTATTATGAAAAAAATAAAAATGATGTTGATAGAATCAATGAAATTATATCTATAAGAGTCTCAAACATAACAGCTATTGTTTCTAGAATGAAATCAAATCAGTGGTTAACTTCAGCAGAACAAAAAATGATTGAGCAAGACCAGGCATTATATGATGAACAAGAGTCAATCGCTAATCACTTAAATGGGCAATAATAGCGCAGGGGCGGAAAGAATCGTCTTATATATAAAATAGTGCCGAGGGAGGGAGTCGAACCCTCATGAGGTGTTAGCCCCACAGGTTTTTGAGACCTGCGCGTCTGCCATTCCGCCACCTCGGCTTGTACTTGTATATTTTACCTTCTTTATGGGTATATTCTCAAATTAACTTTATGGTTGTATAATACTGCCTTACTATGGGTATAGATCCAAGAATTACAAAACAAGCAGAGATAATTGTTAATTACTCCGTCAAAGTTAAAAAAGGAGAGAGAGTTACCATTGTTTCTGAATATGAGGGCAGGCCCTTAGTAAAAGAAATATATAGACTTCTTGTTCAAAAAGGTGTTTCTGGATTAAATTGGAATCTTATCGATGAAGATTTAGATGTTATTTATTACAAATATTCAAGTAAAAATCAAAGACAATTTTTTCCAAAAGTAGGCTACTACGACATTAAAAATACAGACTGTTTTATTAGGATTTATGCTCCTTCTAATGTTAAGTCTATGTCTGAAGTAGATCCTACAAAAATTTCTGAAAGATTAAAAACATTAAAACCAATTTCTGATTGGAGAGTTAATAAAACTAGATGGGTTATAACTTTATTTCCCACAAATTCACTAGCCCAAGAAGCTGGAATGTCTCTTTCCGACTATGAAGATTTTGTTTTTAGTGCCGTTAATGATGTTTCTTGGGATTCTTTAAAAGAAAAACAAGCTAAATTAAAAAAACTTATGGATAAAACAAAGTTGGTGAAGATTGTAAGTAAAGATACAAACTTGTCTTTCAGCATTGAGGGAAGAAAAGCAGAAAGCTGTTACGGAGAGTTTAATATGCCTGATGGTGAAGTATTTACCTCTGTAGTTGAGAATTCAGTAAATGGTTTTGTTACTTTTTCCTTTCCTGCAATATATTTAGGCCGTGAGTTTGAAAATGTAAGATTGGAATTTAAAAATGGAAAAGTTGTTAAGGCAACTTCCAGCAAAAATGAAAAAGATTTAAATAAAATTTTAGATTCAGATAGGGGAGCAAGGTTTATTGGAGAATTTGGAATTGGAACTAATTACAAGATTAAAAGATTTACAAAAGATATCTTATTTGATGAAAAAATAGGTGGAACAATTCATTTGGCTCTAGGAAGAGGGTATAAGGAAACTTTGAGCAAAAATGTCTCTTCAATTCATTGGGATATGATTTGTGATTTACGCACTGGTGGAGCCTTATCTTTTGATGATAAAATTGTCCAATTGAAAGGAAAGTGGAAGATATGATAAATGCAAACGAATTAAAAAATGGAACGACATTCCTACATTACGGGAAACCTTATCAGGTTATTAAGTATACTCATACAAAAATAGGTAGAGGAGGTGCAACTGTAAAAGTAAATGTAAGAAATTTAGAGACTGGTTCGGTTGATAATTTTTCTTTTTCTTCAGAGGTAGCTTTTGATGATGCTAATACTCAAAAAAGAAAGTTACAGTATTTATATGCAGATAAGTTAGTTGCAGTATTTATGGATCCAAAGACCTTTGAGCAGGTAGAAATTCCGCTTGCAGTATTGGGAAGTCAAATTAAGTTTGCAAAAGAAGGAGAAACTATTGATGTATTATTTTGGGAGGACAAAGCTCTTTCGGTTGAACTGCAGCCAAAAGTAACTTTAAAAGTTGCCCAAACTGACCCTGGGGTAAAAGGAAACTCTACAAGTAATATGTATAAGCCGGCAATTTTAGAGAATGGGCTTGAGTTAAAAGTTCCTTTGTTTATAAAAATTGGAGATTTAATAAGAGTTGATACTAGAAATTGTTCCTACGTAGAAAGAGCAAAATAACTCTTAATCTTCAAGAAAAAATCCAATAAAGAGAAGCCAGAATTGTAGTAAGTTGTGTGAGAGCTCCTGGAATAAACTTTGTATCTACTTGAATTGATTTTTGCCATTCTATCCATTTTTTGATGAGTTTACCTCTAAACCCTAAGAAAAAATAAGGTCCTTCAACAATATCTGGTAAAGAGGCCATCAAGCAACACGCTAATATATTAATTGTTTGAAGAGTATTGGGGTATGCCTTAAAAGCAATAAACGATCCAGCAATTAAAGAGGTAGTAACATCTAAAGCTGCAATTATTGTGCTTTTTCTTGTTGGTTTCCCGTATTTTTCAGTTTCGAAATTCAGGTGCGGATTCCAATGGGGAACTTTTTCTAACATAAAATGACTAATAAAACTTATAGGCATTGAAAGCAAGGGGTTTGTAATTTTCGAGGCGATTGCAGCGCCTACTAGAACATGTGGTGTTTCAAGCATTAGATATAATCTTAGGAAGTATGACAAAATATGTCAAATTTCTCTATCTCTGGCAATTAGCCTTAATATATAGTAGATTTTAAATGATGTTTGTAACCTTTAACTTAATTGGTTTATTTATATTCCTTTTTCTTTTTTGGAGAAAAATGAAAGAGGACTATTTACCTAATCAGATATTTTCTACATTTTTTTATATATTATTTTTTATGTTAGTTTCATATTTTGTATCAATTAATTTTTTTTTCCCTTGGTGGTTTTGGTTTACATACTTAGGATTTATTTTAGGTCTAGTTATTGGGCTTTTGAGGTTTAAATTAAAATTTTATGAAACTTTTGAGACAGCGTTTTTGGGCTTTCTGATTTGTTTTTCAATGTACCTTTTAGGTGACTCTGTTAAAAATTTAAGTGTAGTTTCTTTTGCCGGTTTTGTGGTTTCAATGATTCTAATTGGGATATTTCAATTCATTGATATACATTATAAAAATTTCTCTTGGTATAAATCGGGTAAGGTTGGTTTTACAGGTTTAGCTCTTTCTCTATTATTCTTCCTAGTTAGGATATTAGCTTATATATTTTTCCCTAATACATTATCTTTTATTCCAAATTATGAAATATATTTATCTTCTATTAGTTCTTTTATTTTTCTTGCTTTAACGTATAATTTATCGAGGAGTTAGGCTATGAATAAGAATAAACAAAAAAAATTTGCCAAAACTAAGAAAATTTTTAAGAATAAAAAAGAGATTTCTTTTCCAATGCATTTATTAAACCCAGTCAGAAATTTTCTTTCTTCGAGTTTGCATATTCTTCAAAAAAGAAAGAAACAGGTAGAGAGAGATGATCCTTTTAATGATCAGGATAGAGTAATGGATAATGCATCTCCTGATACAGATGCAGCAGAACAATCTGGACATGCCAAAATTTCCGCAATAAAACATGTGTTGGAGAGAAAAATTAATCAGACTAAAAAAGCCTTAGCCAGACTCAGGAAAGGTAAATATGGTATTTGTGAAGATTGTGGTCAAATGATTGATACAGATAGATTAAGCGTATTTCCGGAGGCTACTTTTTGTAAAAACTGTCAGGCAAAAAGAGAGAAATAAATTGTTTTTTGAAACTTCATTTCTTTTATTAAAAATAAAAATTGTATAATTCTATTTATGGGTGAACCTAATATTGTTTTCGAGGACAAATATCTTTTGATTTTAGATAAACCTTCTGGTTGGATTGTAAATTCAGCTGTGACAACAAAAGAGCAGCCTGTTGTTCAAAAATGGTTACGAGATAATTTTGATTACGAGATTTCTAAAGATGATTTATTCAGAAGTGGGGTAGTTCACAGGATTGATAAAGAAACAAGTGGGCTTCTTATTGTTGCAAAGACTAAAACAGCCTTTAGGGAGCTACAAAGACAGTTTAAACAAAGAGAAGTAGGAAAGACATACATTACATTAGTTCATGGGAAAGTAAGTCCCGAGGGGGGGACTATAGAGGTTCCAGTGGGTAGACTTCCATGGAGAAGAGATAGATTTGGGATTGTTGCAGGAGGAAGGAATTCTAAAACTGATTATAAACTTTTAGATCTTTATAAAAAAGATAATGATTATTATTCTCTTTTAGAATGTTTTCCTAAAACAGGTAGAACTCATCAGATTAGGATTCATATGAAACATATTAATCATGCTATTGTGGGAGATTATTTTTATGCAGGAAGAAAAACTTCAAGAAGAGATAGAGAATGGTGCCCAAGACTTTTTTTACATGCCCAAAAGATTAGTTTTACCCATCCTGTTTTTAATAAAAAAATTGAATTTGAATTATCTCTGCCAAGTGACTTAAATAAGGCTTTAAAAAATCTTAGTTTAGAGAAGGAAGTTTAAATATAAGATATAAATCATTATAAAAATTCCTCCAAATACTCTTGGTATATTTCTTCCTGAATATATATGGGTTATTAATGTGGTTGAAAGTGTTGATAATGCAAGAAAGATTAGTGATATTTCATGACTACTTCCCTCTGTTTTTGCAAAGATTAAAATAAGTGTTCCAAGAACTGAAAGATTAAAAATATTACTTCCCTGAACATCACCAACCAAAAGTTTGTCTTCATCATTTGAACCTGAAATTATTGAAGTGGAAAGTTCGGGTAGGGAAGTACCGATTGCAATTATGGTTAAGCCAATAATTTCACTTTCCAGACCAAGTACAGTTGAAATTCCAACAGCTGATGAAACTAAAAATTTTCCGCTTAATATTAAACCTCCAAAAGCAAGTAGCATATTTAGAATATATTTAATTGGTAATCCTTTAACCTTTTCCATTTTTTCGATTGCTTTTTTGTCTTCGTGTTTCCTTCCCTCTTGCCCCCAAACAAATTCAATAATTAAAAAAACTATATAAAAAGATAAAAGGCCAAAAACTAAAAATTTCCTAATATTTAGGGGGATAAAAAACATACTTATAAAAGAAGCTGTTAGGAGAAGAAGAATAAGATTATTTCTTTGTGTTTTTTCGGTTCCAACACGAATTGGGAAAAAAAGAATAGATATTCCTAATATTATGCAAACATTAGCAATACTAGATCCGATGATATCTCCCATAGAAAGAGAAGGAACTTTTTGCATTATTGAAGAGACTGCAACGGAAAGTTCAGGCATAGATGTGCCGAGCGCAACTACTGTGGCACCGATGATAAGTGGAGAAAGTTTAAGAAGAGCACTTAATTTTTTTGCAGAGCTAACTAAGAAATTTGCCGAAAAGACTAGTCCTATTAAGCTTAAAGCAAATATTAAATAATTTATCATTAAATTTTAGTTTATCAGTTTTTATTTTTTAGATTAAGTAGCGCTACCTTATTAATACTTTACACGCATGAAAAACTTAAATACACTTTAAATATGACGCCTGCCCAAAGACGCAAAAATTTACGTGATTTCAAAAAGAAAAAGACTTCAAAAAAGCTAAACATATTTTTATTATTACTTTTTTTCCTCTCAATTATTATTTTGGGGTTATGTTATTTTGGTAAAAAACATTGTCTGGGGAACTTAAAGATTTCTATGGTTTTTCCAGACATAAATGGCAATATTGTAGTTTCTACATTTAATAAAAAAGAAAAGGAAATTACTTTAATTAATATACCTCAAAATACTCAACTCGTAGTATCAAGGCAATTGGGTAGTTGGAAAGCAAAAAGTTTATGGCAGCTTGGTGTAAATGAGAAATATGAAGGCAAACTTTTGCAGGAAACTATAACTAAAAACTTTCACTTTCCTGTAAGTATATGGGCTGATAAAAAAGCTTTTGGATTTGTTAGCGGAAATTTTATTAAATTGTTTAAGGCAACCTTTTTTCCGTATAAATCTAATCTTTCTTTAGGGGATAGATTGTGTTTGTTTTTTATTTCCTTTGGAATACAGAATGAAAAAATAAGTTCTTATAATCTTTCAGAAAAAGGAATTTTAAAAAGGACAAAATTAACCGATGGGGAAGAAGGATATATTCTCTCAAAAGATGTACCAATAAATATTATGTCTTCATTTTCTGAGTCGATTGGATCAGATCTTGGATATAAGGTACAAATTATTAATGCAACTGGGTCAAGAAGTATTGCTGAAAACATTGGAAAAACAATTGAATCAATGGGTTATAAAATTACATCAAT
The DNA here is from genome assembly GCA_018826545.1 of Patescibacteria group bacterium. Taxonomy (GTDB): domain Bacteria; phylum Patescibacteriota; class Microgenomatia; order UBA8517; family UBA8517; genus JAHKAL01. The sequence goes on along the minus strand of JAHKAL010000060.1, from coordinate 7,061 downwards.
TAAAGAAGAGCCAACTATTAATAATAACGACGACTGTTTAATTTATGGAAAAGATAAAGATGTTGTTAAAAAAATTTCACTTATTTATTCTTGTTCAAGAGAGAATAACAAAAAAGATGAAGGTTTTGATATTGTTATAAAACTTGGCAGTAAATTTGTAAAAAGATATTGATTTTCTTTTTCTATTTATATATTGCTTTATTGCCTTTTAATTAACTTTGGAGAGGTAAAAGAAACATAATCAATTTTTTCTGAAGGGAAAGAGATAATGTTTTTGGGTTTTTTAGCTTGCAGTATTTCTCTAACTATTACTTTTACTCCTTTTGGATCTGAAGATTTTATTATTGCTTGGAATTGATTGCCCAATTTAACAAGTTGTTTTATTCTTAAAGAAATATCATCTGGAAGTTTTCCTATATAATCATTCTTTAGTGTTGTGACCTGGACTCTGTGGCAATGATTATCAAGTCTTACTTCATCTCCTGCATCTAATTTTGCAATATTTTTTGAATCTCCTAAATGGATAAGCGGAACAATTTTTGTTTTTCCTGGTTCCTCAAGGAATACTTGTGCAGATGATGGTCCTGAAGAAATTGTTTCTCCTTCTGTCAAACCTTTTATCTTTTCCAAAGTCTTTTGAGCAATGTTATTAATTGGGTCATTTTTCATAACTTTTTCTGCTGCAATTTTAGCTTTTTTGATTTCACCAAGTTCTGTATAGGCTCTTGCAAGTCTATTTAGGGAGGGGATATCTTTGGGTAATTTTTTTAGGATTTGAAGATTAATATTAATAGCTTCTTTCCAGTTTCCACTTAGAGCTTCCGAAATAGCTTTTTGGGCAAGGATATCTTCCATAATTCTGTTATTGAGTATAAGTACCAAAAAAAACTTGTCAATAATTAACCCTCTTTGAGGTCAATTTTTTTCGTAGTATAATCCTTCTTAGGAATATGTCAGGGCATTCTCATTATTCGACAATAAAAAGGCAAAAAGAGTCCAATGATGCTAAAAAAGGTAGAGTCTTCTCAAAAATGGCAAGAGAAATTGCTATTGCAGTTAAAGCTGGAGGATCAGATCCAGATTCTAATTATAAATTACGAATAATTATTGATAAGGCACGTTCTTACAACATGCCAAAATCAAATATTGATAGAGCAATTTCAAGTGGAATAGGGGGAGAAGTATTAGAGGAAATTACTTATGAAGGTTTTGGTCCTGGTGGAATTGGGATAATTGTAAAAGTAGCAACTGATAATAAAAATAGAACTGCTCAGGGAATGAAAAACATTTTTGAGAGGGTAGGTGGGTCTCTTGCTGGCCCTGGTGCAGTATCTTTCAATTTTGAAAACAAAGGATTTATTTTAGTTGAGAAAAACGTAAATTCAGAAGAACAAATTTTAAAACTAATAGATTTGGGGATAGAGGATATTGAAGAGATTACAGATGGTATTGAAGTCTATGTTTCACCTGATAAATTAAGTGAGACTAGAAAAAAAATAGAAGAGTTAAGATTTACAATTAAAGAAACTGAATTATTTATGAAACCAATAACTTATCAAAGGCTTGAAGGTAATGATGTTATAAAAGCTATAGATTTTTTGGACTTATTAGATGATCAAGATGATGTCCAATCTGTTTACTCCAATTTGGATATTCCTAGTGAACAATAAAACTTATGAATAAAAGAAAAAGATTTTTAATTACATCATTAATTCTTTCGTTTGGTTTTACCTCTTTTCAGTTTTTGGAAAATCAATATAGATTTTATGCAATAGGTCTTTTAGCAATTATGACAATAATCCTTTTTTTCTTTTCTTTAAGAGAAGGATTAGAAAAAAATATGACTCTTTTAACCTTGGTCCTTCCGACATTTTTTACAGTTGGTGTTGGGATTTTTTGGTTTTTACTTCCAGTCAATTTTTTAACTAGACTTCCTATAATAGCTTTTTATGCAATTGGGATTTATGTTTTATGTTTAACAATGAATATTTTTACAGTTGCAACTATAAGAACTATTGCATTATTAAGGGCGGCTAGGGGAGTATCCTTTGTACTCAGTTTATTAACATCTTTCCTTATTTTTGATGCTTTTATGTCTTTAAAAATACCAGTTTATTATTTAGTTCCTCTTATCTCCTTTTTTGCTTTCCCAATATTTTTTCAAGGATTTTGGACATCTTCTTTAGAAAGAAATTATGAAAGAAATGTATTCAATATTTCATTTTATTCATCATTAATTGTTGGAGAAATAGCAGCAATGTTATATTTTTGGCCTGTAACTGTAGTTGTTGGTTCTTTATGTTTAACTGTAGTTGTTTATATACTATTGGGTTTAGGTCAAGCAAAGATTGAAACAAGACTTTTTTATCAAACAATTAGGGAATACCTCTTAGTGGGAATTTTGGTATTTACTGCAATGTTTTTATCAACTCATTGGTCTGGATAAATTTTAAATATTTTATTTCTTCTAATATAAAAAAATAATAGACATAGTAAGTCGGGGAGAGAGGGTAGTGATATCCAAATTTAATAATATCCTATAATTTAAAGGCATAGTTTTCACATATATTATAGCTAGTTTTCACGATTTGCGACGTTGAGTGCTAACCAAAGAATACCCGAAGGTATACTGATACACAATGATATAGTCATTAGGCATGATAATACACAGTTTATGCCTAGTTACTCCCTGTTGTGGATAACTTAAGCACTCCTGAAGTAACTTTGCGATGCTCTTTGGGAGAAGTACATTAAGTTATTAGTGTATTAAAGTTTTAATCAATTAAAAAAGATAAAGGGTAAGTCATATAATAAAATTGTTGTTGGTAGTTATTCTCTAAAAGGTCTTCGTATAATATTTTCACAGACACTCTTTTGGGAGAAGCTAAACTATATATAGTCGTACAATAATATTTTTGCGACGTTGTAGATCAGGTCAAGAGTGGGAAGGCTTTTTTACACACTATATGTTCTTCTTCTTTAATAAATCTTTTATGACGGTAAAAATATCTTAATATTCTCCGTTTTTCATTCGTCTACCAAAAAAACCAAAACCGAATAAAAACCGAATATATTTTATAGAACCTACCCCTCCCCTGTTTTTTGGAATATTAATAACTTTTTCAACAAATACACCAATAATTCTAAAAATATATTTATTTTAATGGTTAGTTACTTATTTTGGTTATAAAATGGCCTTTAAAATTGATTTGGTAAGGTCTTAAGTTTGATAAATACGCCTAAATATGGACTAAAAAGCATTATTCTGTTACAATTTTGAACTAATTTAATAAATATGGTTGAAAGACTAAAGTCTTATAATGAAAAACTCTTTCCAAAAAGTTTTGAAAATCGTTTAGATTTTCTTTTTGAAAGAATTAATCCATTCGATAAAACAAGTTTTGATCTTGATGGAGTTATTATAAATTCTGCAGTTCCAGTTGTTGGAAAATTTAATGAACTTTTTGGTACAAATTATTTACCGAGCAAAATAGATAACTGGAATTCACTAAAAGATTGGGTTGTGAAGAAAGGTATTCCTGAAGAAGAAGCTAAAGAATTAAGTTTCAACTTATGGACCGATCCGTATCTTTTGTCTTTGGCAGAACCAGTTCCTGGATCGATAGAGTTTTATAGAAAACTAGCAAAATTTAGTAAACGCGAAATTCCTTTTATTACTGTCAGAAATTGCGGTTTAAGAGAGGTTACTTTCAGTTGGATGAAAAAATATTTACCTGAAGTTCCTGAAAGATTGATAAATATGAGAGATGATAAAGAAATTGGAGCGAATGATTTTAAAATTGGGAAACTAAAAAAACTAAATATTGATTGGCACTTTGAAGATTCTTTAGAAGTTATGAATTTAATTATATCTAATCTTAAAAAGACTAAGGTTGTTTATATTTCTTATGCACCTACAGAAATTCCATTGGATATTATAACTAAAAAAAGATCAATAGTTGTACCTAGCTGGGAATGGTTTTCTGATAGTTAGTCGCACAATCTTATTGACATATTCCCCTTTTCCCCTATAAACTTAAAATATAATTCTCTTTTTTGAGCATTAACATATAAATTATTTATGTCACCACAGCCTGCCAACTGTAATTCTGAAATTGTCATTAAAATAGATCAATTTCTTCAATATTTACTAGTTGAAAAAGGCTCCTCTCCCCTAACTATTAGAAACTACAAACATTATCTATATAGATTTTGCAATTGGATGGATTCTCAAGGAATAAGACAAACCTTAAAAGATATTAATCAAGAAATAGTAAGACAGTATAGAGTTTATCTTTCAGGTCTAAAGGGAGAAAAAAAAGAACTAATGAGTAGGCGTACCCAGGGGTATCATGTTATCGCTTTAAGATCTTTTCTTAAGTGGTGTATTAAAAATGATTGGGAAGTCCTATCTCCTGAAAAAATAGATTTACCAAAAGTCCAAGAAAGACAAGTTAAATTTATGAATGGTGAACAGGTTGATAGACTTTTAAATGCACCTTCTCTTTCAACTATCCAAGGAAAAAGAGATAAGGCAATACTTGAGGTATTGTTTTCTACAGGTCTTCGTGTATCGGAACTTACAAAATTAAATATAGATAAAATAGATTTAGAAAGAAGAGAGTTTGGAATAATTGGAAAAGGAGGAAAAGCAAGGGTTGTATTTCTTTCTACTCGTGCAGCTGAATGGGTTAGAAAGTACCTGGAAGCAAGAGAAGATAAATATAAGCCTTTATTTATAAGACATAAAGGCAAAATAGATCCATCAACACCTGATGAGAAGACACGACTTTCAGATAGGTCGGTCCAAAGAATGATTAAAAAATATGTAAGAAAAATTAAGCTTCCAGTCGATGCAACTCCTCACGTTTTAAGACACTGCTTACATCCTGAAACAAGAATATTTACTCCCAATGGAATTTTTTCTGCAAGAGAACTTTATTTTATTCAAAACAACAAAGTAAATAGTATCAACTTTTCAAAGGACGAATTAGTTCTGGGAGAAATAATTGGAAAAGAAAGTCATATTTCTAGTTTATATTCTGTTTGGGCAGATGGTTATGAAATTGTTTGTTCAAAAAAACACAGATTTTTTATATTAGATCAAAATGGAATAAAAGAAGCTTTTCTTAAGGATTTATCTATTGGTGATTATATATTGGGTATTAATAAATTGGATTTTGAGGGCAGTAAGTTTTTGGGCAAAGAATTATCAAGAGTAATTGGATATGCATATGGGGATGCGTCAATTAATAAAAGAAGAAGAGCTGTTGAGTTTTTTGATAAAAATATTAGCTATCTTAAATATTATCAAAAGATAATCAATAAATTATTTAAAGCTGATTCAAAAATTAGAAAAAATTCCGAATCTAACTCTTATAAACTTACTTATTATTCTGAACAGTTAGTAGATTTTATTTTAGGGTTAGGATATTTACCTGTGTCGAGATTAAAACGTGTTCCACAAAAAATAATGAATTCTACAAGGGAAGAAATTATTTCTTTTCTTGCAGGAATTTATGATGCAGAAGGAAACACTAATAACGCACCACGATTTTTTTCATCTTCTAAAGAATTATTGAAAGATTTACAGATGATGCTTTTAAGGCTTGGAATAGATGCTCACCTTTTAGGAAGAAATCGTGATGTTACCCTCCCCCAGGGAAAGACAATAAACCAGAATATGTATACTCTTCAAATATTGGGAAAGAGTGATCAGAAGAATTTTTTGAAATTTATCCCAACATTTAAAAATAAAACGTTAAAAGATACAGCTGTTTGGGAAGATGAAAAACTACCAGTGCAAAAAATATTAGATGCAATTATTAAAGATTTGGAAAAAGATAACAAAAAAGGTTTTAGATATGCTTTAGAAAAAAATGAAGGGATAAAATCTCCTAGATATTTTTCAGAAACTGTACCTTTAAAAAATACTGTTGCTAAATTTATAAGACAGTTTGAAAAGTTTAATTATAAAGGTAAAAAATTAAATATTTTAAGAGATTTGAATAATTCCAAAAATATGAAATGGTTAAAAATTAAAAAAATTATAAGACTCCCCTCTCCAAGATATAATGTTTTTGATTTTACAATTTTTCCCACTCAGAATTTATTTACTGATGGGATAGTAAGTCATAATTCTTTTGCAACAGATCTTTTAATTGCAGGAGCGGACTTAAGAAGTGTTCAAGAAATGTTGGGACATAAAAACATTTCAACGACACAGATTTATACACATGTAACAAATAGACAATTAAGAGATATTCATCAGACTTTTCATGGTAAAGGGAATTAATTTGTAGATATTTTTATTCTACTGGTTCCTTAGGAATCATAATTGGTAAATTGTAGCTTCTTCTTATTTTGTTGCATAATTTAGATCCAATCTTTTCATTTCTTGCTGCATCCGATCTTTCTTCATGAATGTCACAATCGCCGTTTTGTTTTAAATGAGGGCAATTTCCAACAATTAAAGCCTCAACCATTCCCGTACAATTAAATTTTTTTCTTCTAACCCGAGTATAATAAACTCCATTATTTTCTCTAGAAGTTTGATTAAGTTCCTTTAAAGAATTAACTCGTATTGCTTTAGGAAATATTCTCTTTCTTTCAAAAATGCTTAGTTCAAGAAAAATATTTTTGCAACAATTACCTAAACAACCAGAAATTCGACAGGGGTTATATTCTTTCATTTTTGAATTTTAACATTATTCTGAATTTTGTTAATATTAAGATTATGAAAACAATAATTCTTCCAGGTTTTTCTGAACACAATAAAGAATGGATCGATGATTTAAAGAAAAAGTTAAAAGTGTTTCATCCTATTGAAACTATTGATTGGGAACATTGGAAATATGGTGGCGGACTGAAATTAAAAAAAGAAATGGAAAAAATAGATAAGATTGTAGGAAAAGAAAAGTTTAACATAATTGCTAAATCTGTTGGTACAATAGTTGCCTTAAAAGTAATAGATAGATACAAAAAACAGGTAAATAAAGTTATTTTTTGTGGCATTCCTAGTATCGGTGATAAAAGAATGGATATGTTTAAAAGTTCTTTTA
>JAHKAL010000059.1 GCA_018826545.1 Patescibacteria group bacterium | reverse complement strand
TTTATTGTTATTAATGTTCTCTTTTTAATAATTAATCTTTTAGTTAAAACTCCCTGGACCCCTGATTTTTCTAAAATATTAAATAAAAACAATTCCGATCAACAGTTTCTAACACAACCCATTCAAACTGGAACGGTATTAGAATCTGGTGGAACAGAATCAGGAACAATAAGAAAATTTGTTTGGCAAGGAGCTATTAATATTTGGAAGTCATATCCAATTTTAGGAAGCGGAGTGGAAACTTTTGCTTTTTCCTTTTACCAATATCGACCAAAAGAACATAACTTAGTTTCAGAATGGGATTTTTTGTATAACAAGGCACATAATGAATACTTAAATTTCCTAGCAACAACAGGCAGCCTAGGATTTTTATCCTACATTTCTTTAATTGTCTTTATTATTTTAACGTTTATTAAATCCATTAAGAAAGATAACGAAAACAGACTTTTTCATTTGGCACTTCTTTCAGGATTTTTAAGTATTCTAATAACTAATTTCTTTGGTTTTTCAGTAGCAGCTGTTAATCTTCAATTCTTCCTTTATCCTGCAATTTCAATCTCTTTAACTAAAAAGGAGGAAGAAAATGATGACAATAATAAAATTACATCTTCTCAAAAGTTAGGTATGTTTTTGTTAGGGGCAGTCACATTATTTTTATTAAACTCAATAATCCGTTACTGGCTAGCTGATTTAAACTTTGCAAAAGCAAAAAGACTCAATGATACTGGAATTTTTACCAATGCAAGAGAAAATCTTTTAAAATCAGTCAAATACTCATCTAAAGAAGCAATTTTCTGGTCTGAACTTTCAGAAAATAGTGCCGATATCTCTCTACTCTTAAAAGAAAAAGATGATAAAGAAAACTCCAAAAAACTTATTGAGTCAGCAATCCAAGAAGCAAAAACAGCAGAAAGACTTTCTCCAAATAATTTAAGTGTCTTAAGACAAATTGTAACAACCTACATAAAGCTTTCGCAAATTGATATAAACTTCCTCTCATATGCAAAAGACTATCTTGAAAAATCAATTGAACTTTCACCAAACGATGCAAAACTTTATTTTAATTTAGGCCTTATTTATGCAAATTCGACCGATACAGGAAAAGCTATAGAAACTTTGGAAAAGGCGGTTTATTTGAAAGAAAACTATAAAAAAGCAAGATCGAGTCTTGCAACACTATATTTTAAAGAGAATGACAAAGATAAAGCAAAAGAACAATTAGAATATATTCTTAAAAATATCGATCCAAAAGATGAATCTATTATTCAAAGACTTAAAGACATCCAGACTGAATAAACTGTTCTAAAATGCTATAATTGGCCTATGATTCGGAAAATTCTCAGTACCAAGAACCCAAAAATGTCACAAATCTGTAAAAAAGTTAAGGTAGTTGATAAAAAAGTTATTTCAATTACAAAAGACCTAAAAGAAACTCTAAAAGCTCAAAAAGAGCCAGAAGGTGTTGGTCTTGCAGCCCCACAAATTGGAGAAAACTTAAGAATTTTTGCCATGAATGATAATGGAAAGATAAGAGTAATAATAAATCCTGAAATTTTAGAAATTTCAAAAGAGAAACCAAAAAAAGAAAAATCTGATGAAAAAGAAATAATGGAAGGTTGTTTATCCCTTCCCAACTACTATGGTCCTTTAAAAAGATTCCAAAGAGTAAAAATTAAATATCTTGGCCTTAATGGAACCCTTAAAGAGGAGGAATTTAAAGGGTTATCAGCCCAAATTGTTCAACACGAAATTGACCATCTAAACGGTATTGTTTTTGTTAATCGTCTCTTAGAACAAAAGCAACCCCTATATAAACTGGAAAATGATGAATGGGTGGAAATTGAACTAATATGAAAATAGTATTTTTTGGAACACCCGCCTTTTGTTTACCAATCTTAAATAAGATTCAAAAAAAGTTTAAGCTAAATCCTCATGACATTCCAATTGTTGCAGTAATTACCCAAAAACCAAAACCAGTAGGAAGAAAGGAATTTATTACATACTCAGCTGTTGATACTTGGGCTTTTAAAAGAAAAGTACCTGTCTTTTATTCAGTTGAAGATTTTTTAAAAGAAAATATTAGGGCTGATTTAGGAATTGTAGTTGCATATGGAAAAATATTATCAGAAAAAATTATAAAATATTTTCCTTATGGAATTTTGAATATTCATCCTTCACTTTTGCCCAAATATAGAGGAGCTTCCCCTCTTCAGGCAGCCATAGCATCAGGAGATTTAGAAACTGGAGCAACTATCATAAAAATTGATGAAAAAATGGATCATGGACCAATAGTTTCTCAGTTTAAAGAAGAAATTCAAGAAAGTGATAATTCAAAAGTCTTAGGGACAAGAATTTTTGAAAGGGCAGCTGAAGTTCTAATAGATTTACTCCCAGCCTATGTTAAAGAAAAAATATCCTTAAAAACCCAAAACCATAAAGATGCAACCTATACAACTCTTCTTAAAAAAGAAAATGGTTTTATTCCAGGAAAATATTTAAAAGCAGTAATTGATGGCAAAACCTTAAAAGAAAATTGGAATATAGAATTCATTGAAGGCTTCTCTCTTAAATTAACTCCTAAAAATATTGAGAGATTCATAAGAGCAATTTCACCTTGGCCTGGAGCATGGACTAATGTATATATTGATTCAGACAAACAAGAGGAAAAAAGATTAAAGATAATTGAAGCTAAACTGATAGAGGAAAAACTAATTCCAAAAACTGTCCAACTTGAAGGAAAATTGGAAGTAACCTGGAAAGAATTTAAGAAAGGATATCCTAATTTTTCTTTTTCTTAGAAGTTAATATCTTACCGTCTTTTTTAAATCTTTTTATACATTTGGTACAAAGTTTCATTTGGGTTTTTTTACCATTCTCAGTAACAGTTGCCATTTGAATATTAACATTAAATAATCTTGGCGTAACTGGAGCACGTTTTTTCCATCTTTTTCCAGCAACACCTCGTTTGTGGCTCTTTCGCCTACCCATAACTTTAATCTTTCCGCAATTTTGACAAATCATTGACATATTTTTTTAATTTAGAACTTTTAAGATCGAACTTGAGAGATTATACTATTTAATGAATTAACTGACAATTATGATTTTATTTTTAGTCTGGATACTGGCATTTTTAATAACCATAAGCATTCATGAATTTGCTCATGCCTGGATGGCAGATAAACTTGGTGATCCTACTGCAAGAATCCAAGGAAGACTGTCTTTAAATCCTCTAGTTCACTATGACCCTATTGGAACTACACTTCTTTTGGTTTTGGTGGTTCTAAGAGCTCTAGGAGTACCGGTTATTCCATTTGGTTGGGCAAAACCAGTAAGATATGATCCTTTTAACTTAAAGGATCCAAGACGCGACGCTGCTCTTATTTCTTTTGCAGGTCCTTTAGTTAATCTTTTATTTGCAGGAATTTTATCTTTAGTATTAAGGTTTGCATTTATTCCATTTTCCCCTCTTTCTTTCTTTTCAAGTTTTATCTACCCATTTGTTGTTTTAAACATTTCTCTTGCTGTATTTAACCTTCTTCCGGTTCATCCTTTAGATGGAGGAAAAATAATCGTAGGACTTTTACCTGAAGAACAAGCAAAAGAAGTTGATATGTTTCTTTCAAGATATAGAACAATCATTCTTCTCTTTTTCATTTTCCCCATCTTTGGAGGAACATCCTTAATTTCTCTTGTTATTTCACCAGTTATTAATTTTCTAATAAATCTTTTTATCCCTTAAGGCTATATTGTATAAATTTTTTACTTTTCTTTACTTCAAATACCGTGTAAAATAATTGTAGACCCTGTGAAAGGAATAAAGGTTCTACTTTCCTGATCATCGACTTATTGGGAAGGTAAAGTCTGCCAAGTCCTTGGACTTGGGAGCAACCTACCCACCTGGTTTTTTTCCAGGAGAAGTCAGCCTTATTTTTGCCGCAGGGTCTTTTTATTTAGCTTCAAGAAATACCCCTTTTCTGATATAATTCAAAAAGAGGTTTTATTGCCGACGTAGCTCAGAAGTAGAGCAGGGCTTTTGTAAAGCTCAGGTCGGGATTGCAAGACTCCCCGTCGGCTCACACTATAACAAATAGGCGTGTACTTTAACAATTCTTGGTGAAGTGGTCAATTAAAATTTTGGCTTAAATTAGTTTATAATATGTCTAATATGGCCAAAAAATGGACAAAAAGGGAAGAGAAATTATATCGTATTGAGCTTAAAAAATATTATATCGATGAGAACAAAAGTATTAGAGAGGTTTCCGCAATACTAGATATTGGCCAAAGCACGGTTTATGATCGATTAATAAGATTGGGTATCACTCCTACTCGTTCCAATAAATTGGGATTTAATAATAAAAGGAGTGATATATCAATTCCTACAAGATTTTCTGGAAAATTAGCAGAATTTATCGGAATAATGTTGGGAGATGGTCACATCAGTCCAACTCAAGTTACTGTTACACTCGGAAACAAAGAAAAAAGTTATAGCCACCACGTTGCAAAACTTATAAAAGATATTTTTAATATTGAACCAAAAATTATCACTGTTGGTAACGGATATTGCGTTATTTATTTTGGTTCAACGGATGTTGTTAATTGGTTACTTTCAATGGGTTTAGTTTTTAACAAGGTTAAAAAACAAGTAGACGCACCATGTTGGATTTTTTCTAAAATTGATTATATGAATAGATTATTAAGGGGTTTTTTTGATACCGACGGCTCTATTTATAAATTAAGGTTTGGGGTACAATTGGCCTTCACCAATAGATCTATTCCTTTGTTGAAATCATTACAAAAATGCTTGTTCTTGATGGGTTATAGTCCATCTAAACTTAGTGGTTTCCGTATATACTTAACGAAACAAAAGGATATTACTGATTTTTTTGAAACAGTGAAACCGGCTAACAAAAAACATAAAGACAGGTTTAAAATGTTCTTGTTAAGAAAATAATACTTATAAGCCAAGGTGGCTGAGTGGACAAAAGCATCAGACTGTAAATCTGACGGCCGGAAGGCCTACCTAGGTTCGAATCCTGGCCTTGGCACAAATGGATATCTCCAAACTTGATTATCATTTACCTAAAAATCTCATCGCCCAAAAACCTCTTTCTCTTCGTGACCACTCTAAACTTCTTATAATTAATAGAAAAGATAAGTCCATAGTAAGTAAACATTTTTTTGATTTAGCTGATCTATTAACTTCAGATGATGTATTGGTTTTAAACAAAACAAAAGTATTTCCTGCAAGAATATATGGCAAAAAAGAAACTGAAGGGAAAGTTGAGATACTTCTTTGTAAAAAAATAAATGACAATACTTGGGATGTATTAGTAAAACCAGGAATAAAAACTGGTACAAAATTATTATTTGGGTTATTTTCGGGAATTAAAATTTCTGAGAATCGTGAAATATCAAGAGTAAAATTTAGTATCAATAGTAGTAAATTAATCAGGGATTTAAGACTAATTGGTCATACACCAATTCCACCATATATTAACTATATAGGTAGTGAAAAGAGTTTAAGAGATAAATATCAAACAATATATGCGAAGGAAAAAGGATCTATTGCGGCACCCACTGCAGGTTTTCATTTTACAAAAGAACTACTGAATAAATTAAAAAACAAAGGAATTGAAATAGAATATATTACTCTTCATGTTGGGCTAGGTACTTTTGCTCCAATAAAAGATAAGAATATATCAAAACATAAAATTCATTCTGAATATTTTGAGTTAGACAAAAAAACAACAGATAAGCTAAATTTAGCTAAAAACCAAGGAAAAAGAATAATCTCTGTTGGAACAACAACTACAAGAGTATTAGAAACTTGTTCGAACAAAAAAGGTATATTAAAAGAATGTAAAGGAGAAACAAATATTTATATATATCCTCCGTATAAATTCAAATTCATTGATGGACTTATAACTAACTTTCATTTACCAAAAACAACACTTCTATCTTTAGTATCAGCATTTGTAAACTGCCCAAACACAGAAGAAAAATTTGAAAGTTTTAATTCTTCACTTATGGGAAAAGCATACAAGAAAGCTATTAAGGAAAAATACAGATTCTATTCTTTCGGAGACTCTTCAATTATTCTCTGACAATCTTTGGTTGGCCAATATTTTCTATATAAGTATTTTTAAATTCTTCACCAACAATTTTTCCATCTTCAAATGTAAGTTTTACTAAAAGACTTTTTTTAGTTTCTTCACTCCACATCTGATCAAATACAAAGTTACCTAAAGAATAATATACTGGTTTTCCATTAATATATTCATAGTCCTCTACCCAATGAGGATGATGACCAGATATAACATCTGCTCCATTTTCAACCATTTTTCTAGCCCAAGCTCTTTGATTATTGTTAGCTTTCTCTTTATATTCCTCTCCCCAATGAACACCAATTATTAAAACATCAACCTTGCTATCTGATTCTTTTATTAAATCCCAATCTTTTTGTGTTGGAACATTAACAGTAAAATCAAATCCTAAAAAACCAAAAGTTGTATCCTTAATTTCTTTTACTGCCAAGTTATCTACCCCTGTATATAAAATATTAGAGTTATCTAAATATCTCTTGGTATCTTCCAACCCATCTTTACCAAAATTTAATATATGGTTATTGGCAAGACTTACTACATTTATATTTGAAGAAACTAATCCTTCAACTATTCTTGGATCAGCACAAAAAGTAAAACCATGTTCAAATCTGGGACAATCGGTAACGATAGGACTTTCTAAATTGGAAAAAACTAAATCTGCACTTGATAAATAGTCGGATACATACAAAAACGGATAGTTAGGATTATTCTCTCTATCCAGTGCATTAATTAGAACACTTCTTCCAATCATAACATCACCTGTGAGGATAACCTCAGCTTTTTTAGAAATAGAAGGTAATATTGAAAAACTATCGGAAACAGAATTTTGAAGTCCATCATTCCTCCTAGTTTGATAAAAAAAGAATGAGATCAATATAAAGAAAAAAAGGACTAACAAAACAAATGTTCTAAACCTTTTCATTATCATTTTTAAGTATATCAAGTTCTGATATAATTGCCCTTGCACACATGCCCGGTTAGTTCAACGGCAGAACGGTAACTTGGTAAGTTACAAACGAGAGTTCGACTCTCTCATCGGGCTCACTATTGTTTATTTAAAGCTTATTTTGTAAAATACACCATATGGCAAAAAAAGGCGCAAGAGAATTTGTTGGAATGATTTGTTCTGTTTGTAAAAGTCAAAATTACATTACACAACGAAATAAAGTTAATATTGAAAAAAAACTTGAATTAAAGAAGTACTGTAATAAGTGTAGAAAACAATCACTTCACAAAGAAACTACAAAATTAAAATAACTTATATCTTCAAAGCTTTTTATTTAGAAAAAATAAAAAAGATATTTTCTTAAAACTAAACTCAATTTTTTATATATACATATAAAATTGGTATAATTACCTAGCTTATAAAGGGGTGTCGGTTAATGGTAAACCACGGGACTCCAAATCCCGGACTGGGGGTTCGATTCCCTCCACCCCTGCCAGTAAGAAATGGAAAGAAGTCAGGAGGTGGCGCAATAATATAAAGCTTCAAAAACAAATTATTTATTTAAATAGGTAACAGTTAACTGTAATACGCTTGCAAACGAAACCCAGAATAAATAAGGAATTTGAATATATGTAATCCACCTAGCGTGAGGATATATAGCAACCATCAACCAGACGAGAGTACCCCACAAGGAGGATATCAATTGCCGCTAATAAATTATTCTTTAGTCCAAACTGTAAAGGAGTAAAAGCAAAGTTAAAAACAAGATTAAGAATGAAAGGAAGAACAACCATAAAAGCAATTTCCTTTTTCCAACCCATCAAAAACACTTTTCCAAATGAAACGGTAATCAAAATATAGTAGCTAGGGGTAGAAATCGAATTTTTTATTACCTCAAACCAGTATTAAAAATATTAATTTTTTTTAAAATAATTCTTGGAAAAAATATTCTATAAATGACCACGCGAGATATTGAGTTAGTTAAGAGGCTGATTTTTACTGAGTTTATTTCCACCCAAATTCAATAAAAGGAATTTTGT
Organism: Patescibacteria group bacterium; assembly: GCA_018826545.1. Classification (GTDB taxonomy): domain Bacteria; phylum Patescibacteriota; class Microgenomatia; order UBA8517; family UBA8517; genus JAHKAL01. The sequence continues at coordinate 914 of JAHKAL010000059.1, read as the reverse complement.
CGTTTTGAGTTATTAATACCTTTTTAACTGATGGTAGTATGTTTTTAGGTAATTTATTTAAAGCAAACCATCTTAGGTCATCACATTTATCAGACTCGGTTATTTTGGGTACCCCTCTCCATTTTTCTATTCTAAAGAAGAAATCAATATATTCATAATTTGATTTTCTGTGGACTGCTTTTATTGGAACCAGATCTTTATTTTTAATTTTAATTCCAGATTCTTCGTAAGCTTCTCTTATCATTGCTTTTGAAATAGTTTCATTTCCATCAACATGACCTGCGATCAGACTGTAATAGCCATCCATCCATCCTGTCTGATATCTTCTTGAAAGAAGAACTTCATTTCCTTTGATTGGAATCAAATAAACAGCCACATGCAATGTAAATTTTTCTTTTGGTTTATCCATATATTAATTGTAGTTTACAACGTTTCGGGTTGATTTTCTTTTGTTCGGTCTCTATAGTTTACTAGTCCTTACTGATGTAGTTTACAGTATTGAAAATATTTTTTTAAAGAATTATATTATTTTTATGCTAACAAAATCTGACTTATCCCAAATTCAAAAAATTGTTAATACTGAATCTAAAAAAGTAATTACCCAAGAGTTAAAACCAATAAAAGAAGATATTACTCATATAAGGAAAGATACTAAAATAATAGTAAATTATTTTAATAGAGAATACTTACAATTAAGAAAAAGGGTTGAAAGGTTAGAAAATCATCTTCATTTATCACCTTTATCATAGTTAAAAAAGCAAAAGAAGTTCCTGACAAAGTTTACTAGCTTCTATTATTGTTATTTAAGAATACCGTAGGCTTAAAAAAAATTAGTGGTCACTTAATTTGAATAATAAGTTTTGACTCCAAAGCATTTGTTATTTTTTCTAAAAAAGTAATTGTTGGATTTACTG
>JAHKAL010000058.1 GCA_018826545.1 Patescibacteria group bacterium | reverse complement strand
GGACACTGCAAGAGTTCCTTATGGAACAAGAAGCAAAGAAACGATAATTAAGTTTGCAATTGAGGATGTAAATTTTCTTCTCAAAAAAAATGTGAAATGCATAGTTATTGCTTGCAATAGTGTTTCTTCAGTTGCAGTGCCAACTCTAAAAAAACAATTTAAAGTTCCAATCATAGATGTGATAACTCCAACTTGTGAATTTATTGCGAAAAATAAGAATATAAAAAAGGTAGGAATTATTGGAACATCAGCCACTGTTAAAAGTAATACTTATAAAAACACAATTAATAAATTAAATAAAAAAATTAAGGTTTTTCAAAATGAGGCACCACTGTTAGTTCCATTAGTTGAAGAGGGAGAAAATAAAAGTTCTTTTACATATCAAATTGTTCAAAAATATTTAAAACCATTGATTGATAAGAATGTCGATATGCTTATTTTAGGATGCACTCATTATCCAGTTTTATTGCCAATCTTTAGAAAAATATTAGGTAATAAAATTGAAATAATAGATCCTGCAAGATGTGTTAGTAAATATTTAAAGAAATACTTAAAAGAGAAGAACTTGCTTAACGATGGTAAAATAAGTTTTGTTGATTTTTTTGCAGTTACTGATTTAACAGACGGATTTTTAAAACAATTAAAAATATTTTTTGGTAAGTATAAAAAAAACAATCTGGTCAAGATATCATTGACCAAATAATGAAAGATAAGAAGAAAATATTTGTTTTAATGGGTGGTAGATCTCCAGAGTATGAGATTTCTTTAATTTCGGGAAAAGAAGTAGTAAGAAATTTAGATAATAAAAAATTTAATGTATTGCCAGTTATTGTTTCTAGAGATTCTGGTACATGGAAATTAGTTTCTCCAAATAATCTTTTAAATGCAGAAAACCCTCTCGATTTAAAAGGAACAAAGAAAGAGTTTCAAGTAAGGCAAGCAAAAAAGATTCTCTCATTAAGGTCAATTGAAATGAATGAAAAACCAATTGTTTTTATTGCAATGCATGGGCCTTTTGGTGAAGATGGAACAATCCAAGGAATGCTTGAACTTTCAGGCTTAAAATACACAGGCTCAGGAGTTTTAGCAAGCGCATTAGGGATGGATAAAATAATGTTCAGAAAAGTTCTTGAAAAAGAAAACGTACCAATACCAAAATATATTGTATTAAAAAAAGGAGAAAAAATAATTAACATTGATAAAAAAATTGGGAAATATCCATATTTTATTAAGCCTAGCAATCAAGGTTCATCAGTAGGCAGTTCAATTGCAAAAAATAAAGAAGAACTTAATAAATCAATCAATGAAGCTTTTAAATTTAGCAATCCAATTTTAATAGATGAATATCTAAAAGGAAAAGAAGTTACATGTGGTCTGTTGGGTAATAATAATCCTTTAGCGCTTCCAATAGTTGAGATTATTCCTAAGAAAAGCGTTTTTTTTGACTATAAATCCAAATATTACGAAGGTGGAGCAGAGGAGATAGTTCCAGCAAGAATTTCAAAAAAACTTACTAAACAAATACAGGATGTTTCAATAAAAGTGCATAAAATTCTTGGTTGTAGGGGGTTTTCAAGAGTTGATTTTATTATTAAAGACAATAAAAATCCTATGGTTCTTGAAATAAATACAATTCCAGGTTTGACATCTATATCACTTTTGCCAAAAGCTGCTAAAGCGGCTGGAATTAGTTATAAAAAACTTTTAGAAAAAATAATTAAATATGCAGAAGAATAAATTTAAAACAAAAAGTTGGGTAGAGATATCTAAAAAAGCTATTTTTTCTAATATAAGCTCTTTTAGGAAGATTTTATCTAAAGAAACAAAAATTGCAGCTGTCATTAAAGCGAATGCATATGGTCATGATATTGAAATTGTTTCCAAGTTAATTTCTCCGAAGGTTGACCTATTTGCGGTCGACAGTATTTATGAAGCTTTAAAAATTAGGGAAAATGGTATTAAAAAACCAATTATTATTTTGGGCTATACACCTATTAAAGATCTTGAGCTGGTAATAAAAAATGATATTTCATTTGCATGTTACAACAGAGAGACTGTTAGAAAGATTATTAGTTTAAAGCTTAATAAAATTGCGAAGGTACATTTAAAAATCGAGACCGGGACAAATAGGCAAGGGCTATCTATAGGTGAAACAATTAAATTAGCAAAAGAAATTTCAAAGTATAAAGATAAGATTTATATAGAAGGAATTTATACACATTTTGCAAACATAGAAGATACTTTGGATCCAAGTTTTGCAATGCTTCAATTAAAAAGATTTAACAAAGTAAAGGAAATTTTTGAAGATAAAATAGGAAAAGTAGATTACTGCCATTGTGCTGCTTCAGCTGCCACTATTCTTTATCCTTCTACTCATTTTAATTTGATTAGACTTGGTATTAGTCTTTATGGAATATGGCCTTCAAAAGAGGTAAAAATAGCAGAACTTCAAAAAGGTACAAAAAGTTTGAAATTAAAGCCTGTTCTTTCTTGGAAAACTATTGTCGCACAGGTTAAGAATATTAATAAAGGAGAATCAGTAAGCTATGGTAGAACATGGACTGCTACTAAAGAAACAAAAATTGCAATAATACCGATTGGTTATTTTGATGGATTTGATAGAAAATTAAGCAATTCAGGAAAAGTTTTGATAAAAGGAAAGTATGCTCAGGTTATAGGGAGGGTTGCAATGAATATGTTTGTAGTTGATGTTTCTCATATAAAAAATGTAAAAGTTGAGGACGAAGTTGTAATAATTGGGGAACAAGAAGGTAATATAATTTCAGCTGATGAGATTGCTGATAAATTAGGTACAATTAATTATGAGGTTATATGTAGAATTAATCCTTTAATTCCAAGAATAGTAATATGAAGAAACTATTAAAATATTGGTTATCTAAAAAAATTCCAGATCATTATTTAGAGATTAATCTTACAGGAAATGGAGTTTTAAAAGATTTTAAAGCTTTTATGCTTTTTTATTTTATTCATCCAATTAAAAGACGTATAGCAAAGTATTATTGTATTTTCTTAAAAAAGTTTTTTGGTTTAGAAATAATTGCAATTACAGGAAGTTCAGGTAAAAGTACAACAAAAGAAATGATTGTTTCAATTTTGAAACTAAGTGGTAATACCGTTTATAGTTTTGCAAATATTGATCCTTTTTATAATATTCCTTCAACAATTTTGAAGTGTAATTTTAAGACCAAATATCTTGTTTTAGAGTTTGGGGTTGAATATCCAGGTGAGATGGGTTTTTATCTTTGGATGGTAAAACCTGATATAGGGATAATAACCTCGATTAATCCAACTCATACAGAGTTTTTTAAAAATACAGAAGGTGTTTTTGAAGAAAAAATACAGTTAGCAAACTTTTTATTGAAAAAAGTAAAAATTATTTTAAATAAAGAAAATGAATATCTAAGAAAGTATGGAAATAAGAATAAAAATAAAGCTATCTTTTATGGTAAGAATTCTTTTGTTGAAGCAGTTGATATAAAGATACGAAATTTAAAAACTTCATATTTACTTAAACATAAAAATAAAAGTATTCAAATAGATTTAGAAGTTTTAGGTAATGTAAATGTAAAAAATTCTCTTGCAGCAATTGCTGTTGCTTTAGAATTGGGAATTGATCCTCAAAAGATTAAAAAGGGTTTAAAAGAATAT
>JAHKAL010000057.1 GCA_018826545.1 Patescibacteria group bacterium | reverse complement strand
GTTTATTTTTTTAAATTTATAACCGTATTCAATAATTTCAGTTTTATTGGGATTTTTAACTCTTCGTAAAACTATTTTTACCTTGTCTCCAATTTTTGGATTTTGTGATTCATTAACTAATTGAAGCAATAGATTAGATTTATTTTCAATTTTTGCCAAAGCTATCCAAAAATGAGTAGGTCCTTGTGAATTGGCATCTGTATTTTCAATTTTGGTCAAAGAAATAATAAAACCTTTAAAGTTAAGTAACTTATTTAATTTATTTGATTTTCTCCATTTTTCGATTGTATTGTTCATATTATTTTTTCAGGATATTTACAACTGCTGTTCCACCAGTTCCACCAATATTCTGAGCTAAACCTACTTTGGCATTTTTTACCTGTCTTTTACCCGACCTTCCATTAATCTGGTTAAATAATTCCAAAACTTGTTTAACGCCAGTTGCAGCAATAGGATGTCCACAAGCTTTTAAACCTCCTGATGTATTAACAGGAAGTTTTCCATAATAATAACTATCCTTCTCTTTAGAAGATCTATATCCTTCACCTTTTTTGTAAAATCCCAGGTCTTCTAAAGCAATAATTTCAGCTATTGTAAAACAATCATGAACTTCCAATAAATCAACATCTTTTCTTTCTATTCCTGCTTCTTTAAATGAGTTTAATGCTGCAATTTTCGTAGATTTGAATTCACAAATATTTTCTCTTTTATCTAAAGATATAGAGTCTGTAGCAACTTTACTTGCAACAATTTCCACAGAATTCTTTTGTTTTTCGCTACTTAGTAAAATTGTACAAGCTCCATCACTTATTGGGGAACAATCAAATAAATTTAAGGGTGAAGCAATGATTGGACTATTATTGTATTTATCTAAAGTAATTTTAAAAGGAAATTGTGATTTTTCATTCAAACTGGCATGAAAGTGGTTTTTAATAGAAACATCAGCTAATTGCCTTGAGGTAATTTTATAATCAGAAAAATATTTACTGGCAATTAATGCATATAGACCTGCAAAAGTAATTCCTGACAGTCTTTCACTACTAGAAGCAGCACTCATAAGAAACTTAGATATCTTTTTTGAAGGAATGTCAGTCATTTTTTCTACACCAATAACTAAAGCATTTTTATATAAATTAGATTTTAAAACAGTATATGCCTGATTAACTGCGACACTTCCTGAAGCACAAGCAGATTCGACTCTTATTATTGGAATATTTATATTAAATATTTCTGAAACCAAAGAATTTAAATGATTTTGATTATAAATTTGAGAAGCAAGCATGTTTCCTATATAAATAACTTCAACATTTTTTATATCAAAATTTGCATCTTTTAGAGCAAACTTTACTGATTCAAAAATCAGATCTTCTAAAGATTTATCCCAAAGTTCCCCAAACTTTGTTTGATACCCACCTTTTATATAGACTTTCATAAAATATTCATTTTCTTTAAATAGTCTGAATAGTTTAAGTAAATACTATTTTTAAACTGACTTTTTATTTGAGTTTTCTTATAACTAGATATAAATTTATTTGTAAGAAAGTAAAAACTATCACTACCCGCACCAGAACCGTATGAAGTTATTAAAATTTTTTCATTTTCCTTTGCATGATTAAGTACATTAGCTAAAGAAATTAGAGAAGAGCCGGAATATATATTTCCAATATTCTCTACCAATAAAGAGTGTCTAAGTTGCCTTTTTTCAAAACCAAGTTGCTTACTAACTTTTATAGGAAATTTTTTGTTTGGTGAATGAAAAACAACATAATCAAAATCTTTAGATTTAAGATTAATATGATTAAGTAGAGCATTTGTACAATTTTTTACATGTTTAAAATAAGAAGGCACACCTGTAAATCTCCCCGCATGTGATGGGAAGCTGCATTTTTCTCTTCTCCAAAAATCTGGAGTATCAGATGAATATGACACAGTTTGTTTTAAAGATGCAATCCATTTACTTTTTTTATTTCCTAAAATATATGCAGCAGCACCTGAACCAGCAGTAAATTCAAGAACGTCGTTAGGTTTTGATTGTGACTTATCCGATCCTACAGCAAGCCCATAATCAATCATTCCTGATTCAATCATTGAAGCTATTATCTGAATAGCACTAGTTCCTGCCTTACACGCAAACTGAAGATCACTTGAAAAGTATTCATTTTTCATTCCCAACATACTTGCAAGAGTTGTACTTACTGGTTTTACTGCATAGGGAAAAGATTCACTTCCCATAAAACATGCCCCAATTTTCTTTGGATCTAATTTAAGCTTTGATAATGCAACTTTTGAAGCTTCCAGAGCCATTGTTAAACAATCTTCATCCCAATCAGCAACTGACTTCTCTTTAACTCCCAAGGAAGCTGGGGTTAAAGGATCTTTTTTCCAATGTTCTGCAATTATATTAGTTTTTATTCTAAATTTTGGAATATAAACTCCATAAGAAACGATACCAACATTTGAAAATTTTAATGGATTAATCATTCTTCTTGCTTGTGAGTTTTTTGTGAGACTTTGCCAAATCACCACTAGCTAAAGCTGCCGAAAGGGAAAGTTCTCCAGCTAAAACTGTAGCAGCAATTATTTGGGAAAGAATTAATGAATCACCTTTTTTATTGCCTACCCCCAGAATATTTAAGGCTTCTTTTTGTGTAGGAAGCTTTGTTCCGCCACCAACAGTTCCAACCATAATATCAGGCATAAACACAGAAAAATATAAATCTCCATTATCTTCTACTTCGGCATCAGTTATTCCCATTGAGCCTTCAGCAATGTGGCCTAAATCTTGCCCTAAAGATAAATATAATGCTGCTATGATATTTGCAAAATGAGCATTAAATCCTAAAGAACCTGTAATAATTGAACCAAGTTGCGATTTATTTTTGACAATTTCAACAATTTTTTTAGGTTGAGTTTTAAGAACTCTTTCAACTATATTTTTCTTTATTACAGTCTCAGCCCAAACTTTTTTACCTCTTCCTAGAATAAAATTTGACCAAGAAGGTTTTTTATCAGAACAAAAATTTCCAGATAGGGAAGTACACTTAACTTTAAGGTCATTCTGTACTTTCAAGGCAATTACTTCTGAAACATATGTCACCATGTTCATACCCATGGCTTCAGAAGTATCAAAATATAATCTTAGCCATAAGTTTTTACCAACAAATTGGGTATTTACCTTTAAAAGGTTAATATGGGGACTATAATTTCTTGCAATTTTTTTAAGTTTATTAATGTTTTTCTCAATATATAAAGTAATCTTTTGTGCTTCTTTAATGTTTTTTACTCTGAAAAGAGGCCCTCTTGTAACTCCCACATTTTCTACATATGTTTTTATCCCCTTAGATATATAAGTTGCTTTTAAACCTCTATTAATTGATGCAACTAAAGCTCCTTCCGTTGTAGACAGAGGAATCATAATTTCTTTCTTTTGAGCTTTACCTTTTATATTCTGAAGATAAATTTTTAAAGGACCGGCTAGACCTAAAGGAACTTGGGTTGCACCAATAAAATTCTCACAATTTCCTTTTACAGTATTTTCTGTAAGGATAGTTTTATTTATATTTTTATAAAGATACTGAGTCTTTTTCATTTACATTTCCAAGATTTAGATATATAAAAGTAGTCTAAAGCATATAAACTGTCAAATAGTCTCAATCTATTAAATCCCATGATAATTTGTAAGTAAAATTGTTATAATTTTTCTATGACACTTAATTTTAAAAACAAAAAAACTTTTCTATATAGTATCTAAAAATAATAATGGACGAAAATATTAGAAATATATTAATACTTTTTGGAGTAATATCTTTTCTTTCAATATATAAGTCAATTAAGTATTTAAAAAAAGGAACAAAGAAATATTATCCTTTTGATGAGTTTTTCCCCCAGTCAGGTTTCTGGTCGGTACTTCTATATTTAATGATTGTTCTATTTTTCTCTGCTTGTATTTATTTAGTATTTAAATTCAATATTAAATTCAGTAAGTCCTAAAGTTATTTTAATTTAACAGTTTTAACTATCAAATCTTTAAGCTTTTCTAAACTTTCCCAATCGTAGATGGAAACTGGAAGAACCTTCTTTGCTTTTGTCTTAAGTTTCTTAATGTTTTTCTCAATTTTATTTTTATCAACCAAATCTGATTTAGTCAGAAGTATTACTTCAGTCTTTTTTAAAAGCTCTTTACTATGCTTACTGATTTCTAATCTTACAACATTGTAATCTTTGATAAGATGCGAACTCTCAGAGGAAATACAGTGCAGTATTACACCAACTTTTTCAATATGTTTCAAAAATCTAATGCCTAAACCTTTTCCTTTTGATGCACCTTCAATAAGCCCTGGAATGTCAGCCAGAAATTTTTTCTCACAGACACCTAAATTAGGGGACAAAGTAGTAAAAGGATAAGAGGCAGTTTTGACATGAGCATTAGTTAATTCATTAAGTAAACTACTTTTACCAGAGTTAGGAAGTCCCACTAATCCGAAATCAGCTATTAATTTTAAAGATAATATTAATTCTCTTTTATCACCTTCAAATCCAGATTGATGATATTTTGGAGCTTGTTTAGTAGAACTTCTGTATTCCCAATTACCTTTTCCACCCGATCCTCCCATACAAATTAATTTCCTTTCACCGATTTGATCTAATTCATAAATTATTTCATCAGTTTGTTTATCAATAATGCTTGTTCCAAAAGGTAAAAATATCTCTAAATCTTTTCCATTCAAACCATTCATTTTCTTTTTTCTTCCAGGTTTTCCATCCTCTGCCTCAAAAACAGTCTTGCGACTAAATTGGTTAAGTAAAGTCAAATCAGAGGTTGCAATAATATAAAGATCTCCACCTTTTCCTCCATTTCCTCCATCAGGTCCTGAGTGGACTTGTTTACCAAAGGAGGTAACTCCACTACCACCACGTCCCCCTTTAAAAACAACTTCTGCAGTATCTAGTAACATAAGCTCTATTATAACCTTTCAAGGGTCAATTGTTCCTGCCAAGAAAACTATAATATATTTATCACTTTTTTTAAAATATATTATTACTTCAAG
>JAHKAL010000082.1 GCA_018826545.1 Patescibacteria group bacterium | reverse complement strand
TCATACACATTCAAAAGAAAATAGTTCCTTTACGAAAAGTAGTGAATATGAAGAATTTCATTGGAAAAATGTAGGATCTGAATACTTCAATTAACTAATCTACACAATGTTAAGATCAATCTATGAATAATAATGTACAACAAACATTAAAAGGTTTTTGGGATTTTTTGCCTAAGACCATGGCCGTTTGAAATTATGTCAAAAACTGTCGAGATAGTTGTGGGATAATTTTTCGGATAACCTTTACGAACACGATAAATAGTTTTTCTGTCTCTATAAAACAAGTTTTAACAGCCTTTAGTAAGTCATTTAAGTAACCTATAATTTGATTTCCTTCATTATTTTTCTTATAATTCCCAATATGTCAGCAGAAAACAGGTTTGTGCCATTACCTGAGGCACAGTCAGATAGATTAAGAACTAATGTAAAGCTACCTTTTGGAATGGAAGAAGAAATAGGTATTAACGTTTTAAAATTATATACAATAATGCAGTTGGGAGGTATTTCTGTATTAAATATAAAGAGTGATGACAATGAAGAAAAATCTACAGTAGAAACAACAATTGTTGGTTTTGATGGCCAAGGAAATGCGCTTGCTGGTAAATCAAGGGTTAAAATGGTCCCCATCTCTTCATCTGAATTTCAGAAAGATGAATATGAAAATAATACTAAGCAGACTCGTTGGATAAATATGTCAATTAAATTAAATACAGAAGAATTAAAACAAAGACTTATGAATACTGGAAAAAATGTAAATGAACCTGGAAATTGGGCAATCCACCTTGATAAGTCTATAAAAAAGGAATTAAATCACAAGAGTGCCAAATATCTAACAGGGAGTCTTGCTACTTTAGAGAAAGCAAATGCTATGGTGTTATATATGCATTGCATACTTTCTTCTATGGGTATTTCTTTAGCGAATGTAATAACTAAAACAATAAACCCCCATATTCCAGATTTTTCTCATTTTCTTACAAATATTATTGCAGTAGGTGTTATTAATACAATGTTTAATTCAGGTTTGTCTGGTTTTGAGAAAAAGGGTGAAGCTAAAGGAGCAAGAATATCATTATTTTGCGGTTTTGAAATAGATAGACTGGCTTTATTGCTTTTTAATACATCAACCTCTACTTTAATAAAAACATTAAAATAATGTTTCAAATTCATCAAGTAAAAATGAGTTATATTAATAAAATAGTCATTATTGGATTAATACTCTCTTTCCAGATATACTTCATTCCTGCGTTGACTGTATTAGAAATACTTGTCATTGGTGCACATGCGTTTTTAGTTATTATCTAGGAAAGGAAAAAAGAAATTAATCTTTGAGAATATGATAGAAAACAGACCAGCAGGAAAATTTGAACCGACAATTTTAAATAGGAAAACACCCATACCTAGTGATATTGAAATCGCTCAGGATGCTGAGCTCAAACCCATAACTCAGGTTGCCAGAGGAATAGGTATTTTACCGGATGAGATTGAATTGTATGGCCAGAATATGGCAAAGGTTCGTTTGAAAATTTTGAAGCGGCTGGAAAATGTTCCAAATGGTAAATATGTGGATGTAACCGCTATTACCCCTACCCCATTGGGCGAAGGCAAAACCACTACGACGGTTGGGTTAAGTCAGGCGTTGGGGGCATATTTGGACAAACGGGTAATCACTTGCATCCGTCAGCCCAGCCAAGGACCAACTTTTGGTATCAAAGGTGGCGCTGCCGGTGGGGGTTATAGCCAGGTGATTCCAATGGAAGATCTTAACTTACATCTGACTGGGGATATTCATGCTGTTACAGCTGCCAATAATTTACTGGCTTCTGCTATTGATACACGTATCTTCCATGAAAACACGCAAAGTGATGAAGCCCTTTTTAGACGCTTATATCCTGTTGAAGAATCAGATGTGCGCAAAATTATGCCCAGTACATGGAAACGACTGGATAAATTGGGTATTAATAAAAAGGATCTTAATCAACTTACCTTGGAAGAACGCCGAAAATTAGTCCGGTTGGATATAGATCCAACCACTATTACCTGGAAACGTTGTATGGATACCAACGACCGTTTTTTGCGTGAAATAACTATAGGTAAAGCTGATACAGAAAAGGGTATGGAACAAAAAACAGGATTTTATATTACAGCTGCAAGTGAAATCATGGCCGTATTGGCTCTTACCACCGACTTGGCAGATATGCGCACACGACTAGGTCGTATGGTAATAGGTTTAAGTAAAAGTGGCGAAGCTATCACAGCGGAAGATTTAGGTGCTGGTGGTGCATTGACCGCATTAATGCTGAATGCCATTAAACCTACACTTATGCAAACCCTAGAAGGCACACCTGTTTTTGTGCATGCCGGACCGTTCGCCAATATCGCCCATGGAAACAGTTCGATTCTGGCGGATAAGATTGGATTAAAACTGGCTGATTATGTTGTCACTGAATCTGGTTTTGGTTCTGACATGGGTATGGAAAAGTTTTTTGATATCAAATGCCGCTATTCTGGATTGAAACCAGACGTTGTGGTCATGGTCGCTACCGTACGTGCCTTGAAAATGCACGGCGGTGGTCCAACAGTCACAGCCGGCAAACCACTTGATGAGGTATATTCTCATGAGAACCTTGACCTATTAGATAAAGGAATGGTTAATCTTTTACACCATATTAAATCTGCCAAGAAGTTTGGAATACCAGTAATCGTAGCAGTCAACCGTTTTTCTACGGATTCACCTGCAGAACTGGAAATGGTTCGACATGCAGCCATTGAAGAAGGTGGTGCTGAAGATGCCGTTATCTGCAGGAATTTTGAATTGGGTGGTGAGGGTGCTGTTGATCTAGCAGAAGCTGTTGTCAAAGCTGCGGAAAAACCCTCTACCTTCAAGTACCTTTATCCATTGGATATTCCTATTAAACAAAAGATAGAAATCATCGCCAAAGAGATTTATGGAGCAGATGGAGTGGACTATTCCCCCCTGGTCGAAGAACGCATTGAGGAATATACCAAATTGGGCTATGGTAATTTGCCCATCTGTATGGCCAAAACCCATCTAAGCTTGAGTCATGACCCATCCCTTAAGGGAGAGCCCAAAGGATTTCGCATACCAGTTCATGATATTCAGGCATCTGTTGGAGCAGGATTTGTCTATCCGTTATTGGGTGAAATGGCAGTTATGCCCGGCCTTCCTACCCGTCCAGCATTTATGGATATTGAAATTGATGATACAGATAAGATAATAGGACTTATGTAATCAGAGCTAAAATAAATTTAAATAATTTGTTTCAGGATAATAAAAGTGTAGTACACACAGAGTGTGAGCTTTTAATTAATAAGTAATAGAAAAATTTTCGCATTAACTTTCCTACAAATTGACAATTCAAAAAAATATTATAAAATTACTATCACTTATATAAAATGCTATGAAAGAACGATCCCAAAGAACCATATTTAAAAAATTTGAAAAAGATAAAATTGGCTACATTAATCCCTTGCATATTGAAATTGAAGAGGATTCCAAGGATAGAAAAATAGTTCATCCACACACTCCAGTTACATTTCAAGATACCGCCAAATCTAATCTACCAATAATAAAAAGAAGAGTATCATCTAGTAAGGATATAAAAGTATTTAATATAAAAATTGGTGAAAAAACTTATTACACTACTTCTCTTGAGGTTGTAAAAAGTAAATTTGATGAATTGAAGGGGATAAGTTCTTGTAATACTACAGATGGATTAAAGCCTCATTGGCCAGAGGTAAAATTTGTTAAAAAATTGTTACCGTAACAATACTTCTATTTTCAATTTAATTTTTTAATAAAGAGGCTTAGAAATCCATACCCCCATCCAAATAATTTTGTCTGACTGTACATTTTTTTCTCAATATTAATAATCTCTTATTTTGAGAGTGGTTTTTGATAAGCCCTAAAACCTTTTGCAATCTCCGGATTAACTGTGTCAAGAATCTCTAATCCCTTAGTTCGGATATCAACTGATTTAATAACTCCATTAACTGCAGCTTTTGGTAACCAGGCTTCAATTCCCTCAAGAATCTTTTGTGCATCTTCCAATGAAGCTCCAGCTCTAACTACCCCATTTAATATTTTATTTTTATCAAATTCCTC
>JAHKAL010000056.1 GCA_018826545.1 Patescibacteria group bacterium | reverse complement strand
CATGATATGTATAAAGGCTAAGACAAAATGAAATTATACTAAAAAAGTAATTCTTGGGAAATTTAAAAGCTTTTATGAAAAGATAAATTCCTAAAGAGATTAAAAATGTTGCCACATTTACTTCCCATCCTCCTCTTGAAAAATGAATGTGCCAGGGAGATATGGCTAAAAGTAAACTTGCTATATAAGCAAATTTTTCTTTTGGGAAAAGTTCTTTAATTAAAAGATAGACAACATATACAGTTACTACTCCTAAAAATGCTCCAGGGATTCTTACTGCCCATTCATTCAAGCCCAATACTTTTATAAAAGGCATTACTAAATAGACGTAAAGACCTGGTTTATAATCATTAAACGATTGGAACTGAATTGGCCAGGAATTTCCATGTTCATCTTTTCCTGTTTGAATTAATGAATATGCGTTATATCCAATAGCTGCTTCATCGGCATTTAAGGCAGGATAGGAATTTAACTTATAAAACCTTAAAGCAAATGCTAAAAGTAAAATTGCAATTATTATCAGTTTATTAATGTGTTTTTTCATTTTATTTCAATTATCCTAAATGCTATGTCTCTTTTATTTAAATATTTTATTTCTGATATAATTTTAAACATACTCAAATCCATTGAATCTTCAGCAGGGATTCTAATTGGATCTGCAACAAACAAGGTCTCCGTTTCACCTCTGTTTTTAGTCCAATCAATAGGCGCAAAATAAATATTATCAAGTCTTTCTACCTGACCAACATCGCCATACTCACTTTCTTTTAATATCGCCTGTTTTTGATATTTAGCTGGATCATATTTTTGATAAAAAAGAAAATATATATAAGGTTGAGCATATGATTGCTGAACCTTAATTGTTTTATATTGATTTTGAATTGGAGTTACAACTTCTACTATCTGTTTATAGCCATATTCCCAATATTTTGAATCATGAACTGGAAGGTGAACAAAATACGCATCCAAAAAATACAGGTAACTTAATAAATATAGCCCTCCAAATATTAACAGAACGCTCTTTTTTGGTTTAATCTTAATGTTAATTAAATATTCAAAACCTAAAGATAATGTAATAACTAAAGGAATTAGCATATTTAATGATCTAACCGCATGAACCTGATCTCTTGAGAGTATCGCAGGAAGACAAGCTAATATTAGCCAGGAGATAATGAAGAGCTTGTTTTTATTAAGCTTAGCCTTAAATAAGGCTATAAGCCCTAATATATATAGTATAGAGTCCATGAGCGTTAAGACTCCGCTTGATGGGGCGGAATGTCTTGGATTACTCCAATCTCCTTCAAAAAAAAGAAACCTGGCTGAAAAATGATTAAACCATCTTCCAAAAATTCCTCTTGCAAAATTATAGATTTCCGAATGAAAAAGATAATAAGATATATCTCCCACTTTCTCATTTCCTTGATTTAATTGATTCTCTAAATACTCTTTAGGTCTTCCGTGGGAAAAAACACTAAAAACATTAAGTCTTCCTGCCTTACCACTAAATAAACTTATAAAAATAGGTAAAGAGATAAAAAGGCCCAATAAAAACGAACTTATTAAATACTTCTTTGGAGCTTTAACCACATTTTTAAAATTAAATACTACTAATAGTATAAGAACGATGCTGGTGGAAAGTTTTGCTCCCTGATAGGCCAAAAGCGTTAAGGCAAAAAAGAAAGCTGATAACAATAAATTTTTGGGTTTTTCCAAAAATCTCAAGAAAAAATAAATTCCAAATAAAGTTAGACAAAGTGAGATATTCACTTCCCACGCTCCTCTTGAGAAATATATTCCCCACGGAACAATTGCAAACAAAAAAGAAGATATTAAAGCAAGTCTTTCTCTTTTGAATAATTCTTTTACCAAAAGATATATTAAATAAACGCAAATGACTCCAAAAAATGCAGCTGGAGCTCTAACTGAAAATTCATTAAGACCAAATAAATAAACAAAAGGAACTGTTAAATACACATATAACCCAGGTTTATAATCTCCAAAGGATTTAAATATTAGAGGCATAATGTGGCCATATTCATCCTTGCCTGTCTTTAAAATCGAATAAGCGTTATAGCCCAAAGACGCCTCATCGGGTGTTAAATGCGGAGGAACAGAAGACAGATTATAAAAACGTAAAAACGCCGCAATTAAAATAATTGTAAATATTAAAACCTTGTGTTTAATATTATTTTTCATAAATTTCAAAAGCAGTCTGTCCATCTAGAAAATTATAACTCCAAATCTTGCTCCATCCACCAGGATGTTTCCCTGGAGTGGTAACAAGCAAGCATTTTTCAAAAGATTCACAAGCAAACTCCAAACCACTTTCCAAAATAAAGTTTTCCGAATTTAAGGGTATATCCCAATCATTCACAAAATAAAATTTATCAAACCTATCTACCCACCACCAACCAGATTGATTAAACCTAATAAGATTCTTGTTTTCATAATAATCAACTGGATCCCAAGGCCAGTAAAAAAGTATAAATTCATGAGGCTCTCCGTATTCTTTGGATATTATTATCTTTTCATAATCCGGATATTTTTCCTTTAAAAATTCCACAGTTTCTTTATATCCATACTGCCAAGACCAAGAATAGTTACTACGATAATCTTTTAAATAAGATCCAAAAAATGAATAAATTGAACATCCCAGAACAAATAGATACATAGCTGCAATAAAATATTCTGATTCAAATTTCAATTTTTTACTACTTATCCATTTCCAAGAATTATAAATTCCTATTGATCCTAAAATCATAGGTATAGGAATCATAACGATTTGCCTCAAAGTATGAGGAACCTCGCTTCCTTTAGTCAAACTAGAAGCTATTGGTGAAAGAAAAAGCCAAGAAAGCAAAATCGATTTCTCTTTCCCTTTTTGTTTAATAATCAAAAACAGTCCTATCAAAATAAATGGCGCATTTACTGTGTATAAAAGCGGAGTTCCTGGAATATTAAATTGGTAATGTTTTCCACCCTGATAAAATAAAAATTCCGGAGAAAAACTTCTTAGATAATTTAATGCAAACTTCTCAGTAAAATAAACAGCCTTATTGTTTAATATTCTATTAAACGGTTTAGGTAGTTTTGAAGATGTTATACGTTGATCTATTTCAGATATTGCTCCTTCATCCAAAATTGATACTTTTGAAAACCTAGCCGTTCCTTCACCCTTCAACACTTGTGTAAAAACTGGAATTAAAAACAGTAAAAATACTAAAAAAGAAAAGATGATAACTGTTCTGTTTTTATTCCAAACATCTCTTAATATTTTCCAGTAAATAAAAATAAAAGAAAACAGTAAAAGAGGAACGAAAATTCTTGCAGAATTGTAAGTCCAAAGAGATAAACCAAAAAATAAGGCAGATAAAATTAAGTTAAAATTCTTCTTAATTCCTCCGATAAAAAAATAAACTCCCAAAATAACAAAAAACAAAGACAAATTGGCTTCAAACGCTCCCCTTGAAAGAAACAAACTCCAAGGTTCAACAGCAACAAAAAATGAAGATAAAAGCGCAATCTGTTTTTTCTTAAAAAGTTCATTTGTCAAAAGATAAGTTAGAAAAACTGTTCCTGCTCCCGCAAAAGCTGAAACGAACCTAACAGAAAAAACCGACAGTCCGAAAAACCACTCAGATATTGAGGTTAAATAGATATAAACTGGTAATTTATAATCTCCGTAAGCTCTAAAAATTAAAGGAAGCCTTTTCCCCCATTCATCATTACCGCTTTTTAAAATTGAATAAGCATTAAAACCATGAGAAACCTCATCCCAATTTAAAGATGGGGGGCAATAATCCAGTTTGTAAAATCTCAAAAATAGGGCAAGAAGTAAAATTAGAATAATTTGAAAGTTTTTTTTGAAATATTTATATATCTTTTTCATTTTTTATTAGAATCACTATTACAGCAATTATACTTATAAAACTAATTAAATCTCCAATTTTCCTTATAATAGTATTGGAAAATTCTAATTCAACTACATTTTTTCCAAAAGGTACATTATTAAGACTTAATAATCCATAGCTGCCAATTGGTTTAGCTTCAATGTTTTTACCATTTACATATGCTTTCCATCCAGGAAAATATGTGACAGGAAAAATATATGAAGTGTCAGTTTCAGAATAAACATTGTATTTATAGTAATTTGATCTTTTAATAAGAAGGATCTCATTGTCGTAAGATTTAGGAGCAAATTCATCTGGAATTTTTTCCCCAAATATAGGCCAGTAATCTTTAATAGAAGCTCTACTCTGATCCTCCCACTTTTGCCCTTGGGTTAAATCAATGTCTGAAAACTTATACCATATATCCTCTTTGAAAAAATTGAAGGTAAGAATAATAGAAACTAAAGTTATTAATACTGTAAGCATTACATTTAACTTTTTATTCTTTCCAATTACACCACCTGATGCCAAACAAAATGCAAATATGGAAACAGAATAAAACCTCCAGGGAAACTGGATAAACTTCATAAAAGGAAGAGCTTGCCAAATGGTTGTAGATTTATTATGTGTTAAAAATAAACAAAACCATCCAATCAAAGTAAATAATAGTATCCCCCCTAGCTTTTTTGATTTTTTAACATAGCCAATTACTATTGCCAGTAAGGGAATAATCCACTGGATTATTCCAATAGATAAATTAAGTCCATCTTCTTCTCCCCAAACTGAAGCGCCATAGCCCCAAAATCTTGAAAAAAGGATCTGCTTTAAAGTAACAAAATGACCTTTAAAATCAAAATAACCTGTTGTTGTCGATAAGCCCAGGTTTATAAATTTAGACTCAAATATCAGAGGAATTAGATAAAATCCTGAAAGGAGAATGGAAAAAATAAATGATAAAGAAAGATAGGTAATAATCTTTTTATTTTCTTTATTTTTAATTGTTAGTTTTTTTAAAATTATTAGCTTATAAAAAAGATAAGGAATCAAAAATACTAAAAACATTACTGATGATAAATTGTGAGTACAAATAAGAAGAGCTAAAAGCATTGAAAAGAAGATAATATATTCTTCTTTTTTCTTCTCAAACCACATTTCAAGCTCATAAATTAAAAGTGGAAAAAGTACAAAACTTAAAGCTTCAGGCAAAGCTCCTCTTACCCAAACATCTATTGCCCTATAAGGAGCGTACATATAAAGTACTGAAGCAATAATTCCAGCTAAATCACTTTTCCATACTTTCTTCGAGAGAATAAACATAGATATCCCCGAACCTAAAATTGAAAAAATAAAAAGCATTTTTAAAGAAGCAATATTTGAAAAACCAAATAATCTAAATATTTGTCCCAAAAAATATGAAGCTTGTCCATAATAATTAAAAAGTGGTTCTCCATAACCTAAGCCCGAGCTAACTGACCATCTACAAGGAAGTTGTAAATCTTTTACACATTTTCCATATTCAACTAATCTAAAATAATGAAAGTCCTGCATTGAATAAATTCCAGGTTTAATCATTCTTATAAAAGTTGGGATTGAAAAGACAATTATAAGAACAATGAATAAATTCTTTTTAAAAAACTTAATTATTCTTCGCATAAGTGTTTTTATTCATATCAACAACATAGATAGAAGGACTTCCATCTGGATAATAAAAAGTCATTAAGGGAGACATGTCTTCAGGAAATTCTTCAGGCCTACCAACCATTAGAACATTTTCTCTTTTTGAGTCTACTAGCCAATCAATATTTCTAAAAAGGTAATTCCCTAATTTATAATCTGGAATTTGATCTACCCAATTTAGACCCAATTCTTCAAAATTCCAGTCTTTAGTATTCTTTTGATAATCTATTGGATTATACTTTTCAGAAAATGCTATATAGATGTGTGGTTCTGAAAGCCTTCTTGAAACAATAACGTTACTACCCTTATTAACATTTTCCTTTAACCAAGTGGATACTTCTAAATTGCCTGAAAGCATTCCTTTTGCTTGTTTTATTGGAGACATTAAAAAATATTCCTCAACAAAAAATAAAAACGAAAAAAGAATAACGCCATACAAAATATTATTAACAAGTTTTGAATATTTAAAACCCTTAATTTTTTCAATTAATAAATATAAACCAAATGCTGAAACAATCTGAATAGCAGGAATCATTATTACTGCTCTATTTGCAGCAAAGCCTGGACCAGAGGACAGCGCTGCTGGAATTGGAGAAATCAAAATCCAAAAGATTATTGGTAAAAATCCTTTAAGATAACCTACTCCAAATAAAAGGAAAGATATTATAAATATAATCTCAACTAAATATAGTGTCCCTCTACCTGGATTCATACCATATGTAGTTTCATTTGCCCCATTTGTAAATAGAAACTGAGGAGAGAAGTACTGAAAATAATTTGAAGATAATCTTTTTAAGGCGTAAAAGTATTTATTGTAGATTCCTCTTGCAACAATGGGATTTAAACCGTTATTAACAGCTAAAATTCTTTCTTCAGCCGCTGATTGCAAAGAGCCTTTCAATATATTTACATCAGCAACTCTCTTTCCGGCACCTAAACTAAATGTATAAAGCATTAAAGACGCAAATAAAGAAAAAGCTAGACCGGAAATAATAATTTTTTTAGTGGGCACTTTTATAAAATCTTTTCTATAAAAATAGATTAAAAATCCAACAATCAAAGGAGTAACAAACTTTGCTGAATGATAAGAAAATAAATTTAAACTAAAAACAATTGCACTTATCAGCAAAAATTTATTATTTTTTAAAGCTCTCAAGAATAGATAAATTCCCAAAGGCATTAAAAAAGTTGTTAAGTTTGCCTCAAAAGCACCTCTGCTCATCATGATGTGCCAAGGTGATATAGCTACAAAAAGTGCAGATAATATTTCTGGAAGATTGTTTTTAATCTCAAAATGTTTCTTTCTAATCTCCTTAACTAATAGAAAGGTTACTAGAATAGATAAAGAGCCCAACAGAGCATTAGGAAGCCTTACAGTGACCTTATTTAAACCTCCCAGGGCTATAAATAGAATCTGTAAATATGTCTGAAGAGGAGCTTTATAGTCTCCAAAAGACTTTAATAAAAGAGGCATAGAGCTTCCCCACTGATCCCTTCCTGTTTTTAGTATTGAATATGCGTCATAGCCAAAAGAAGCTTCGTCAGGTGTAAAACCAATTGGAAATCTACCTAAAAATAACACCCTGAGCACAAAACCTAGAACCAATATTAAAGGTAAAAGGAAGCGCTTCATATGTAAAATTATAGCTTCTCAAGCTTAAAAAGTCGAAGATAACTTTTATAAAGGATTAAATATAAAAGAAAATTAATAAATCCTAAAACTCTTGGCATGAGTTTATCTGAAAAGGTAAGAAAATTAATAATAATCTCTGAACGTGGAAACCACCAAATATTATAAAGATTTAAAAAGTTTATTAAACTTACAGCAATATATATGGGAAGGAGTTTTTTATTCCAAAAGACAACAATCGTTGAATAGACAAAAAATGGAAAAAGATACCTCTCATGCATATTTGTTAAAAGCATAAAAGAAGAAATTGAACAAATTGCTAATGAAAATATTATTGTTTTTAAATCCCTCTTTTTAAAAACCATATAGATAATAGGTAAATAAGACAATAAAAATAAAACCAATCCCCAGGTCTGAAAAGAAATCGGTCCCAACAAAAGCGTTTGCGGTCTCTCGTTGATACCAGCTATTGAGGCCCAAATGTTAAAAGCATTTGCTGTAATAACCTGAAGCTGTTGCCCAAGGATCCTATCTTTATAGAGGTTAATAAGCCAAGAAAAAGGCTCACTGCCTGAAAAGATAAAGGCTATTATTCCAATGAAAGATAAAGATATTAAGAAAGAATATAGATATTTTTTAAACTCATATTTTTGTTTTAATGCAACAACAATAAAAATCGGAATAAAAATTGCCAATGATACTTTGATATAAAGACTAATAACTAAACTAAATACTGCAGGTATGAGTTTTCTTTTTAAAAGAAGATAAAAAGCCAAAAGTGCAAAAAAATTAATAAAGGCATCTGTTTGTCCCCAAATTGCAGAGTTATACCAAACAACTGGATTAAATAAATATACTAAAGAAGCTACAATTCCAACTTTTTCTTTCTTTTCATCTTTGAAAATTTTATAAATCAAGTATCCAATTCCCAAATCAGAAAGAATTGATGGAAGTTTCAAAAGTCCTGCGTAAAGATAACTTTCCAAAAAATGAATTAAGTTTGAAGGAAAAAAAGGAATTTTTATATTTAAAAACCAAAAGAAAGAGAAGATTGCTTCAAATAATTTTCTAATTAAAGCAAAAGTTAAAATTGTTATCGGCGGTTGATTAGGCCAAGTAAAATTCCAAACATTAGACTGAGGTGCAAAGAAAAGTCTTGGACCATACTGCCAAAATCTTATTCCCCAATCAATATGGTTATTCAAATCAGGATGCCATTTTAAAAAAATCAATAATAATCTAAAAATAAATGCCAACAATAATACTTTTTTTATATTTTTCATTATTTTACAACTCCTTTACAGTATAGACTTTTATAATTTGTGTTTACACATTTTTTGTAAGGATCTGTTCGAAATCCATTAAAAACAATAAATCCTAAAGGATCTTTAATCTCAAACACTTTTGTTAAAAAATGCTCTTTTGCTTGTCCTTCAGAAATAGACAGTTCATCTCCAACAATAATTTGTTTTAGATAAATGTCTTCTTCCCAAAAAATAGTACCTGTCCGAATATTTCCAAAATTGTACTTATCATTAAACAAAATATCTTCATAGTAATAGTTTTTAATATCTTGTTTAATCTCTTGATGAAATTTTTCTGGAGGATATTTTAAATAAAAAGCTAGTTCAATATAGGCTGGTTTAATCCTAGATTGATCAATCAAAAACTCCTCATTGGGGTGATTTTGAATTTCTTCGGCAAGTTCAGAAAAACCGTAACCCCAAACTTTTGCTCGCTCTTTAGGAAATAAAACAAAGTACGAACGCCACAAAAAAAGAATTGAAACGGCAAACAACGGAACAACTAACACAATTCTTTGCCAACGTCTTATATTTTTAAATATTTTTTCTAAACCAAGAGCGATAACTAAAGCTATAAATGGGAAAAAAGGCAATAATCTCTGTGTCGAAAAGGGGTCTTTTATTAAGCTACCTATAAATAAAATGCTTGAAAGCACTATTAATACAAACTTTGTAGCTTCTTTTTTTCTTTCTTCCCATAAAACTGTAAACCCCAAAAGATATGGAATTGACATCCAGGGATAAAAAAATGAAAGGTCGGGGATAGACCTTTGCAAATCAGAATCAGCAAAGAAAAATAATGATGACGGAGACAAATAAGTAAAAAATCTTGAAAAAAACTCTCTTAAAAACGCTAGTAAAACTTTTAGGAAATGTGGGATTATTTTTGGTAATTTAGATGCCTGTTCGTATATAGTATCAGAATAAAATATTCCACCTTTTGTAAAGAAAGCTGGAGTATTCAACACTGAAATTAAAGGAACTAATAAAAACAATGACAAAAAAATACCAATATATAAATGTTTTCTAATCTGTTTTATTTTTAGGGTCTTTCTATAAAACCAAAAGACCGACACGAGAGTCAATGGAACAAGATACAGCTCAGTGTGTGCGGAATATGCAGATAAGACCAAAGTAGGTAAAGCAAAAATTAAAAACTTGGAATTTTTTAAACCTAACCAAAGTAAATATATTCCTAATAAATAAATGGTAGACGCCAGATTTACCTCATAACCCAATCTACTATAAAATATTGCACCTGGGGAAATTGAGAGAACCAGAGCCGCAATTAATGGATAGCTAAGAGTTTTTGTTATCTTTAAACTTTTTGAAAAAAGATAGATTATTAAAATTGCTGCTATTCCACTTAAAGACGAAACTAACCTCACAGAAAAAATATTTAAATCGAAAAAATTAATAGCAACGGCTGAAAGATATACATATAAAGGTGGTGAATATGATCCAAAAAAACGAAAAAGGATCGGAAATAACTTTCCATATTCGTCTCTTCCTGTTTTTAATATTGAATATGCGTTATAGCCAACCAGGGCTTCATCTACATAAAGACCGTTTGGAATTTCTGAAAGCCTAATAAAACGTAAATATGCAGCAAAAATTATAACTAACAATATTAAAACAACTTCAATACAAATCTTAGATTTAAAAAATTTCATAAGAGATTGTTTGGACTAT
>JAHKAL010000055.1 GCA_018826545.1 Patescibacteria group bacterium | reverse complement strand
CCGAGTTAATTATATCAAACTACATCATGCATTTGAGACACCCCTTTTTTATAGTGTCTCATTTGTCTCATTTAGCCTCGGGTGGATTTTATAGCCTAGAGATTGATACAATATGGGGGTAAGGAGACAGTGGGTATTATAGGGACGAAGGGTTCCAGACCCACATGCTCCGCAAATTTGTGTTTTTCATATAAGGAATGGTGACTGAATTAGTTGTAAAAATTTAAAAATGGGAGAAAGTAAATCAACAGAACCAGTAAATTTAACAAATAAAGAACTATTTTCAGACGATCCAAATGATTATTTCCGATTAACTCAATTTCGAACGATAGGTAGAGAAGTGTGTCCAGACATTCCTTGGGAACGAGTTTTCAGGGATGATTTTTATTTAAATGACGGACAGAACTTAATTCTTATAGGGATTACTCGAGACGATGAATCTCAAGAAGATGGAATAGTTGGAGTTATAAGAGCTCCTGATTTTTCAGTAACTAGCGTTAATTTATCAGCTGTTCCAGAGGATTCAAGAATTTTGGCTTTTGAGTCAATTGACTGTTTTGTAGCCCGTCTTCCTAAAAGCAAGAGAGCTTTATCTGCAAGAACTTTATTTGAAACTATTGGAAATTCTCAAAATCTCCCAGTTGAAGAAGTAGCAATTAAAATAGTAGAAGAACAATTGAAATTGTTTAAGCCGTTTAATGAAACTTCCATAGACAACACTGATTCTATCAGTGAGATTATTGATCAAATGCCACCAGATCAACCTCAAAAAAGGAAAGAAGTTCAAAATCTGCTTTTTAAGCTTTCTCGAAAGATGGATTTTAACACGTTTTCTAAAAAGGCAGAGGAATTTGTCAACGATATTAAACGGGAAGATCATGTTTGGGATCAAAATTACAAACATTTACCTAATAGATTTTTACGTTGGTTGTTGGAGGATTCTAATTTAAGAAATTATGAAGAAATAAAAAGACCGCCATTGGCAGAATTTCCTGTAAAAGAAAATATTACAAGAAAAATTGGAAGTTTGGAGGATTTAGAAAGTGTTTTGAAAGAAATCCCCTACGAAATTAAACCCGACGTCTTTTCTCTAAAAAGAGAACCAACGATTGCCAAGTTTATAGATCTTGATATGGTTGCTGGTGTTAATGACGCAGACTCTTGGTTTATAAGTGTTTCTCATAAGGAGGGTTTAGAAAAAATTTTTAAATTTGCTCAAGGTTACCAGGATGAAAATATCCCTCTTTTGCAGGAACTACCAATTAAAGCTATCCAATATAAAAATAAAATCTGGATTAATGGAGACGGAAGACATCGTATGGTTGCATTAAAAGCGTTAGGGGTTAAAAAAGTTCCAGTTTTATTGGATAAAATTATTGAATCAGCTTGATTTGGGTTGCAAAAAATCAAAAGAGAAAATTTTAATTCTTGTACATTTTTTAATTTTTAAAAGTCTACATTATTAGATTTTCTGCTTGGTTTTTTATTTTTCGTTCGTTTTTTATGATACAATCGGGACGAAATGGATCAGGTTGAAGAAGTTAAACAAAAGACAGATATAGTTTCGATAATTAATGAACATGTACCTCTAAAAAAAGCAGGTAGAAACTTCAAGGCGAATTGTCCATTTCATCAAGAAAAAACTCCTTCTTTTATGGTCTCCCCCGAACTTCAAATTTATAAATGTTTTGGTTGTGGAGAAACAGGTGATGTTTATAATTTTTTAGAAAAACAGGAAGGAATGGATTTTGCCGAAGCCTTAAGGTTTTTGGCAGAGAGAGTGGGGGTAAAACTTACATCATTTAAACCAGGCCAGGAAAGTGAAAAAGAAAAACTTTATACCCTAAATTACGATACAAATAATTTTTACCAATATTTTCTTACTAAACATCCAGTTGGCAAGAAAGCTCTTGAATATCTTAAAAAAGATAGGGGTTTAAAAGAAGAAACAATTAAGTATTTTAAAATGGGTTTTTCCCCAAATGTTAGAGGAGTTTTAAAAAAGTACTTAGTTGATAAGAAAAAATTCCATCCTAACGATGTCGAAAAAGCTGGAACTGTGTATTTTAGAGGAAGTGAGATTATAGATAGATTTAGAGGAAGAATCACGTTTCCGTTGTTTGACCATAGGGGTAATGTTGTTGGTTTTTCGGGAAGAATCTTACCCTGGGAGGAAAAAGATCTGGCTAAATATATCAACTCTCCAGAAACACCGATTTATCATAAGTCAAATCTTCTTTTTGGTTTAAATTTCTCAAAAGAAGAAATTAAAAAAGCTGGATTTGCAATTATCACCGAGGGGGAACTGGATATGATTTCTCCATATCAATCTGGATTTAAAAATATAGTTGCCATTAAAGGCAGTGCTCTAACTGAAGAACAAGTAAGACTTCTTTGCCGATTTACAAAAAGAATTGTTTTGGCACTTGATTCAGATATTGCAGGAGATATGGCTGCAAGACGAGGCATTGTTATTGCTCAAAAACAAGGTCTTGAAATTTCAGTTGCCAGGTTTGGTAAATTTAAAGATCCTGATGATGCAGTAAGAGCTGACTCAAAATACTTTGAAAAATGTATAAAAGAAGCTGTTGGAGTATGGGACTTTTTGATTGATTCTGTTTTTGAAAAAAATGATTTAAGGTCAGGAGAAGGAAAACAAAAAATCAGTAACGAGATTGTTCCAATTTTAATATCTATTCCAGATAAAATTGTTCAAGCTTATTATATTGAAATTACTGCACGAAGGCTGTCTGTGCCAGTAGAGGCTGTATATGAACAAATTGGAGAAACCAAAGAATCTATAAAAAAAGATGAGGTAAAAATAGTCAGTCTTCCTAAAAAGCTCCAAAAAACAAGAAGGCAGTTAATTGAAGAAAGACTTTTATCCTTAGCTTTTCAAGGAGATCCTGAAGTTTTGTTAAATGAAAAGATTTTAAGTTTAGTCCAAACTCCTCTTCCAAAAAGGCTTTTAGAAGAATATATAAGTTATTTTGAGAAAGAGAAAACCTTTTCTTTATCCAAGTTTACTGAAAAACTTCCCAAAGAGCTTCTGTCTGGTTACGCAGACATGGTCTTAAAAGATTTAGAGGGAATAACTGAAGACTCTGTACTTTTAGAAAAAGAGATGGGTTTAGTCTTAAAAGAGTTAGAAATTTTAAGTATTAGACATAAACTTGAGAAATTAGGGGTAAAGATAAGAGAGTTTGAAGAAAATAAAGATTTTGATAAACTAGTAAAGTTTCAAGAAAAGTTTAGAGAGCTTGCTGGGAAACTTTCTAAATATGAAGAAGACTCAAGTCGAGGTATAATTCTTCAAGAGGTATAAAAAATAAATGATTCGCAAACCGGTCAAGGAATTAATTAAAAAAGGTAGAGATCAGGGGTTTTTAACCCAGGATGATATATTGGAAGTCTTCTCCGATGCCGAGTCAAGAATAGAAGAATTGGATGATTTTTACGATAAACTTCTTGCAGAAGGTATAGATGTTTTTGAATCAGTAACACCCGATGAAATTGAAACTGATGAGAAGGCTCAAGAAAAATTAGATCGTGAGATTGAAATTCTCTCCAAAATTGGAGGAATTGAAAGTACAGATCCGGTAAGGCAATACTTAAGGGAAATTGGAAAAGTTCCACTTTTGGACGCTGAACAAGAAGTTGAGCTTGCCAAAAGATATGAAAAAGCTGATAGAAAAGCAAAAGACAAGTTAACTGAGAGCAACTTAAGATTGGTTGTTTCAATTGCTAAAAAGTATATAGGGCGCGGACTTTCACTTTTGGATCTTATTCAAGAAGGGAATCAAGGGCTTATAAGAGCAGTTGAGAAATATGATTGGAGAAGAGGTTTTAAATTTTCAACCTATGCAACCTGGTGGATAAGACAAGCCATTACCCGTGCAATTGCTGATCAGGCAAGAACAATCAGAATTCCTGTTCATATGGTTGAGACCATTAATAAACTTTACAGAACTTCAAGAAAGTTAATGCAGGAATTAGATAGAGAACCAACACCAGAAGAGATAGGAGAAGTACTTGAGCTTGATGCAGAAAGAGTAAGAGAAATTTTTAAAATTTCCCAGCAAGTTACTTCACTGGAAGCCCCAGTTGGAGAAGATAAGGAAAGTTTTTTGGGAGATTTTATTCCAGATGAAGGCCAATTGTCTCCTGTAGATCAGGCGTCAAAACAACTTCTTAAGGACCACTTGGATGAAGTATTGGCAACTCTTTCTGATAGGGAAGCAAAAGTATTAAAGTTAAGATTCGGTCTTGAGGGAAATAAACAGATGACTTTAGAAGAAGTTGGAAAAGTATTTGGCGTTACAAGAGAGCGTATTAGACAGATTGAGGCTAAAGCATTAAGAAAATTAAAACATCCATCTCGTAGAAAAAAACTTCAGGATTATTTAGATTAATTTATTCTTTGCAGCAATCTAGGGCTTTTTGAAAGATATCTCCAATTTTTGAAAATACTGATACTTTTGTAACTTTATTATTTTTATCACTTATTAGATTTAAATCTGAATCTTTTTGAACTTCTTTAATGTTAACCACCTTTAAGTTTATTCCCCAAAACATTGAATAGAGTTTATAGGCTTTTTCAAATAAATCTTTTGCCTTTTTTTTATTTCCTTTTTTAAGTTCCTTAGTTCCTACTTCCAAAAGTCTCATAGATGAAGCCAAAAGGTGTTTACTTATACACCAAACTTCTCCTTCGTAATCTTTAATAATGTCTCTTAATAGTTCGGTTCTAATTAACCTTACTTCGTTTAAAAGGTCTATATATTTGTCATCTTTGGTTTTATTGAAGGTAAAGAAAAGATGTTCCTCGATTGAAATAAGGTTCATTACTCCAATAGAAAGATCCTCACCAGAGGACAAATCAATTTTATTTTCTTTGCTTACTTTTTGTACTTTTTTAAGTAATTCTTCTATCTTTTTTTCTTTCATCTAGTTATAAAATAAAATATTAGACTTAAAATTGCAAGTAAACTTACTGGAAAAACTACTTTTTGGTAATTAAAAAGCTGTTTTTTGTATTTTTCTCTTACTTTTTTATCCAAATAAATTGAAGCTAAGAAGACTAAAGTTCCGACAAAAGTTCCAATTAAAAGTTTATCTATTCCTGCAATTTTATTGTAATGTCCCGTAATACCTGCAAAATGAAGTGGTAAAAATGTTAAAAGAATGTAAAGAAAGTAATTTCCTAAAGTTAAATAAATTTTCTTAAACTTTTTAAAAAATTCTTTTTTGTAAAGCCAATTAGTACTTAAAAAAGAGAAAGAAGTTATAAATCCCCCGAGCCAGACTCCTGTAGCCAAGTCATCAATTCCTAAAAATCTGGAAAGACCTAGGCCTGCACCGACTGTAATTATGCATAGGGGGCAAACTGCATGACTTATCTTTGTAGATAATTCTAAAAGAATTACTGTTAGGAAAGAAATTTTAAACGTTTTTTTAAATATATTTATTATTTTCATAGGGTTTTTAAGTAGCTTATTATTGGATCATCTCCCAAAAAACATTTTCCTTCAGGCGTAAAAAGAAGGGGAACCGCTCCAATAGATTCTGAACCAATATTACAATATTTCCCAGCATCAATAAGTTTTTGTCCATTTTGTTTATTAGCTTGGGCTTCAAGTTTTTCGATTGTTATTTGGTCTTTTTTCTCCCAAGTACTAATAAAATCTTGGACATTTTTACAATGAGGGCAATCCTCTAGCCAAAAGTATTCAAGATTGGCGGGAAGAGTCAAAGTTTTGGCAGGTTTATTTTTGGAAAAAAGAAAAACCCCTCCCAAAATGATTAAAAGAGTTATAACTCCAATAATTATTGGAAATTTCTTCATGATTTTTAATGTTAGCCTGTCAAGGCTATAAATTCAACTTTCAATATTTGACAATATGTAATATAATGAATATGTATTCATAATACAAGTATGAAAATTAAGGGGGTGATAAAATATGCCAAGATTTGATGGAACAGGTCCCATGGGAATGGGTCCAAGAACAGGTAGAGGAATGGGAAATTGCCCTTGCTACATGAGAGGTTGTTTTCGTGGAAGTATTTCCAAAGAAGATAAGAAAAAAGCTTTAGTAGAATACAAAGCTTATCTAAAAGAGGAATTAAAAGAAGTAGAGAAAGAAATAGTCTAATAAATAACTTGCCCCGTTAAATACGGTACCTAAAAGCGGGGCTGGTATAATAACTAAAATGGGAAGACCAAAACTACCAAGATGTAATTGTTTTAATCCTGGGGTTAAATATTTTAAACCCCAAGGAATTCCACTTTGCAGTTTAGAAGAAGAAATTTTGTTTCCTGATGAAGTAAGCGCTCTAAAATTTTATGACGTTGATGGTTTAGATCAAACGCAAGCTGCAAAAGAAATGGGAGTTTCCCAACCTACTTTTGCAAGAATTTTAAAAAGTGCTAGGAAAAAAGTCGCTCAGTCAATAATTGATGGAAAAGCTATAAGGATAGAAGAGTTTTAGGAAAACTTTTCAATTAACTTAAAAGAACCAGCTCCGAGATAGGAAAAACCTAAGAATTTAATCGTTTTTCCAGCCCAGGTAACCAAAAAATATTTCCAAACAGGAACTTTTAACATTCCTGAGGCAATTCCAGCTAAATCAAAAAGTGGGTTTGGAATTACCGCCAAAACAAAAATTGTCCATAATCCATATTTTTTCATCCAACTTTCAATTTTTTCTAGTTTTTTCGGATCTTCAATAATTGTTCTTCCCCCATAACCTGCCAAGTAACCAGTCAACTCTCCAATGGTTGCTCCAAGAGCTGCAATAATTCCTACCCAAAATGGATTAAATATTCCTCCTCCCAAGTAGGCAGTTAATATTGAGGGTAGTGGAAGAATTATGGTTGCGTTACCCAAAATACTTAATAGAAATATTCCAAAGTATCCAAATGTCCCAAGTATTGTTAGTTTGTTTCTAAATAAATAAACAATAATGGTAATTAGGATTGCTGTGATTAAGGTAAGAGTTGTTTTAATTTGTAGATTCCTTTTCTTTTTTATAGCCATCAGCTTAATTCTATCAGAAACTTTCTTTTAATTTTTTGCTATAGTGATATATTGAAATTAAGAAACGGAGGTGATTAAAAAATGATAGGCTATGTTGGAAAAATCGAAGAGACTACAGAACAAAATTCATTCTTTAGACAAGTTATTTATACAGGTCAGCATGTGCAATTAGTAGTGATGTGCCTTAAACCAGGGGAGGATATTGGAATGGAGGTTCACGAATCAGTTGATCAGTTTTTCAGAATTGAAGAAGGAGAAGGTAAGGTAATTATGGATGGTGAAGAAACAGTGTTTGATGAGGGTTTTGGAATAATTATTTCAGCAGGAACCCAACATAATGTAGTAAATACATCTCAAACTGAAGACTTAAAACTCTATACCATTTACAGTCCGCCAAATCACCCTGAGGGAACTGTGCATAAAACAAAAGAAGAAGCAATGAAGGCTGAAGAAGAGGAACATAATCATTAACTTCTAAAGAAGTTTTTGCATTTTATCTTCAATCTCTAAGGCTCTCTTTTTGGTCTTACCAAATATAACGTAGGCAAGTTTATTTAGTTCCAGAAGATTTTCTGAAACTATAATTATCCCCTCTTTTTTCTTTTTGTCATAAAGTATGGGGGAAAGAACTTTTTTCAAACTTTTAAAGTTATATTTTCTTTTATCTGAAAAAGAAAATAAATTTGTTGAAAGGATAAAAGTATTATATAAAAATTCTCTACCAAAAAGTTTTGAAGCCATATGAAAAACGTGAGTTCCGCCTGTCCTTCTAACATTTGATTCAGTTGTAAATATCTTTCCATTTTTGGAGGCTACAAAATCAATATCAAAATATCCTCGGTATCCTGCTTGAGCGTATTTTTCCCCAACATAAAAACCAGTATCCATTATTTGAGTTTCAATTCTATCTGAAATAACATTGTCATTTACTTCCATTCCCTTAAATACTCCTTCTTTAGTAACTCTCATTCCACAAAAATAAAGAAAGTCTACTCTTCCATTTTTTTGAATTTTAAATTCTACAGAAGGGAATCCTCCAGCAATTTTTGGATTAATGTTAATAAGACTTTCAATTATTATTGGGAATTTCTCCCAATATGAATCTAATTTTAATATTCTTAATATTTCTTTTTCAGCTTTTTGATAGTTTTTGGAAAGTTCATTGGGTCTAAAAATTAATACTCCAGCACCGGAATGGCCTTTATTAGTTTTTAAGACAACACCATTTTCTTTAACATACTTTTTAGCAGCAATTCTTGCGGCATCTTCTATTCCCATACAAATATATCCATTAGGCATATAAAGATCTGGTTCTTCTCTTGCAGATTGTTGAGCTAGCTGTCTTATTCCTGATTTACTGCCAAAAAAGTTTACTGTCCAAGCATCTTCTTCTGCCGGAGATTCTGGTGTATGAACTTTTAACCCTTTTTTATTTAAAAAATTTACAAGTTCAAGAAACTGAAGTGATGTTGAATAGGGGGTAAGGTTTATCCTATTAGATGAATTTGCCAATTTAATTATTTTTTCAATTATTTTTTTATCTTTTAGAATATCTTTGCAAATTTCACCTGTATGATTATTTGGGACTAAAATATCTACCTTTTTAATATTAAAAAGATTTTTAAAGTAATCTAGAAATGGTTTTGATACTTTTTTGGGAGTAATTAAAATTATTCTTGATTCTTGTGCTAAAGAAAATAAATCTCTATCTGCAAGATAGGCATTTTCTTCTATTTCATTTTTACGTTCTATTGGGTCTGACATATTTTTAATGAAAGGCCAGACATCTTCAGACAAATTTGATATAAAAATTGTAGTTTTGGGAAGTTGATTACTCACTTCGGATGGTTTTTTTGTTTTCATTAAAGAATAATAAACATTATACGCAAAAAGAAGAAAAATACTTATTTATTCTAGAATTTCTCCACACTCAATTTTTAGAGTAGTTGTGTCAGTTGTTTCAAGTATTTTTTCTGGATTTGAAGGGTCATATTCAGTTAAAGTAGTAGTAATTATACAAACCATATTTTCTCTTTTGTAACCAGTTAAAGATTTGTAAGTTCCTGTAGCAACATTATATTTATCACTCCGAAAACTGTTTTCTTTAAAAAAATCATCAATTTTCTTTAAATTTTTGTTTTCTACATTTTCTGCACTGAATACTTTTCCATTTAATTCTTTTTCAATTGGTTCATATTTTCCGTTTGTTTGAGATTCATTGGTAACCCATTTAAAACTTGTTATTCCAATTCCAGAAAAAGAGATGTTTGTTTCCTTTTTTAGATTAGTAAGAACTTCAAAAGCTTTTTCTTGAATACAAGGCTCTTCCCATTCTCTTAGACATTTTTCTTTTTGACTACACCAGGAATATCCTGCCGCAATAAGACAATCATGGATATCTTTATCTCCTCCTATTAATTTATTTTCTCCACAGCCTGAAGATGGATGATCGGAAGCTGGTTGGCCATGTTTAACCCACTCTCCATTTTCACAAAGCCAAGTATCTTCATCTCCTCCAATAACAAATCTCAAAACAAAGACTATTGCAAAAACAGATAGAAGACTAACCAGAAGGATATAGAATTTGTTTTTCATAAGACTAATGATAAACAGAAAAGAAAGCATTTGTAAAGTTGTCGATGAGTGTAAAAATGTCTGAGGCTTGTATAATACTGTTTAATGTTTGATAAAGAGCATGAAAGAGACAGTAAATATTAATATTTTTGAAGAGCCTGAACAATATAACAATTTTATTAGAGAACATAGAATGGGGAGTAGTTATGGTAATAGAGCCAAAGCTACGATTAATATCAAAGGAGAAGTAATAATCGCAATCGATTAATCTTACTATTTATCAGGTGGAATAAAACCAGAAGAAATTGAAGCAATAATTGTTCATGAAAAGACTGAAATTTTAGATTGTTCAGATAATGCCCAGGAAAATGCTACATTGGCTGAATATCGATATATTTTGGAAATACTCGGTAAAGAAAATCTTGGGAACTACCATGTAAATTTATGCAATCTTATGGGTGGAGACAATAGTGTACGGATAAAAGCGTTAAATTCTCTTTTGGGAGAATAATTTTTTTGATACTTCTAGTAATTAAAAGGTGAAAGATATTAAATTATTCTTCTCTTTCTCTTCTTAAAACCTGTGTGATTTCGGCGTCTATTGCTTCTTTTGTTATTTTCTTTTTTCTCTCTACGACTTGACTTGGAATTCCATGAGGAAAAGTTGCTACAGTATTTGAGCCAGGAAGTGCAGGGTTTTTAGCCATTTCCTGCCAAACACGTCCCGCACCCCGTGCTTCAACATTGTCGAGTTCCAATTCTTTATATTTGGGGTCCATTGGCATAAGGGATGAATTGTACCAGTTTAATTTCTAAAATGTGATAAGCTATAAATTATGGGAAATTTTAACAGAGACAGTAGAGGCGGGGGACGCTCTTTTGGTAGACGTGATTTTGGCTCAAGAGGTTTTGATAGAGGTGGAGGACGTGGTGACAGCCAAATGTTTAAAACCGTTTGTAGCGACTGCGGCAATGAATGTGAAGTACCTTTTAGACCTACAAGTGGCAAACCGGTTTACTGTAGTGACTGTTTTGAGAAAAAAGGTGGAAGAAGATCAGATTCACCAAGGCCACAAAGATCTGATTTTAGACCCCAAAGTTCGGATCAAAACAAAACTCAATTTGATGCTTTAAATATTAAACTTGATAGAATACTCAAGATATTAGAGCCAAAAGTTGATTCTAAGGTTATTTCTATTCCGGCTGTTGTGGAAGTAAAAGAAACAAAGCCTTCCAAGGTTAAAAAAGTAGTTGCAAAAGTAGTTGTTGAGGAAAAGGTAAAAGAAGTAAAGACTCCAAAAGTTAAAAAAGTTGTTGCAAAAAAGAAAAATTAAAGAGTTTAGGTAAAGATCTTCAGAAGATTATTTTTCTTCAACTTCAGAGCCAGCGCTACCTTTTTCAAGTCTTTTTTGATATTTTTCTAAAACTAAATCTAAAGCTTCTTCTAAATCAATATCTAATGAGTTTGCCACAGTAATCAGGGAGTAAAGAACATCTCCTAACTCTGATTTGACTTCTTGCCGAGGTTGCCTTGGTT
>JAHKAL010000005.1 GCA_018826545.1 Patescibacteria group bacterium | reverse complement strand
TTGCTAAAAACCTATTAGTAGAAATACCTACAGAAACACTCATCCATTCACCAATCTCTTCTCTTATTCTTAATTTAATTTCCTTAGCAACATCTTTAATACTCTTTTCTCTCAAGCATGGATAACCTTCAAGATTTAACACAAATTCATCAATAGATTTTGCTACCAAGTTATTGGTATAACTTAAAAGAATTTTTCTTAAAGCTAAGTGAACACTTCTATATTTCCAAGGATCAGGTGTTAAAACAAAAACATCGGGAAAAATTTCCTTTGCATCCTTTACTCTCATTCCAACTCTTATCCCAATTTTTTTAGCTTCTATGGATGGTGCTATTACACAACCTCCAGGGCTATCGTATGCAGCAACCACTAATGGTTTTCCTCTTAAAAAAGGGTTTACCTGCTGCTCAATGGTTGCAAAACAAGAATTTATATCCAAGTGCATTATAAAAGAAGGATTAGGATTAAAATCCAAATTTAGAGTATTTGTATTAATATAATTTTTAAAATTCATCTGCAATTTGTTCTAAATTCCAGTGAAGGGTTTCTGTATTTAAAATAAGTTTAAAAAATAAAGTTTTTGAGGTAACAGAAAACGCATGATATAAAACTTTGCCTTTTTTAAAAGTATGATGAAGTCCAAGTTTGACAATAGAATAGACCTTTTCATTCCAGATAATCTCTTCAGGAAAAACTCTTTTTTCTTTGGAATCAAATACTAATTTAACTGAAACTGGAGAATCTATTTTTTGAATCATATTATCTTTTTATACAACCGAATAAAACCCGAAGTCAATAACTAATTCCTTGCTAAGGCTAATCATTTTAAACTAAACTTAAAAAAGGCCATGAATAGAAACAATCTTCCTAAACCTCCCAAACTAATTAAGATGTTAGGCCCAAGTTTTATTCTTTTAGGTTTGGGACTCGGAAGTGGAGAGATAATTCTTTGGCCATATCTTACTTCAAAATACGGAATGGGAATAATTTGGGGAGCCTTACTGGGAATTACATTCCAATTTTTTATCAATATGGAAATTGAAAGATATACTCTAATAACAGGAGAAAGTGTATTTGTAGGACTTGAAAAATACTTAAAAAAGTTTTCCCCAATCTGGTTTATTTTCTCAACTCTCCTGCCTTGGATCTGGCCTGGAATTATTGCTTCATCTGCAATCCTTTTTGCGTCAATCTTGCATATAAATTATTCGCCAATAATCCCAATTATTCTTTTACTTATTATTGGAATATTTTTAACTTTGGGTCCAGTTATATATAAAACACAAGAAACTTTTCAAAAAACTTTAATTATCATAGGGGTACCTTTCATATTACTTTTGACTTTCTTTTTGGCTAAATCAAATGATTGGCAAGCTTTATTTAATGGTTTAATTGCAAAAGGAGATGGATACTTTTTCTTACCGACAGCAATTCCTTTAGTAACACTTTTAAGTGCTTTTGTCTATTCAGGTGCAGGAGGGAATTTAAATTTAGCCCAAAGCTTTTACATAAAAGAAAAGGGTTATGGAATGGGCAAGTACTCAGGAAGAATTACAAGTATTCTAACAGGTAAAAAAGAAAAAATTGAATTAAAAGGAAAACCATTTGAAAAAAACACTAAAAACTTAAAACTTTTTAAACTCTGGTGGAAACGAATGAATCTTGAACATTTTTTTGTTTTTTGGTTAACAGGACTTTTGACAATGCTTTTCCTTTCCCTTCTTGCCTTCATTACAACTTATGGAAAAGATGCGGGAGAAGGAATTAATTTTATTTTGATGGAAAGCTCTACAATTTCATCTAGAACATTACCATTAGTGGGAGCATCATTCTTAATAGTTTCTGCACTCATGCTTTTTTCAACACAATTTTCAATCCTTGATGCTACAAGTAGAATTATGTCAGAAAATTTAGTTATATTTTCACCTAAGAAATTTAAAATTTCAAACCTAAGAAGTTATTATTATCTTTTTTTATGGTTTCAAATTTTTGCAGGAATTCTAATCTTTTCCCTTGGAATAACAGAACCATTGAAACTTATTACCATAGGAGCTGTTTTAAATGCTGTTGCTATGTTTTTTTATACAGGACTGATACTACTTCTTAATAATCTATCTTTTAAAAAACCAATTAAACCTTTGTTTTTTAGAAATTTGATACTTATCATTGTATTTTTCTTTTATGGGCTTTTTGTTACTATTACTTTAGTTAATATTTTCTAGAATGAAAAAAAACATTCTCTGGGTTTTATTTATAATATTGGGTTTTGCTTCAGGTGTTATATTTTCAAGATATATCAATAGTTTCTATTACAGTCTTTTTCCAAAAACTGAAAACTCTACAATGTTAAAAATTCTTCCAAAACCTTTTGAAAAATATTCGATTCTTAATCTTTCTGAAACTGTAGTTAAACCAAGTAATATAAATATTGAAGAAGAGATCTCAGAAAATGAAGATTTTACTTCAAATTTATTCTCAATAAGTTTCGATCCTACTTTAAAAGATAAAAATACTAAAAAAGTAACTGGTCTGATAAATCTACCTACTAAAAAAGGTAAATATCCAATTATTCTAATGCTAAGAGGATATGTAGACCAAAAAATTTATACAACTGGCATAGGAACTCAAAGGGGAGGGGAATACTTTGCAAAAAATGGTTTTATAACAATTGCTCCTGACTTTTTAGGTTATGCCGGATCAGACACAGAAGCTAGCAATATCTTTGAATCTAGATTCCAAACCTATACAACCGCCTTAACACTCTTGGATTCTTTAAATACAATTGCCCAATGGGATCAAAAAAATGTATTTATTTGGGGACATTCTAATGGGGGGCAAATTGCCCTAACTTTACTTGAAATAACTGGAAGACAAATTCCTACAGTTCTTTGGGCTCCTGTTTCAAAACCTTTCCCTTATTCAATTCTTTACTATACCGATGAATCAGATGACTTGGGAAAACTAATAAGAAAAGAACTCTCACAATTTGAGGATAACTATGATGTAAATCAATATTCAATTCATAACTATCTTAATAGGATCAAATCCCCCCTACAGATTCACCAAGGAAGTCTAGATGATGCTGTACCAATTGATTGGACAAACGATTTAGTTCAAAAATTAGAAGACCTAGAAGTAGATTTTAAATACCACAAATATCAAGGAGCCGATCATAATTTGCAACCTAGTTGGAACTTAGCAGTTCAGCAAAGTTTAAATTTTTTTCAATCATTCATTAAGTAAATGATTTGACTTAAAATTCGAGCTATAAGAAAATTAAGGAGATAAATAATATGAAAATAATAATGCAACTTGCAATAAATGTTTTCGCACTACTAATTGTTGAGTACTTAATTCCTGAGTTTATCCTGAGCGATATAAAAGCTGCAGTGGTTACGGCTGTTGTAATTGGGATTGTTAATACTTTAATAAAACCAATTATTCAACTCATAGCACTACCACTCTCAATCCTTAGTTTTGGATTAACTGCATTTTTAATAAACGTAGTACTTTTATGGCTTACCAGTATTTACATACCTGGATTTGAAATAACAAATTTTGCCACAGCGATACTTGCATCTATTATGCTTTCCCTGGTGTCTTGGTTTCTTCACAAACTTGCGAAGTAATTTTACCTTTCCTGAGGTTTAGCTTCATTGACTGTTATATTTCTGCCATTTAGTTCAGAATTGTTTAACTTTTCTATAGCTGTTTTTGCTTCTTCATCTTTAGAAAATTCAATAAATCCAAAACCTCTGCTCCTTCCGGTCATTCTGTCAGAAATTACAACTGCGTCTATAACTGTACCGATTGTTGAAAAATGGGCTTTTAAATCATCAGATTTAACTGTGAAGTCCAAATTTCCAACGAATAATTTTGCTGCCATTAAAATACTCCTTTCTAAACCTTAACTTTGAAATTGCCCTATGCCTTTTCAAGGAGGTACCCTAGATTATAAAATAAATTAAACATTTTCACAATTGTTGCTATAATATCTATATATGGCTAAAAATACTACAAAACAAAAAACACCCTTTATTAAAAAGAAGGCTGGTCCTCAATTGGGATATAGAACATCTGACTTTTTTAAAAAAAAGACTTTTGGTAGTTCTACTAAAGGTCAGAGTTTTAATCCTGCACAATTTAAAACCCAACACAAAGGTTAAATTTTAAAGCTTCAAAACAAGCCTATTTAATGTTATAATCCCAACCATGTCCGAAAACAAAACTGACAAACCTAAAAAAACAGCTATAGCTAGAGAAGACAATGGAAATATTCAAATTACTCTTAATATCCCCTATAAAGATATTTTAGAAGCTAAAAAAACTGCTTTAGAGGAAATTGCCAAAACCACAGAAATTCCTGGATTTAGAAAAGGAAATGCTCCAGCTGCTCAGGTCGAAAAACATGTATCTGAAAATACAATATTAGAAAAAGCTCTTGGAAAAATTTTACCTAAAGCCTTTTCTAACATAGTAGAAAAAGAAAACATTAAACCAATTGTTTATCCAAAATTTGAACTTATTAATGCCAAGGAAAATGAAGATTGGCAAGTAAGAGCAATAACCTGTGAACTCCCTGAAGTTAATCTTAAAGATTACAAAAAGGTAATTTCTGATGAGGCTAAATCTCAAACCATTTGGACTCCTGAAAAAGGAGATCC
>JAHKAL010000054.1 GCA_018826545.1 Patescibacteria group bacterium | reverse complement strand
ATATCAATTATTTGAGAGATAAAGAAGCACAAGTAGCTTTAAGAAAAGAAATTGAAAATTTCGCAGAAAAAAGAAATATAAAAATACTATAATCAAAAAGATATGATTAAGAAAAAGAAAACTAGAAAAACAAATAAATATCCGGTTTGTAGCAAATGTAAACAGATCCTAGGTAGTCAAGGAAGTGTAGAAGTAATTTGTGGGCCCATGTTTTCTGGTAAATCAAGTTTACTTATAAGCAGAGCCCGAGAAGCTTTTTATGCAAAACAAAAAGTAGTTGCTTTTACCCAAAAAAAAGATGATAGAAGAGGAGATGATAGTATCAATACATTTAATAAAGATCAATTTATAGCAGTTTCGGTATCTAATTCAAAGCAAATATTAAAAAATATTCCGGAAGGAACTTCTTTAGTAATTATTGATGAAGGAAATTTTTTTAATATGGATTTAGCTGATGTTGTTAATAAGATTGCTGAAAAAGGAATAAGAGTTATTGTTGCGGGACTGGATAGAAATTTTAGAGGGGAAGGATTTGGCCCAATGCCAAGAATCAAGCTTGAAGCGGATAAAGTTACTCAACTTTTAGCACGCTGTGCGATCTGTGGGAATGAAGCCTCAAGAACTCAAAGATTAAAGATTGTAAAAGGTAAAAAGATTCCTGCCAGATATTCTGATCCAATAGTATTAGTTGGAGAAGAAGAGTATGAACCTCGTTGTAGATTTCATCATGAAGTTCCAGGTAAACCAAAAATAAAGATAAAACAAAAAAAATGAGTTTAAGTGCCCTTAGAGAACAATTGGAAATTCCTTCTCAATATCCTTTTCCTTATAAAGCTGAAAAGTTTAGTAAGGAAGAGAAAAAAATTTTAGACAATTTTTTTACTAATACAAATAAACCAGTTTTTGCAATTTATAACCTACCTCAGGAAGTAGTTGGGGCTATGTTTTCCAGATATTCAAGGTCAGAAAAAAGCGTTAGAAGGCTTTTTCTTGATGAGTTTTGGAATTCATCTTTGAGCCTTTATAAAAAAAATAATTCAAAACTACATAAGGCAATGGAGAGAACTAAAAAATTTTATCAAAGAGTTTTTGCAGAATTTGGAGATGATTCGGTGATACAAATGGGAAGCATTCATGTTGCTTTTGAATATGTTTCACAAATAGCAGCTAAGGCGATAGAAGATCAGAGAATTGGTTCTTCCTATATTGAAAAATCTACAAGATATGTAAATTTTGGTTCAAAAATAAATAATCACTATTTATATATGGAAGCTCCTGAGATTAAAAATTCAAAGTTTTTTAAAGAATACATAAAAGTAAATAATTTTGCATTTGATTCATATAATAAGCATTTTGAAACTACATTAAAGTATTTAGAAAATAAATATAAAATAGAGGATCAGATTGTCGAAGATATTAATACTGGTAAAAGCATAAAGTACTCTGAAGTCAAAGATAAAGGATTAAGGATAAAAGTTCTTCAAGCTTATAAAAGAGCATTAAAAGCCAAAGCCTTTGATACTATAAGAATTTTTCTTCCAACTTCAACAGTAACAAATTTAGGTGCTCATTTTTCAGGTCAGTCTGCTGAAAATGCGATAAATAAAATGATGGCATCTTCTCATGCAGAAGTAAGGCTTTTAGGTTTTATGGCTTATGGGGAATTAAATGAAATAATTCCAAACTTCCTACAAAAAATTGATCATAAACATGGAGAGATTATGAGGGCATATAGAAAGAATATTTCTGAGGCTCAACAAAAAATATCCAAAAAATATATTAAAGAAATTGAAAATAAAGATTCTAACGATGTAGTAATTGTTGATTATGATAAAGATGCAGATATTAAAATTGCTTCTCAAATATTGTTTACCGGACAAACCAAATCTTATTTATCAAAAACGTCAATTGTTAATTGGGTAAAGAAAAAGAAGAATTTAAAAAAGATCCATGAGATTATTAACGAAGCAGTTTCTGATAGGAAAAATAATAATATTAATCGAAGACATAAACTCTCTAGAGCATTTGAACAGGCTTTTGCAGAGATAGAATTTTATACAGATTTTGGCATTTATAGAGATTTACAAAGGAATAGATTATCTTCGACTGAGAGACTTTATCTAAATACCAACGAAATTGAAATTCCAAAAGAATATAGGCAGAAAGGAATGGAAAGCGTTTTAACAGATTATAAAAAGTTACATAAGATGACGAAAGGATTAAATAAAAAGATTTTAAAATCAAAAGAATTGCCTTTTTCAAGTGCAGAGTATGTATCTATCTTGGGACATAAATTAAGGTTTAATGTTCGTGCAAATATAAGGCAATGGGTATTTTTCTCCAAATTAAGAACAATCCCTGGAGGGCATTCTTCATATAGAAATGCAATGCAAAAAGCAACTAAAGAAATATTAATTAAAATGCCTTACCTTAGTGAGATGTTTGCGAAAGTAGATTGGGTTAAAGACTATGGTTTGGGAAGATTCAAGGCAGAAATAAAAACTCAGGAAAAACTTTCTAAATTAGAAAAAAAATGAAAATATATTTAGCTGGTTCAATAGTAGCAGGAAGAGAATTTGAAAATGGTATCAAAGTAATTTCTAATATTTTAGAAGAAATGGGACATACGATTGTTACTAAAGATAATGTTGTTAATAACAATGACAAAACCAAAAGTAAAAAGTTATTATCTGTTAGGAAATATATTGTAAAAAGAGATTTGAAATGGATTAAAAATTGCGATCTTTTTATTGCTGAAGTATCAGTGTATTCTCATGGAATTGGATATGAACATAGGTGTGCCGAAGAATTTAAAAAACCAATTTTAATGTTAAGACATAGTTCACTATCAAAAGATACTTATTCTGCATTTTTAGATGGATCGGGATATAGTAAATTTAGTTTTTCTTTTTATGATAGTGGTAATATAAAAAAAGTATTAGAAAGATTTATAAAAAAATATGAAAGGTAAATTTATAGTAATTGAAGGTGGATTGGGGTGTGGAAAGACTACCCAAATAAATCTTTTAAAGAAAAAATTAAAAAAATGGGAATTTTATAGAGAACCCGGAGGAACAAAATTTGGAGAGTCAGTTAGAGATGCTGTGCAGGGACTAAATAACTATTTAGTCGATGAGTTTGCAGCTTTTCTAGCATATAGCTCTTCTAGGGCAAATTTAATAAGAGGTGTAATTATACCTAAACTTGAAAAAGGGAAGAACATTATTTTAGATAGATATTGGTTTTCTACTTATACATATCAGAGTATTGGAGGAGTTTCTAAAAAAGAAATCGAACAAATAAGTAAAATTGCAACTGGAAATTTACTGCCAGACTTAGTAATTTTTTATGATTTAGATCCAAAGATTGGGATTCAAAGAAAAAAAGGAAGTAAGGATGCAGATAGATATGATATTAAAGAAATTGATTTCCATAAAAAAGTAAGAAAAAATTACAAAGAGCTTTCTAAAAAATTTAGTAAAATTTGGGTTACTATTAATGCAGAAAAAACAATTGAAGAAATTCACGAAGAAACTTTTAGAATCTTAAAAGAGAAAAAAATAATTTAATCTTTTTAAAAATGAAAAATTTAGATTTATTAGTTAACTCAGAAGAAAAAAGACAAGAGGAAACTTTAATGCTTATTCCTTCAGAAAACTATGCTTCAAAAAAGGTTAGAGAATTTGTAGGAAGTAGACTTTCTAATAAATACTCAGAAGGTTATCCAAAAAGAAGGTATTATCAGGGAAATTATTTTATTGATGAGATTGAGACTTTAGCAATAGAAAAAGCAAAAAAACTTTTTAATGTTCCTCACGCAAATGTTCAACCTTATTCAGGTTCCCCCGCAAATTCAGAGATTCTTTTTGCTCTTGCAAACTTTGGAGACAAAATCATGGGACTTAAGCTTTCTGCTGGGGGACACTTGACCCATGGACATCCTAATATAACTTTTTCAG
The DNA here is from genome assembly GCA_018826545.1 of Patescibacteria group bacterium. GTDB lineage: Bacteria > Patescibacteriota > Microgenomatia > UBA8517 > UBA8517 > JAHKAL01. Next base: position 1,014 of record JAHKAL010000054.1, on the reverse strand, counting down.
GAAGATATTTTAAATCCATTCAGTTTGGTTTGGATAAGGATGGATTATTAAATTATAAGAAGATTGAAGAATTAGCTAAGAAGGAAAAACCAAAGGTAATGATTATTGGAACAACTGCATATCCTTTAGTTTTTGATTGGGAAAAATTTGCAAAAATTACAGATAGTATCAATGCATATTTAGTGGCTGATATTTCTCATGTTTCGGGACTTGTTCTTGGTGGGGTATATCCTGATCCGGCTCCTTTTGCTCATGTACTAATGACAACTACTCATAAGACCTTAAGAGGTCCAAGAGGGGCAATGATTATGGTAACCCAAAAAGGAATTAAAAAAGATTCAGAATTACCTTCTAAAATTGATAAAGCAGTCTTTCCAGGTCTTCAAGGAGGACCACATAATAATACAACCGCAGGAATTGCCCAAGCTCTAATTGAAGCAGATAGTTCGGACTTTAGAAAATATGCAGACCAAATTGTAAAAAATGCCAAAGTACTAGCAAATTATCTTAAAGGTGGAGGTTTAACTTTAGTTGGAGGGGGAACTGAGTGTCATTTGATGGTAGTTGACTTAAGGCCTTTAAAATTATCAGGAAATGTTCTTGCAGAAGCTTTGGAAGTTGCTGGAATTGTTGTTAACAGAAACTCAGTTCCAAATGATCCAATGCCACCTTTTTATCCTTCTGGAATTAGATTGGGAACCCCTGCTATAACTACGAGGGGAATGAGAGAAAAGGAAATGAAAATAATTGCTGATTGGATTTTAAAAGTAGTTGATCATGTTAAAGATATTAAACTTTCAACTAATTCTGAAGAAAGAAAAGTATTTACTAGAAATTTCAAGAAAAATATTCAAAAAGATAAATTTTTAATAGATATTTCAAAAGAAGTAAAAAACTTCTTGCAAAAATACCCCATTTCATAAATTGCTTCTTTATAGTTTTTGAACTAAAATTAGCCTAAATGACGGTAATTTTTGACGGTAAAACTTTCGTAAAAGAAAAAAAGGCAGATTT
>JAHKAL010000053.1 GCA_018826545.1 Patescibacteria group bacterium | reverse complement strand
TTTTTAGATACCTTAGTTTTACAGAGACTTTCTCATGGCTTTTTGCAACTGAGCTTGCCATTATTAATAATTTTATTTTTAATAATCTTTGGACTTTTAGTGAGAAAAAAATTAATGGAATTAAAGATACTTTGGTTAAGTTTATTCAATTCAATGCAACTTCTGCTGGAGCTTTAGTAATTCAAAGCATATTAGGTCCTTTAGGAGTTAGAATGTTTGGTGAAAAATACACAGTATTTGTTCTCGGCTTTGTAGTTGCCTTTGTAGTTCTTCCATATAATTACCTCATGTACAACTTAGTTATTTGGAAGACTTGGAAATTACCCTTTGGTAAAAAGCAAAAGTAAGAGATTCTTCTTTTAATAATGAATAATTCATCTTTTAAATTTTCACCAGTTAATAAAAAGATCTCAAATAAAGAAAGAGAAAGATTATTTAATGAGTTTATAGTATCTGAGTACCTTAAATATGGATCCGTTGACGAAGTATTTTCAAAAAATAATTATGAACTGCCTATTTCATATCCTCAAGTTCATAGAATTCTCAATAAGTGGGGAATTGTAAAATCGGTAGGACCAAATAGTAAACTTTCTGAGGCAATTTGTTTTATGGTTCTTTTATCTGATAAAAAAATTCCTTTAGAAAAACTATATAAATCTCTTCCTTCAAGTTTTAAGTCTTCTATGAGTACGATGCATAGAATTCTTCATAATATTAAAGAAGGACTTATAAGAAGATATGGTACAGCTTTGGTAATTACTGCAGGAAAGAATTCAAAAAAGGTTTTAGTTGCAGAAGATATTTCAACACCAAGGTTGGAACTTGGTAAGCCATTTGGATCAATATCTCTTCCGATGAGTTATTCAAAAAAAAGTGAAGATCCTAAAAAATCAATCTTGAGAATTTTGCAACAAGAAGTATTTACAAAAGATGCAAGAGATAAAACCCTAAAAGAAGACTTGATACCTAATCATATTACCCCCTTTATGTTTTTAGATATTGTTGATGTAAGGGTTAATGTTTATCACCTTTCTTTTGATGAAAAATACTTAGATGCGAAAAATTTTTCAAGTTACAAATTAAAAAATTATAAATTTATTGATTTGGATGATTTATCTTCAAAAAATAATAAATTTAGAATGGGTTTATCAAAAATTGGTTTGGGATATCAAAAATATTTGGATATATCAAAAACAATTGTTGAATATAAACCGATATTAATAAAATCGGATATCAACCTTGAACTTTCTCAGATGGCTCTAGAATATTTGGAGTAAGTTTTTCCTTTGCAATATAAATTGTTCCACTTGCTTTTTTAAAATTTAATAAATCCCCTGTGTTACATTCATTGCAAACATCTTTAGGGGGGAAAGTGGGTATATGACACACTAAGCAACGATCTCCAACTAACCTGTACCTTGTTTTTTGTAGTCTCCAATGCCTAGGAACTTCCATAAAAATATTCTAATTGTTAGAAAGCTTCCAAACACTCTCAGAATTATAAGAAGGGAGCCCAGTTGCCTATTGGCATTATGTTTTGTGATATATAGGCAAGAGAAAAAAGATATATAGGAATGGAAAGAAATAATAATATGTACTTAAATTCTTTTTTAAGTAGGGTTTCCCTAAAAGAGATTATTAAAAAGGGAACAATCGGTAAACTATATCTAATTAAGTCTCTGTGGGAAATAAAGAGAGTAGAAATAAAAAAAGTGGCAAAAAACCAAGTTATTACAGTTTTTTCACTTTTGATTAAATTTGTAAGTGCAAGTGCTCCAAATAGATAAACAAATATAATCTCTTCCAACCAAAAAGTCCCTACCCAAGATGCTGAATAATTAAATATAGAAAAGGGAGGAAAAAATATGTGAATATTGTCTCCAGAATGAAAATAAGCAAAAAAGTCCTTAAAAGTAAATGAATAGAGAGTAAAGATTAAAAGAAGAGACATTGGTATTAAAAAGATCCAAATTTTTTTAGTAAATTCAATCTTTTTAAGCCAATCGCTAAATTTCATTGTGGCAATGTCTTTAATATGTGGCACTACTATATATAGTAAATAGGCTAAAAATAAAATGATCGCTGGGGATTTTGTAAGTTGTGCCAGAAAGCCAAAGATTCCAGATATTAAATATTTCTTTTTATTAAAATAATAGATAGATGCAATTATTGAAGCGATAAACAAAGGTTCTGCAGATCCTACTGATCTAACAATAAGCCATCTTGCAGGCATTATTCCAAATACCATAGTAAGCCATAGGGCACTTTTCCTATCAACATAATTAAGTGCCAATTTGAAAAAAAAGAAGAAAGACAAAAATGAACTTAGTATTGTTACAAATAACATAGAGTATGGATATCCTAATAAAAATGAGAACATTCTAATAAGAATAGGAAATAGAGGAAAATGTGCAGCATAGTATTGGGATGGTAAATCGACAGAAAAGTTTTTGAAAAGATCTAAATTATAAAATGTTTTGGCAATAATAATATATAAAGGACCATCGTAATTAGACACAATACTTGCCATTCCATCCAGTGGGAGAGGAATTGACCAAAAACTGTCAAGTCTTAAAAAGAAAGGAATCCAAATAAATAGTGTGGGAACAATGCTGATTGCCAGGATTAAAAGTAAATCCTTTATTTTTTTCTGCATTAATACAATCATAAACTAGCTTCGAAATGGAATCAAGGGTAGCTGATATGCTAGACTTCAAAGAAGGTAAATGACAAAAATAATAAATTCAATTTCAGTTTTTTTTCCTGCCTATAATGAAGAAGATAATATCAAAGAATCAGTCAATTCTGCAGTTAAAATCTTACAGGAAATTGCAGAAAACTGGGAAATAATTGTTGTTAATGATGGATCTACTGATAAGACAAATGAAGTGTCTGAAAGTTTAAGTAAAGAAAACAATAGAATAAGAGTAATATCTCATGATAAAAATAGAGGTTATGGAGCTTCATTAAAAACAGGGTTTTACAATAGTAAATATCCTTGGATTTGTTTTATGGATGCTGACGGACAGTTTGATTTTTCAGAAATTACTAAACTTATTGAAAAACAAAAATCTTCAAATGCTGATTTGGTGATTGGATATTATTTAAAAAGGAAAGTATCTTTTTTTACTATTTTGTCTTCGAAAGTGTGGGAGTTGATAATTTTTATTCTCTTTGGACTTAAAGTAAAAGATATTGATTGTGGATTTAAGTTTATTTCGAAAAAAGTTATTGATAAAATAGATAGACTAGAGTCTGAAAGAGGAGCATTTATTTCAAGTGAACTATTAATTAAGGCTAAAAATAAAGGATTTAAATTTGTCGAAATTGGGGTAAATCATTTCCCTAGGAAAAAAGGTGAAGGAACTGGTAGAAAGATTGATGTGATAATAAAAAGTTTTAGAGACCTTTTAAAATTATGGAAAGAAATAAAATTTTCAAAAAAATAAAATCTTTAATTAATATTTATCTCTTATGGATTAAAAAAAATCCATGGGAGTTTGTATTGATTTTATCAATTTTATTAATAGGTTCATTTTTTAGGCTTTACAAAATCGATCAATATTTAACCTTTTTAGGAGATGAGGGCCGAGATGTAATTATCGTAAGAAGATTATTGGTTTACAGAGATTTAATCTTGGTAGGTCCAGGTACATCTATTGGGAATATGTACTTAGGTCCACTTTATTATTATTTAATGGCTCCAGCACTTTTTTTGGCTAACTATTCTCCAGTTGGACCTGCAGTGCAGGTTGCTCTGTTGGGTATTTTAACTATTTTTCTTATTTATCTAATTTCAAGACAGTGGTTTGGAATTAAAGCGGCATTAGCATCTTCATTTTTATATGCAATAGCACCCACTGTAATAATTTATTCCAGATCTTCCTGGAATCCTAATATAATGCCTTTTTTTTCAATAATCTGTATTTATTCTTTATGGAGAGTGTGGAAAAAAGAAGAATTTAAATGGTTTATCCCACTTTCAATTTCTTTTGCATTTATGCTTCAGTCTCATTATTTGGGTCTTTTATTATTACCTGTTTTTGCTGTTTTTTACATTCTTACTTTACTAAAGATTAAGATTAAAAAACAAAAAAAAGATTCAAAAAATTATATTGAGGAAATGGAAAAAAGAAGAAATTTGTTTAAATATTCATTGTTTTCTCTTTCGTTTTTTGTTTTCTTAATGTCACCTTTAGTAATCTTTGACGCAAGACATGGTTGGAGAAATACTTCTTCGATGAAGAAGTTTTTTACCGAAAGACAAACAACAGTTTCAGCAAGACCTTGGACTGCTATACCAAAAGTTCCAAAAGTTACAGCTAAAGTTTTTACGAGGCTTTTATCAGGGAAAAATGAATTAATGGGCGAAATAACAATGGTAATTTTATTAATTGGAGTATTTTTCGTTTTTAGAAATAGAAAGAAGATGAAGGGTTACGAATACTCAGGTTATTTACTAATTCTTGTTTGGTTATTTACTGCCTTTATCGGTTTAGGAATATACAAACAAGAGATATATGATCACTATTATGGATTTTTCTTTCCTGCACCTTTTATGTTGGTGGGCTATATTTTTGCAAGTGTACAAAAAAATTTGAGTAAATATAGAAAAATAATTGTATGGCTAATTTTTTCTATTTTGGTTTTATATAATCTTTTTGAAAACCCTTTAAAATACCCACCAAATAGACAAATGCAAAGGAGCATTGAAGTTGCGGAAAAGATTAAAGATGAATACAATGGTCAACCTTTTAATTTAGCAGTTATTGCAGAAAGAAATTATGAAGATGGGTATCAATATTTTTTAGAGAAGATGAAATTACCTGTTACTGATATTGATGCACAAAGATTTGAAGAAACAGTTAAAGAACAACTTTTTGTAGTATGCGAGATGGAAAAAGAAAAATGTAATCCAAATAATAGTCCTAAAGCAGAGGTTGCAAATTTCGGTTGGAGCAAAGTAGAAAATGAATGGAATGTTTTTGGAGTAACTCTCTATAAATTAATTCACATCAAATGAAATACAAAGATTCAAGAAAGATTTTTAAAGCTCTGAAAAAAGCTAAAAAAATATTAATCAATGTTCACAGAAGTCCTGACCCTGATAGTGTTGGTAGTGCCTTGGCTTTTTATGAATTATTAGTAAGTTTTAAAAAGGAAGTAAAGGTAATTTGTCCCAATAAGTTGACAGAAGAAAATATTTTTTTACCACATTCCAAGGTAGTAGAGAAAGTTGATTTTAGTAAATTTGATTTTAGTAAATGGAATATCTTTTTGGTTCTAGATTCCGCCAATTGGGATATGGTGACTGGTTTTGACCAAATTAAAAAACCAAATATTAAAACAATTTTGATAGATCATCACATAACTTCAAAACAATTTGGAGATATTAATCTTATAGACGATAAAGTTAGCTCGACTGCAGAATTAGTATATTTGTTATTCAAAGATTGGAAGATTAAATTTACAAATACAATTTCCGAAAATTTGTTAGCAGGAATAATTGGCGATACGGGGATTTTTGAGTATCCAAATGTTACGTCTCAAACAATGGAGGTTGCAAGAGAGTTAATGGAAAAAGGTGCAGATAAAGACAATATCATACTACATATTTATAGGAACTACTCTTTTAATAAATTAAAATTCTGGGAAGAAATTATTAAAAGGATGGAATTTGATGAAAAAAATAGGTTTGTATATTCTGCGGTACCTTTTAATGTATTTAAAGATTATCAGAAACCAGTCAGTTCTAAAGAAATTGCAGCCAGTATGTTTTGCCCGGTAATTAAAGGTGCAGATTTTGGCTTCGTAATGATTGAAGAAGAAGAAAATATTTTAAAGATAAGTTTTCGATCTAAAAAAGATTTTGATGTTTCAAAAGTAGCGGAAGGATTGGGTGGAGGTGGACATAAATCTGCTGCAGGTGCAACAATTAGAAATAAAGATTTTGACGAAGCTGTTAAAAGGGTGTTGCAAGTAGTAGAAAAATATGCTCAGAAAGATAATAAAGTATTTTAATAAATTTCATTTTGAAAAACTTCTTTTAATTATTGTTTTAGCTCTATCTTTTATTGTTAGAGTTTATAGAGTCAATGATTTGCTTGGATTTTATTATGACCAGGGGAGGGATGCTTTGGTTATTTGGGACTTGTGGCATAACGGCAAATTTTTTTTGATAGGTCCGACAACCGGTATTGCCGGAATTTTCAGGGGACCTTATTACTACTACTTAATTACTCCATTTTATTTATTAGGTGGGGGTAATCCAGTTTATCCTGCGGTATTTTTGGCTTTTTTGTCTACTCTTTCAATATATTTACTTTATTTATTGGTTGAAAAGATACAAAAAGATAAGATTGTTAGTCTTGTCGCAGTAGTCATTGCTTCTTTTTCATTTAATATGGTAATGGCTTCTAGATGGTTATCAAATCCCACTCCAATGTTTTTATTATCTATGTTTTTAATCCTTGGAATGTTTAGGGTTATTGATAATAAAAAATATGGATGGGAGATAATTGCATTAATTTCTGGTCTTTCACTTTTCAATTTTGGTTCATCTGGAGAACTTTATTATTTTTTGGCAATTTTCATTTTCCTTTTATTAAATTGGAAGAATAGACCAGATTTAAAAAGATTACTTATTTCGCTATTTTTGTTTTTTTTGACTTTTGCTCCACTTTTACTGTTTGATTTAAGGCACGGTGGAATATTAAGAAATAATTTTTTTAAGTCGTTTGTTTCCGAAAAAAGCTTTACTTTTCCAACGGAATCTTTATTTGAGGCTAGAATAGTTTATTATTATGAAGTTTTTTCAAAAACATTATTTCATTCAAGACAAAAACTGGAGATATTATTAATGTCCTTTTTGGTATTGGGATTTTTGTTTTTTGCAAAAGATCTTTGGAAGAATAAATATGTAAAAGTAGTATTGATTGTTTTATTTTCTCCTATTGTTGGTCTTCTTTTTTTTCAAGGAAACGACACTGTTTTGTATGAATATTATATGACTGGCTATTTATTGATTTTCATCTTACTTGTTTCTCTTGTTTTAGGAAAAATCTGGAAAAATATTTTAGGTAAATTGCTGGTAGTTCTTTTTGTAATCGTGTTTTTACTAAACAACTTTCCAGTAATCAGATTTAAGTTGAAAGATAAAGTAGACAGTACTGGAAGTGTTGCTCTAAAAAATGAATTGCAGGTAGTAGATTGGATATTTGAAGACTCTGAAGAAAAATTATTTAATGTTGATATTTATGTTCCACCTGTAATTTCGTATGCATATGACTATTTATTTAAATGGAAGTCATTTAAAGGCGGGTTTAATAACCTAAAATTTGAAAATGTGGATTTGCTTTATACTGTTTACGAAAATGATTCCCAACATCCAGAAAGACTTGAAGCTTGGCTTTCAAGGCAAAAGGGAATTGGTGATATTATTGAAGAAAACCATTTCGGTGGAATTACTATACAAAAAAGAATTCGAATTTAATTAGTTTTTTTAGATATAATTAAAGATTAATATGGAAAAATTATCAATTATTATACCTGCCTATAATGAAGAAAAAAATATAAAGGATGGCTGTTTGGAACAAGTAAAAGAATATTTACAAAAACAAATTTATCCTTGGGAAGTACTTTTAGTGGATGATGGTTCAGAAGATTTAACTTTAAAACTTTTACGAAAGTTTGCAGAAAGTAATAGTGGGTTTAGAGTAATTACTGAACCACATAGGGGAAAAGGTGGAACAGTCATTGCAGGAATGCTAAAAACTAAAGGTGACATTGTCCTATTTACTGACTTGGATCAGGCAACTCCAATATATGAAATAGAAAAATTATTACCTAGATTTAAAGAAGGATATGATATTGTAATCGGTGTTAGAAAAGGAAGAAAAGGTGCACCTTTGATTAGGAAGTTGATGGCATATGGTTTTACTTTACTTAGATTTATTATTTTGAGGCTTCCCTATAAAGATACTCAGTGTGGATTTAAAGCTTTTAAGAAAGAGGCTTCTAGTAAGATTTTTAAGAAGATGAAAATATTTACTGAGAAAAAAGCAAGAGCTGGTTCACATGTAACAGCAGGGTTTGATTTGGAGATATTATATATAGCAAGAAAACAGAAATTAAAAGTTGCTCAAGTTGCAGTTAATTGGATACATAAAGAAACAGAGAGAATCAATCCCTTAAGAGATTCTATAGAGGGATTGAAAGATTTATTGACAGTTAGAATGAACGCATTTTTAGGTAGGTATAAATAATTTACAAATGAAGAAAATAATAAAAGAATGGTTTTGGGTTATTCTTGTACTATTTACACTTCTTATCATTGGCTTTTTACTTAGGATAAATAAATTAACTTACCTACCAGTTTTTGTTGACGAAGCTATCTATGTTAGGTGGGCGCAAATAATGAGAGCTGAATCTACTTTAAGATTTTTACCTTTAACGGATGGCAAACAACCTCTTTATATGTGGTCTATAATTCCTTTTTTGAAATTATTTAATGATCCTTTGTTTGCTGCAAGATTCTTCTCAGTTATTTCAGGAATTGGAACAAGTATTGGAGTATTTGTTGCAAGTTATATTTTATTTAAATCAAAAAAAGTATCTCTTCTTTCAACCTTTTTGTATTTAATTTCTCCTTTTACCTTTTTCTTTGATCGAATGGCTTTGGTTGATTCGCTTCTTTCTCTTTTTGGTATTTGGGTGTTTGCATTTTCAATACTTGCCGCAAAGAAATTAAAGCTTGATTTAACTATGATTACGGGATTTCTATTAGGTGGAGCATTGCTGACTAAATCGCCAGCACTATTTTTTTCAATTTTAATTCCAACCACCTGGATTTTATCTAACTGGCCAAAAAAATTTAAAGAAAAGATTTTTCATTTAATTAAATTAATCGGAATATTTATTTTTTGTTATTTAATTGCATATGGCATGTATAACCTTTTAAGGTTGGGTCCTAATTTTAATTTAATTGGTTCTAGGAATATGGATTATGTTTTTCCACTTAGTCATTTATGGACGAATCCAAGAGATCCTTTTATTTTTTTTATTGATAAATCTTTCGAATGGATTGGGATAATGGGACCATGGCCGCTATTAATTTTAGCGTTGATTGGTTTATCTGCTTCTTTTGAGAAATTCAAAAAAGAATATTTATTAATTTTTATCTGGTTTATATTTCCAATTTTAGTTCAATCCGAATTCGCCAAAGTTATTACAGCTCGTTATGTTTTGTTTACTATTCCTTTTTTAGTCATTCTTTCGGCTTCAGCTTTTCTAACAAAAAAACACTTAATTGAGAAAATTTCAGTTTTTTTCGTGTTATTTTTTATATTTTTATCGGTTAAGTTTAATTATTTATTATTAAATGATTTAGAAAATGCTCCACTTCCGAGAAGTGAAAGATCTGGATATTTGGAGGAATGGACTTCTGGATATGGAATAAAAGAAATATCTGATTTAATAAAAGAAGAAAAACTAAATTTTCCTGATGAAAATATTATTATTGGAACTGAAGGTTATTTTGGGACTTTACCTGATGGATTAGAAATTTATTTACAAAATGTTCCAAAAGTAACAATAATTGGTATTGGTTTAAATATCACTAAAGTTCCAACAGAGCTTAAGAATGCCATAAAAGCCAAAGATAAAGTCTATCTTGTGGTTAATAGTTCTAGAATGGAAATAGAAAATTATGAAAAAGAAGGACTTTCTTTGATTGCAGCATATCCAAAAGCTTTTAGGCCTGAAGGATTAAGAGAATATGTCCAATTTGGTCCAAGAGATTCTTTATATCTTTTTGAAGTAATCAAATAATCTGTTAATTAATAATTCTTCATTTCATAATATAATTTATAATATGAAGTTTTTTAAAAAGATTGTTAAGTCTCCAAATTTTCTGCCAATAGTAATTGTTTTACTGTTTTCCCTACTTGCTGGTAGATATCTTCTTTTATCGGGGTACTTCAATATGCATGATGATCTCCAGATGATGAGACAACTAGAACTTGAAAAATGTTTTTTAGATGGACAGATTCCTTGTAGATGGGTCCCTGATATGGGTTACGGTTTTGGTTTTCCTCTTTTTAATTTTTATCCACCCTTTCCATATCTAGTTGGACAAATATTTCGCTTTATTGGATTTAGTTTTGTTAGTACTGTAAAAATAACATTTTTACTTTCATTTATTGTTTCAGGGGTTACAATGTATTTTTTGGCTAAAGAATTTTTTGGTAGGTGGGGTGGAGTTATTTCTTCAATCTTTTATATTTGGGCACCTTACCGTTCAGTTGATGTATATGTTAGAGGCGCAATGAATGAGGCCTGGGCTTTTTGTTGGTTTCCTTTAATACTTTTAGTGGGCTACAAACTAATAAAAGAAAAGAAGAATCTATTTAAATATGTAATATCACTCTCCATTTCTTGGTTTTTATTATTTACAACACACAACTTAATGGTTCTAATCTTTACTCCGGTTTTTGCCATATGGTGCTTATTATTTTTAATAAGAGAGAAAGCTTTTGATAAAATTAAGGATTTTTTGGTAAGTGGTCTTTTTGCACTTGGTCTGGCAGCCTTTTTTACAATACCTGCAGTGTTAGAGCAAAAATATGTTCAGGTAAATACCCTTGTTGTTGGTTATTTTGAATACATTGCTCATTTTGCAACTTTAAAACAATTATTAATTTCTAGGTTTTGGGGCTATGGACCATCTGTTTGGCTTGAAGGTGATGGAATGCCATTTCAAATTGGCCACATTCACTGGATACTGTCGATTATTCTTCTTATTTTTGTAATTTTTAATTTAAGGAAGGGCAAAAAAAAGAAGGTAAAAATATCTGAGGTAGCGTTAATAATTTTATTATTCTTTCTTGTTGGTTGGATTTCAACTTTTATGGCTCACTTGAGATCTTCGTTTATTTGGAAGGCAATTCCACCTTTAAAGTTTGTTCAATTCCCTTGGAGATTTTTGACCTTAGGTACTTTATCGTTTTCTTTGATTGCCGGTTCATTGACATTATTTTTAAAAGGAAAAATCCAAAAGTTTATTTTACCTCTTCTTGTAGTGTTATTAGTTTTTTTAAATTGGAATTATTTCGCTCCTGAGAAGATGAAAATGGGCCCTTTGACCGATCAAGAAAAATTTACAGGAGCTGCTTGGGAACTTCAACAGACCGCAGGAATATATGATTATTTACCAAAAGATGTAATACAGGCCCCTCAAGAACCTCAAAAAAATTTAGCAGAGATTATAGAAGGTGAAGGGTCTGTTTATGAATTTAAAACAGGGACTAATTGGGCAAGTTTTCAAACGGAAATAGAAAGTGAATCTTCGGTTATTAGAATTGGAATCTTTGATTTTCCCAATTGGAAAGTATTCATTGATGGTAAAGAAACGAAAACTTATATTTCTGAAGATGAAATGTGGGGAAGAATGTACGTTGATGTTCAGAATGGAAAACATGATATATATTTAAAACTTTTTAGTACGCCGGTAAGGATAATTAGTAACTATATTTCTCTGGTTTCTTGGCTATTTTTGTTATATCTTCTCTTATTTAAAAAAACTAAGTGGAAAAAATAACCAAGAGAAAAAATTAAATTATCTCGTGCTACAATTTAAAGGTGTCAAACCTAATAGATAGCGAGGTTACAGAAGAAATCACGATTGATGTGGTTAAAAGTCGCTCTGTGAAAGGAATTGTGCTTCTAACTGGAAGAACCTTTGTTTTAAGTGCAATTTCTCTTTTTGCCACTGGACTTTTAACTGTATTCTTGGATCCCTCTCAATTTGGAGTATTTTGGATTGTTTCTGCAATAGTAAACTTTTTTGCTTACTTTTCAGATATTGGATTGGCAGCTTCATTGATTCAAAAGAAAGAAAAGCCGAATGATGAAGATTTGAAAACTACTTTTACAATTCAGCAGTTATTGGTTCTTTTAATATTGATAGGAATGTTTATTGGAATGCCAATATTTCAAAGAATATACGGGCTTTCAATGGAGGGGAAATATCTATTATATGCTTTGGGAATTTCTTTAGTTTTTTCATCTTTAAAAACTATTCCTTCAGTTCTTTTGGAGAGGGAACTTGAATTTTCTAAACTAGTTATTCCACAAGTGATTGAGACTTTGGTTTATAGCCTTGTGGCAGTTTTTTTTGCATGGAAGGGATTAGGTTTGAGGAGTTTTACATATGCAGTTTTAATAAGAGGTTTTGTCGGTTTGGTATTGATATATCTTTATAAGCCTTGGATGCCTGGATTATATTTTTCTAAAAAATCTTTCAAAAAACTTCTTTCATACGGTCTTCCTTATCAAGCAAATACGCTTTTAGCGGTATTGAAAGATGATGCAATGATTGCCTTTTTAGGAACAATATTGGGAGCATCAGGTATGGGTTTCCTTGGTTGGGCTCAAAGATGGGGTTATGCACCTTTGAGGTTTTTTATGGATCACATTGTTAAAGTTACATTCCCAGCATTTGCCAGAATGCAGGATAAGAAGCAAGATTTGAAACACAGTTTAACTCGTTCAATATTTTTTATTTGCTTTTTAGTCTTTCCCACATTAATCGGACTTTTGATTGTTGCACCAATATTGGTTAGAGTAATTCCGAGATATGAAAAATGGCTTCCAGCAGTTATTCCTCTAACTTTCATTGGAATAAATACTTTCTTTGCTGCCACAACAACACAGCTTACCAACCTTTTAAATTCAATTGGAAAAATTAAAGTAACATTTAAACTTATGATTATGTGGACTGTACTTACATGGGTTTTGGTCCCAATTTTGGCAATAAAGTATGGTGTAAATGGGGCAGCCTTTGGTTATTCTGTAGTTGGTTTTTCTTCAATAATTGCTATATTTATTGCCAGACAATATGTGAGGTTTTCTTTAATTGACTCAGCTTTTAAACCTGCTCTCTCTGCTATTGTTATGGGAATTTTACTATATTTACTAAGAGGTTATTTGCCGCAAAATATGAAGTCTGTAATTATATTAATCGTTATTGGAATTGTAATATATTTAAGCCTAAGCTTTGTTTTAATTGGTCAGTCTTTAGTTACTGACATTAAAAAAAGCGTATCAACTCTTTTGGGAAAAGATAATTAAATGGAGATATTAGTAATTATTTTAGGATCTTTAACCTGGGCTTTTACCATGATAAAAAGTGGGATTATATATCCATTTGGTATGGGATTTTGGGGTGCAAATGGCCATGACGGAATATGGCATTTAGCAGTGATTGAGAATTTAGTTAAAGGAAAATTTTCAAATCCAGTTTTTTCAGGTGAAACATTAAAAAATTACCACCTTGGTTTTGATTTAATAATTGCTTTGATAAACAAAATTACCTCGATTAGTACTTCCGTACTTTATTTTCAGGTTTTTCCCATCATTACTGCTTTATTAATTGGGATTCTTATTTATAAATTTATATTTAATTGGAAAAAATCTAAAATACAAGCAATTTTCACTATCTTCTTTGTATATTTTGCAGGTAGTTTTGGATGGTTAGTTGAATTTGTTAGAAATAATAAATTCGGTGGAGAGTCTATGTTTTGGTCTCAGCAGGCAATATCAACTTTAATTAATCCACCTTTTAGTTTGTCTCTAATTTTCATTATTTTAGGTTTAATACACTTAAAAAAATACATTGATGGTAAAAAGACAAAAAATTTACTTTTTACTGTTTTATTTTTTGGAATACTAATTCAGATAAAAGCATATGCTGGTGTGTTAGTTTTGTTGGCCCTTTTTATTGCGGGGATTTTTTATTACTTTAAAAATAAAGATTTACGGTTATTCCAGGTATTTTCTTTTTCTTTGATTTTATCTTTATTAATATTTTTACCTTTTAATTTTAAGTCAGGCAATTTATTTGTTTTTAAACCCTTTTGGTTTTTAGAAACAATGGTTGGTTTTAAGGACAGATTTAATTGGGAAAGATTGTACTTAGCTTTAGTTCAAACAAAAGACACAGGTTTTACTGTTAAGGCTTTAATCTCTTATTCATTAGCTTTTTTAATATTTATTGTTGGTAATTTTGGTACAAGAATAGTTGGTTTTCTTCACTTAAAAGATTTATTTAAAAAAGACAAAGATAGTTATATTGAAATTATTTTATTTGTAATGTCTTTATTTGGAATATTAATCCCTTTGTTTTTTTTACAAAAAGGGACTGCTTGGAATACTATTCAATTTTTTTATTATTCACTTTTTGTTTTTGCCATTTATTCTGGTTTAGAAATAGGAAAAATATTTGAAAGGAATAGAAATTTTGATAAATATTTTACTTTTTTTGTGGTTCTATTAACAATTCCCACAACTTTTTCAACACTATATTTTCACTATTTACCAAATAGACCTCCTGCAAAACTTTCTTTGGAGGAACTTGACGCTTTAGAGTTTTTGTCAAAAGAAAAGGATGGAATAGTCTTAACCTATCCTTATGATTCCATAAAAGCAAGTGAGGCTGAAGCAAATCCGCCTAGATCTTTATATTTGTACGAATCAACAGCCTATGTTTCTGCATTTTCTAAAAAACAATTATTTTTAGAAGATGAGGTTAACTTGGAGATTACTGGTTACAATTGGAAAGAAAGGAAAGAAAAGGTATTGGATTTTATTAATGGTAACAATAGAGAAGACAGTATTCTTTTTTTGAAAAATAATGATATTTCTTATTTATATTTTACTGACGATCAGATGACTAAAATTAATCCTTCGGATTTGAGTTTTGAAGAAATATATAACAATAACCAAGTGAGAATATATGGATTGTTAGATTCGAAAGAATAATAACAAAAATGCTACAATTAGGTTTGTGGGAAGTATATCTGTCGTTGTAAACACATTAAACGAAGAAAAAAATATTGCCAGAGCACTTACTTCAATAAAAGGTTTGGCAGATGAGATAGTGGTTGTAGATATGCATTCTTCTGATAAAACAGTAGAAATTGCTGAGAAGTTCGGAGCAAAAGTATATTTGCATAAAAATATTGGCTATGTTGAGCCAGCAAGAAATTTTGCTATATCGAAAGCCAGAAAAGATTGGATATTAATTTTAGATGCAGATGAGGAAATACCCCAAAAATTGATAAAGAAATTAAAAGATATTGTTAATAATCCAAAAGCAGATTATTTTAGAATTCCCAGAAAAAACATCATTTTTGATAAATGGATTAAATATTCTCGATGGTGGCCTGATTATAATATTAGATTTTTCAAGAAAAATACTGTTTCATGGAGTGATGAGATTCATTCAATTCCCATTACTCAAGGAACAGGAGCAGATTTGGAAGCAAAGGAAGATTTAGCAATAATTCATGATAATTATTCTTCAATAGAACAATATCTGGAGAGAACGAATAGATATACTTCTATTCAGGCTGATTTATTGATTAAAGAAGGTTATAAGTTTATTTGGAAGGATCTTATCTCAAAACCAACGCAAGAATTTTTAGGAAGATATTTTTCAGGAGAAGGTTATAAAGATGGTTTGCATGGTTTGGCTCTTTGTTTACTGCAATCTTTTTCAGAAATAATTTTATACATAAAGCTTTGGCAGAAAGAAAAGTTTCAAAATCAAGCAATTACTTTAGAAGAATCAGTTGGGGAATTTGAAAAAGCTGGAAAAGACTTTCACTGGTGGTTTTTAGAATCATATATTAAAAAAGGAAAAATTATC
The DNA here is from genome assembly GCA_018826545.1 of Patescibacteria group bacterium. Lineage (GTDB taxonomy): Bacteria > Patescibacteriota > Microgenomatia > UBA8517 > UBA8517 > JAHKAL01. The sequence goes on along the minus strand of JAHKAL010000053.1, from coordinate 3,548 downwards.
AAGACTTTACCTGAAAGAATAAAAAGGCTCCTCAAAAGTAAAAAATGACCAAAAAACCAAAAGTATCCTTAATTGTTCTTGCCTATAATGGAATTGATCTTACTTTAGAAGTGTTAGAGTGTATTTCCAAATTAGAAGTTGATGGATTGAATGTTGAAACAGTGGTCGTTGATAATGCCTCAAAGGATGAAACTTTCGAAAAATTAAAAGATTACAAGCTTTCCAATATGCCCTTTAAGATTATTAGAAATGAAAAAAATTTAGGTTTTGCAGGTGGGAACAATGTGGGGATTATAGATGCAATAGAAAGAAAAGCAGATTACATAATACTTTTAAATAACGATATCTATTTTACAAAAGAAATTGTTAAGGTTGTTGTAAATGAAGTTCTGAAGGATAAAAAGATTGGTTTAATCTCACCAAAAATGTATTTTGCCAAAGGGTATGAGTTTCATAAAGAAAGATATAAAAAAGAAGATTTAGGAAAAGTTATTTGGTATGCAGGTGGAATAATTGATAAAGACAATGTTTATTCCTCTCATAGAGGTGTAGATGAAATAGATAAAGGCCAATATGATAAACAGGAAGAAACTGATTATGCAAGTGGTGCTTTTGTTTTATTAAACTCAAAACTTCTAAAGGAAATAGGGCTTTTAGATGATAAATTATTTTTATATTGGGAAGATGCTGATCTTTCTCAAAGAGCAAAAATGGCAGGATGGAAAGTAATTTATACATCAAAGACTAAATTGTGGCACAAGGTATCTGTTGCAGCTGGTGGTCCAGGTGGAGAAACAAATGATTATTTTTTAACAAGAAATAGATTAGTTTACGGTTTTAGGTATATGCCATTAAGAACTAAATTTGCTCTTATAAGAGACAGCATTAGACTTTTTATACTCGGAAGAAAGTGGCAAAAGAAAGGTGTAATTGATTTTTATCTTAATAGGTTGGGTAAAGGTTCAAGAATAAAATGACAGAAAATAATACTTTCATAAGTGCAATTATTCTGACAAGAGATAATCAAGATCTTATTAAAGATTGTTTAATCTCTTTGGAAGATATAGCTGATGAAATTATTATTGTTGATGATGGCTCTGAGGATAAAACTTTAGAGATAGCAAAGGTTTTTACAGCAAAAATATACGAGATTGACAATAAAGACTTTTCTTTCAGGAGGAATTATGGAGCGGAAAAGGCAAAAGGAGATTGGCTTTTATATATTGATGCTGATGAAAGAATTGACGAAAAACTTAAAAAAGAAATAAAAGAGGTAGTAAGTTCAAATAAATTTTCCGCTTATGCAATTCCAAGAAGAAATATTCTTTTAGGTAAAGAATTAAAACATGGAGGGTGGTGGCCTGATTATGTTCTAAGGCTTATGAAAAAGGAGTCTTTAATTAAATGGGAAGGGGAGCTGCATGAACAACCCAGAGTTAAAGGAGAAGTTGGTAAATTAGTTAATCCCTTGATTCATATATCGCATAGATCCATCTCAGAAATGGTAGAAAAAACTAATAAGTGGTCTGAAATTGAAGCGAAGCTTTTATTTAAATCAAATCACCCAAAAATGGTTTGGTGGAGATTTTTTTCAGTTGCTTTTAGGGAAGTTTGGTTTAGAGGCATAAAGAAGTTGGGTTTTTTAGATGGACCAATTGGAATTATCGAAATTATTTATCAGATGTATTCTAGAATGATTACTTATGCAAAACTTTGGGAAATGCAAGTTATCCAGGAAGATAAAAAAACAAATATTTAAAATTAAAATGAAAGCAGCAATATATAATCCATATTTAGATACTCTAGGCGGAGGAGAAAGATATTCTTTATCAGTTGCAACAGTTTTAAAAAACCATGGATATGAAGTCTTTATTGAATGGAAAGATCCTTTAATAAAGAAAAAGCTCGAAGAAAGATTTGGAATTGATCTTACTGGAATTAATTTTGTAGACAGTATTAAAAGAGGAGACGGGTATGATTTATGTTTTTGGGTTTCTGATGGAAGTATTCCTACCTTAAGGGCTAGAAAAAATTATCTTCATTTTCAAGTTCCTTTTACTAACTTAAATGCGAATACTTTAATAAATAGAATGAAGTTTTTCCGAATTAATAAAATCATATGTAATTCACAATTCACCAAGAAATTTATTGATCAAGAATTTAAAGTGAATAGCATTGTTATTTACCCACCTGTTTTAGTTGAAAAAATAGTTCCTTTAAAAAAGCAAAATCAAATAATTTTTGTCGGTAGATTTTCCCAACTTAAGCAAGCAAAAAATCATGATATTTTAATTAATGCTTTTAAAAATTTATATGATTCGGGAATTACAAACTGGAAACTAATTTTGGCAGGAGGAATTGACATTGGAGTAGGAGATTATTTAGAAAAACTTAAAGAAAAATCAAAAGATTTACCTATAGAGTTTTATGAAAATACAAGTTTTACTGAAATCTCAAAACTTTACGGAAAATCTAAAATATTTTGGTCGGCAGTGGGTTATAAGATAGACGAGACGAAAGAACCTGAAAAAGTTGAACATTTTGGAATATCGGTTGTAGAAGCAATGGCTGCCGGTGCAATTCCTTTAGTATTTAACGCAGGAGGGCATAAAGAGATTATTAATAATAGTAAAAACGGTTTTCTTTGGAATAATACAAAGGAATTGTTGTTATATACAAAAAAACTTATTAAAGAAAGAGATTTATATATCGATATTTCTAAAAATGCAATTGCCCAAAGCAAAAATTTTAGCTATGAGAAATTTGAAAAAACACTTCTTGAAATTATTTAAAAATACTTGGCCATTTATTTTAATTATATTTGTTGTCTGTATTTTCTTTTGGAAAGTATTTTTAAAAGGACAAGTTCCAATACCTGGAGATTTTATTGTTGGGGTATATTATCCATGGCTTGACTACAAATGGGGATTTCCTACAGGTGTTCCTGTAAAAAATCCAATGACAACAGATGTTGTGTCTCTGATTTTTCCAGAACAAATGTTGGGAATCGATCTTTTAAAATCCGGAGAATTACCCTTATGGAATCCTTTTATTCTTACTGGTACACCACTCTTTGCTAATTTACAGGCTGCTTCTTTTTCGCTAACAAATTTTGTCTATTTTATGTTTGATCAAGTAAACGCTTGGAGTATTCAAATTATATTGCAGCATGTTTTGGCAGCGACTTTTACTTATCTTCTACTAAGGCATTGGAAAGTGTCCAAATTGGGTTCAGTTTTTGGAAGTCTTGTGTTTTCTTTCTCTGGTTTTAATATGATATTTTCTCAGTGGAATGGACATACTTTAACATCGGCCTTTATTCCATTAATTCTTTTGTTTGAAGATAGGTTTTTAGAGAAAGCCAGATATTTAGATGGTCTTGGATTTTCTTTTTCTTTATTTTTTCAGCTATTGGCTGGTTATCCTCAAACTTCCTTTTATACTTTTTTTGCCATTGTTATTTTGTGGCTCGTAAGAATTAAGTTTAAAAAATCCTTTTATTACAAAACATTCCTTTTGGGTATATTTGGGATACTGGCCTTGGGAAT
>JAHKAL010000052.1 GCA_018826545.1 Patescibacteria group bacterium | reverse complement strand
TGATTGGGAGAAAATATTTGTACTGGAAGGAAATAGTGCTCCATATTTACAGTACACCTGTGCAAGAACTAATAGTGTTTTAGAAAAATCTGATCTTAAAAAAGAAAATGATGCAAATTATAAGCTTAATGACGAAGAAACTGCAATTTTAAGAGCTCTTATCAAATTTTCAAATTATATTTTACTAGCTGCCAAATTATATTCACCGAACCTTCTTTGTAGTTATCTTTTTTCTTTGGCACAAAAATATAATACTTTTTATAACAAACACAAGATAATAGGTGGAGATAATGAGAATTTTAGAGTTCTTCTTACAAAGTCAGTGGGACAGGTATTGGGAAATGGTCTAAACCTTTTAGGTATAGAAGCTCCAACAAGAATGTAGACATTTGTTATATAATCTCGGAACAAATGTTACAAGAAACTGAATATCAATGTTTGGGAAGAGAAAAATTTAAGAAAGGTCATAGAAAAGGAATTAATAATTCAAGATTCAGTTTATTAGTTGATGAAGAAACTGATATTTTCTTAACAAGAGGCAGATCTTATAAAAATCATGGAAGAGGAAAGCATCGCACTTTAGTGAAGGGTGCATTCGCACTTCATAATTTGCGAAATGGAGGTTGGAGGTACTAGAAATGTATTTTTTGTGTAGAATATAAAGTTATGAATTATCATTTAGAAACATTACCTAATAAAGTCAGAATTTTATTTGTGCCAATGACTTCTTTAGAGTCAGCTACGGTTACTGTTTGGGTTAAAACAGGTTCAAGGAATGAAACTAACGATATCGCAGGTATTAGCCATTTTTTGGAGCATATTGTATTTAAAGGAAGTAAGAAACGCCCTTCAGCAAGAGAAATATCTGAGGCTGTTGATGCAATAGGAGGGGAATTTAATGCTTCCACTTCAAAAGAGTGGACGAACTTTCATATTAAGGCCAGAAAAGAATCTTTAGATACAGTTTTTGATGTACTAAGTGATATGGTTTTAAACCCAATTTTAAATGAAAAAGAAATTGAAAGAGAGAAAGGAGTAATTATTGAAGAAATTGCCATGTATGAAGATACCCCTATATATCAGATTGGAGAAGTCTTTGAAAGATCTTTATTTAAGGGAGACAATTTGGGAAGGGATGTTATTGGTTTTGAAAAGACAGTTAAAAATATTAAAAAAGATGATTTTGTTTTATATAGAAAGAGATATTATTACCCTGAAAATATCCTTATTTCTGTATCAGGTGGAGTAGACAAAAAAGAAGTTTTAACCTTAACAAAGAAATATTTTGGGAGCTTAAAACCACGGAAAGTTAAAGAAGGAGTTTTTGAAACATTCAAGTCTAATCAATCCGATCCTGAGGTAATATTAGTTGAAAAGAAAAATGAACAAGCCCATTTAATGCTTGGATTTTTGGGAGAAAAAAGAGATTCAAAGGATAGATATATTGAGGCTGTAACTTCTTCGATACTTGGTGGAGGAATGAGTTCAAGGATGTTTACTGAGGTAAGGGAGAAAAGGGGCCTTGCATATGCAGTAAAAGTTTCAACTGGTCATTATATAGATACGGGAGAAGTCTTAACTTATGCAGGTGTTGATCCTAAAAATGCTCTAAAGGCAATTCAAATTATTTTAGGTGAATATTATGCCTTGGCTAGGAAAACAAAAAAAGTTACTTCAAAGGAATTATCTAAGGCTAAAGAATACTTAAAAGGACAACTAGCCCTTTCCTTGGAAGATACGGGAGCTGTTAATAATTTTTTTGGGATAAGGGCTTTATTTAACCTAGAAATAAAAACTCCTGAGCAGGTGTTTAAGGAAATTGATAAAATAACTGAAGATGAGATCTATGAATTTGCTAAAAGAGTTTTTACAGAAGAAAAATTAAATTTAGCTGTAATTGGTCCTTTTAATCAAAAAGGCCCCTTTGAAAAAGTCTTGAACTAATTTATAATTTTGGAAAATTAGATATGAAAGCACTTGAATTTCCGCTGATTGGTACAAAAAAGCCAGGAGTAACTAAAAAGTATGATTTAAATAATCCTACTTCAAGGAATGAATATTTTGAGGCAAAAATTGGAGGAGAGATAAAACTACTCAAAAAATATCTTAAAGACAATACTTTTATAGCTTTTCTTTTGGGTAAGAAAAACTCTGGGAAGGGAACATACTCGGTTCTTTTTTCAGAAATATTTGGTAATGAGTATGTAGCACACGTTTCTGTAGGGGATATTGTTAGAGATACTCATGAGAACTGGAATGAATTTGTAAAAAGTAAGGATTATATCAAGCTTAAGAAGCTTTATAGAGGCTATATTTCATTTGATGATGCAGTAGATGCACTATTGGGAAGGTCCACCAAAACTCTTCTTCCAACTGAGTTTGTTTTGGCACTTTTAAAGCTTCATATTTCAAAGTTGGGTAAGAAAGCCATTTTTATAGATGGACTTCCAAGAGAGAATGACCAGGTATCGTATTCTTTGTATTTTAGGGATCTTATTAACTTTAGAGACGATCCGGATTTATTTATTCTCATTGATATACCAGAGTCTGTTATAGATGAAAGAATCAAATATAGAGTAGTTTGCCCGCTTTGCCATAGTTCCAGAAACTTAAAACTTTTACCTACTAGTAAAATTGAATATGATAAGGAAAAGAAAGAATTCTACCTAATCTGTGATAATCCAAATTGTGAAGGAGCTAGGATGCAAGCTAAAGAAGGGGACAATTTGGGTATTGGTCCAATAAAGGTAAGACTTGAAAAAGACGAGGGGATATTAAGAAGTGTATTTGGCCTTTATGGAGTACCAAAAATACTTCTCAGAAATCATGTTCCAGTTGATGAGGCAGAAAAATACTTTGATAAATATGAAATTACACCTGAATATGTATTTAAACTTGATGGCAAAAAGATAAAAGTAGAGGAAAAGCCTTGGAGTGTTAAAGATGACAATGGAGTAGAGTGTTATTCTTTACTTGCAGCTCCAGTAGTAGTTGCTCTTATAAAACAACTTGTAGAAGTATTGGATTTATAAAACTTCTTTTATATCTATATCGCCTCTCCTGAAAAAGTTTGAACCTATTTTAAGTCCAAATAGCTTAGAGAGGTGAGGGAATTGATTGAATTACGTGGAGTAAATCCTCCGTAGAAAAACAATCCGTTTCCCTTTGTTTTCCGTCAGGAGCGGCCATTCTCAACTGTACGATTTTTTCGTACACTTCACTTCCTTCATTTTTCAACTTGTTTTTCAGATCGCTCCAATATCGCCTTGGGATACTAGAGTCAGTTAAAATTTGAACGACATCAATAATTGAGAAATACCAATTTTCTTTTTCTTCATCATAGGAACGACGTACTTGCTTTTGATTAAATAAAACTATTGAATGTGTTTTTTTCATATTTTTGACTGGGGATTATTGTTTAGGTTAAAAAGTATTCTTCAACTTTCATTAATTACAATGATAGCGAATTTTAAAATGCTTGTCCAAACAAACAAAAAGGAACTCTCAAAATTTGATTGACTATATTCTATAAATTTCTTATATTAATAATAACAGTTGAAAATAGTTAATGTTATTAAAGTA